>NZ_JAVRQA010000216.1:0-37987 GCF_032161845.1 Mycobacterium sp.
CGGAGGTTTTCGGCATGTACGGCGACGTCGACGACGTCGGTCACCGCGATGGGCCGGTACCGCGTGATCTGATTCTCGACGTGCACCGAACCCATTGCGGCGAAGGGAAAGTCGAAACCGCTCACCAGCGACATCACCGAAGGAAACGTCAGGGCGAACGGGTAGGTCAGCGGCACGGCGTCGCCGAAACGCAGGCCCGTCACCGCCGCGTACTCGGCGACGTTGGCGGAGTCGATGGCCAGGTCGTCGATGGTCACCGTCCGGTCGGGGATCGTGTCGCCGCGCGAGACGAACGGCAGCGCGCCCGCGGCGGCAAGCAGCATGTTCTTCAGACCACTCGGCTGTTTCATGTCTCCCCCTGTCGCTTCGCTCCTGCCCGCCGGAGTCACTTCAGGCACCCAGCATGGCCTGGCCGCACACCCGAATGGTGTTGCCGGTGACCGCATTGCTGGCCGGGCTGGCGAAGTAGGCGATGGCCTCGGCAACGTCGACGGGCTGGCCGCCCTGGAACAGCGAGTTGAGCCTGCGGCCCACCTCGCGGGTAGCCAGCGGGATCGCCTCGGTCATCTTGGTCTCGATGAACCCCGGCGCGACGGCGTTGATCGTGATGCCCTTCTCGCCGAAGACGGGCGCCAGCGCCTGCGTCATTCCGATCATGCCCGCCTTGGTAGCGGCGTAGTTCGTCTGCCCGCGGTTGCCCGCGATGCCCGCCATCGAGGAAAGCCCGACGATGCGGCCACCCTCGCCGATGGTGCCGTTGTCCACCAAACCCTGAGCGAGTCGTTGCGGTGCCAGCAGATTGACGGCGACGACCGAATCCCAGCGTCCCTCGTCCATGTTGGCGAGCAGCTTGTCGCGGGTGATGCCCGCGTTGTTGACCAGAACGTCGGCCTTGCCGTCATAGTGCTCGCGCAGGTGCTCGGTGATGCGGTCGACCGCGTCGGCCGCGGTGACGTCCAGCGTCAGCGCCGTGCCACCCACCTTGGTGGCCGTCTCGGCGAGCGCCTCGGCGGCTTGGTCGACGTCGATCGCGACCACCTTTGCGCCGTCGCGGGCGAACACCGCCGCGATCTCGGCGCCGATGCCGCGGGCCGCGCCGGTCACCAGCGCGACCTTGCCGTCCAGCGGCTTGTCCCAGTCGGCGGGCGGCACGGAGTCCTGCGCATCGACGTAGAACACCTGGGCGTCGACGTACGCGGACTTGGCCGACAGCAGGAATCGGACGGTCGATTCGAGGCCCGTCGCGGCGGGCTTCGCGTCGGCGGCCAGGTAGACCAGCCCGATGGTGGCGCCGTGCTGCAGTTCCTTGCCGAGCGATCGGGTGAAGCCCTCCAGCGCACGCTGGGCGATGCGCTCGTCGACGCTGCCCGTCTGCTCCGGGGTGGTGCCGATGACGACCACGCGACCGCTTGAGCCGATGTTGCGCAGCACCGGGGTGAAGAAGTCACGCAGGGCCTTGAGGCCCTCGGGGGTGGTGATGCCGGTGGCATCGAACACCAGGCCGCCGAACGTGTCGGCCCAGCGGCCACCGACGTTGTTGCGGACCAGGTCGTAGTCCTCTGCGAGCGCGCTGCGCAGCGGCTCGGCGACACGGCCCTCGCCGCCGACGAGCAGGGGGCCGGCCAACGCGGGCTCACCCGCCCGGTAGCGGCGCAGGGTCGTTGGCTGCGGGACGCCGAGTTGCTTGGCCAGGAACGACCCCGGACCGGAGTTGACCACTTGCGAGAACAGGTCGGTAGCCACTGAGCTGCCTTTCGAGGAGAAACGGGTATTGCCTACGGACTAGGGGTACCCCATTTGCCGAGGGACGCTGTCGTATCGGTCACGAACTTACTCCAGAGTAAGAACGGTGGGTAGTATGACCCTCGACACTGGCGTCCCTCGTCAGTGCACTGCAAGGTACTGGAGGAGACGTGGCCGACAGCAAGGCAACCCGTCGAGTGGCCATTCTCGGCGGCAACAGGATTCCCTTCGCGCGTTCGGATGGCGCCTATGCCAATGCGTCGAACCAGGACATGTTCACGGCCGCGCTCGGCGGTCTCGTCGACCGGTTCCACCTCGAAGGCGAGCGCCTCGGTGCCGTCGTCGGTGGCGCCGTGCTCAAGCACAGCCGCGACTTCAACCTGATGCGCGAGTGCGTGCTCGGCAGCGCACTGTCGCCGTACACACCCGCCTACGACCTGCAGCAGGCGTGCGGCACCGGCCTGCAGTCGACCATCGCCGTCGCCAACGGCATCGCACTCGGCCAGTACGACTCGGGTGTCGCCGGCGGGGTGGACACCACCTCCGACGCGCCCATCGCATTCGGCGACGACCTGCGGCGCGTCCTGCTGGGTCTGCGCCGAGCCAACTCCAACGTCGCCAGGCTCAAGCTCATCGGCCAGTTGCCCGCCTCCGTCGGCGTCGAGATCCCCACCAACGGCGAGCCCCGCACCGGCATGTCGATGGGCGAGCACGCCGCCGTCACCGCCAAGGAAATGGCCGTCAAGCGCGTCGACCAGGACGCGCTGGCCGCGGCCAGTCACCAGAACATGGCGGCCGCGTACGACCGCGGGTTCTTCGACGATCTCGTCAGCCCGTTCCTCGGCCTCTACCGCGACAACAACCTGCGCGCCGATTCGACGGCCGAGAAGCTAGCCAAGCTCAAGCCCGTCTTCGGCGTGAAGAACGGCGATGCGACCATGACGGCAGGAAATTCGACACCGTTGACCGACGGTGCGTCAGTGGCCCTGTTGGCAAGCGACGAGTGGGCCGAGGCGCATTCGCTTCCGGTGCTCGCGTACTTCGTCGACGGGGAGACGGCCGCGGTCGACTACGTCAACGGCGACGACGGTCTGCTGATGGCGCCCACCTACGCGGTGCCGCGACTGTTGGCCCGAAACGGGTTGACGCTGCAGGACTTCGACTACTACGAGATCCACGAGGCCTTCGCGTCGGTGGTCCTCGCGACCCTCGCGGCGTGGGACTCCGAGGAGTACTGCAAGGAGCGGCTTGGCCTGGACGCCGCACTGGGCTCGATCGACCGGAGCAAGCTCAACGTCAACGGCTCATCGCTGGCCGCTGGTCACCCGTTCGCGGCGACGGGCGGACGCATCGTGGCGCAACTGGCCAAGCAGCTGGCCGAGAAGAAGAAGGAAACCGGCAAGCCGGTGCGCGGCCTGATCTCGATCTGTGCGGCAGGCGGCCAGGGCGTCACGGCCATTCTGGAGGCCTAGAGACTTCCGCCACGACGTGTGTAACGGGGTGGGGCGGGTAGTCGATACGGGTAGTAGCTCCGTGTTGCCGTCTGACCCCCCGACCCGACGGCACACGGGGCCACTTACATGTCTGATGTGAGCTAACTCGACGGCGCGGGCGGGTCCTTCATCGCCTTGATCGGCCCGGCGTTGGGCGGCGGCACGAACAGGCTGCCTCGGACGCTGCCGCGGGCCGTCCGCACCGCGACCAGTCCCCAGGTACCCAGCAGGCCCGCATAGGCGATCGCGGCCGCCACCTTGAACGTGGGCAGACCGGTGTGGACGGCCAACTGCGTGGTACCCGTCACGAACGTGCCGACGGGGAACGTCAGGCTCCACCACGTCAGCGCGAAGGGCATCCCGCGCCGCAGGGTGCGCACCGTCAACTCGGTGGCCAACACGATCCACAACAGCGCGAACCCCCAGACCGGGACGCCGAACAGGACCGCGAAGACGTTCATCGCGCTGGCGAGTTCGGCAGGCACCGCCGAGGCCGCTGCCGTCCCGAGCAGCCCAGCCGCCGTGATGCCCTGGCCCAGCGGACCCAGCACGATCCACAGAGTCGGCACCCGGGCCGTGCCGGAGGTGCCGTACAGCGCCAGCCGGCTCCAGATCATGCTGATGATGATCAGCGCCGCGATCAGCGACAGCCCGAACATCGCGTAACAGCCGTAGAGCATCGTGGTGCGTCCCGTTCCCGGCTGCATGTGCGGTATCAGCAGGGCACCGGCGGCCGCCGACACCATCGGCGGCACCACGGGCATCAGCCAGCCGCCGAAGGCCGCGTCGGGCTCGACGTTGAGCTGGGTGAACATCAGGAACGGAATCGTCGCCGCGGTGAAGAGACCGCCGACGGTGCCCGCCGTCCACAGCACCCAGTGAACCTCGACGGCCCACGACATCCCGATGAAGTCCTTGCCGACCAGAATCGCGCCGGAGCCGACGGTCAGGAGGGCCATCGGCGCGGCTCCGTAGAAGTGCGCCATCTGGGGATTGCGCGAATGAGCCCTCGCCACCGTCGGATGGCGGAACCACTGCACCGACACCGCGATCAGGAGGACCACCAGCAGGACGGCGGCCACCACCCACATGATGCGGGAGAACACGTGCAGGCCCGGTACGTGGACCGGCAGCGTGGCCCCTGCCGTCGCCACGATCCCCGTGCCCATCACCGACGCGAACCAGTTGGGCCCGAAATTCTGGAGTCGAGCCGCTTCGGTGGTCATTGCTCGTCATTGAACAGGACGCAGGCATGCTTCGATGGGCACATGGAGATCAGTATGTTCGGGCAACTCAGCGACGCGGGTGTCGCCAATCCGATCGACGCCACCGTGCAGAATCTCGCGCAGTTGCGCGAGGAAGGTTTTCGCCGGCTGTGGATGAGCCAGATGCCTTACGAGCCAGACCTTCTCACCATCCTGGCGGTAGCACTGCACGAGGTCGATGACATCGAGGTGGCCTCCGGCGTCGTCCCGATCCAGAATCAGCACCCCATGCAGATGGCGCAGCGGGCGCTGACCGTCAGCCTCGCGTCACACGGCCGTTTCATCCTCGGCCTCGGCATGACCCATCAGGCGGTCACGGAGGGCATGTGGGGCATCCCGTGGGACAAGCCGGTGCGCAGGCTCAACGAATATCTCGACGGCCTGCTGCCCCTTCTGTCGGGTGAGGCTGCCGCCGCGACGGGCGAAACGGTGACCACCAGGGGGTCTTTGATGATTTCCGGGGCACCGCGACCCGACGTCTACATCGCAGCGCTTGGGCCGCAGTTGTTGAGGATCGCGGGCCGTCGCACGGCGGGCACGTGCACCTGGATGACGGGACCCAAGACGCTGGCCGGTCACGTCAGTCCGACCCTGCGGCAGGCCGCCGCCGACGCGGGTCGCCCCGCGGATGCGGTGCGAGTGGTGGCGGCGCTTCCGGTGAGCGTCACCGACGACGTCGACGGCGCCCGCAAGAAGGCCGCCGAGCAGTTCGCGATGTACGGGGTGCTGCCGTCCTACCGCGCCATGCTCGACCGCGAGGGTTACGCCGGGCCGGAGGACGCCGCGATCATCGGCGACGAGACGACGGTCAAGGAGCGCCTCGCCGAACTGCGCGCAGCCGGGGTCGACGAGTACGTCGCCGCCACCTTCGATGCGTCACCAGAAGGTCGGGCGCGCACCCGCGCGGTGCTGCGCACCCTCGACTCCTAGCCAGGGGCGGCCTGGCGACAGGAACCGCTCAGGTTTCATTGCCACCATGTAACGGTGCACTTCATGGCCGCCGACGCCCCCGGCACCTACCACCGCGGACTGTCGCTGCTGCAGGGTTGGTTGCCGTCGACGCTGCAGATCATCGCGATCATCGTGCTGGTCCTGGCGATCGGCTGGCGGACCCGCCGGTGGCGCCTGGTCTGGCTACCGGTCTCGATCGTCGTAGGGCTGGCCGTGGCCGCGTGGGCGCACTGGTACGTCGACTCGCAGGGCATGGCGGGTGATCCCGCCCCCGACTCGCTGTGGATCTGGACCGGCCTGACGGGGTTCGCCCTCAGCGCCGCCGTGCTCGGCTGGCGCGGCATCAAGTGGCGCCGCGTCGCCACCGTGGCCGCCGTCCCGCTGTGCCTCCTCGGCACGGGCCTGGCGCTGAACACGTGGGTCGGCTACTTCCCGACCGTGCAGGTCGCCTGGAACCAACTGACGGCGGGGGCACTGCCGGACGAAACCGATCTCGACACCATCCAGGCAATGCAGAAGGCAGGCACCGTACTCGACCACGGCAGCGTGGTCCCGGTGGACATCCCCTCCGCCGCTTCGGGTTTCAAGCACCGGACGGAGCTCGTCTACCTTCCACCGCGCTGGTTTGCCTCCAACCCGGCACCGCAGCTGCCGGTGGTGATGATGATCGGCGGTGAATTCAACACACCCGCCGACTGGCTCCGGACCGGCAACGCCGCCGCGATCGTCGACTCGTTCGCCCAATCGCACGGCGGCAATGCGCCGGTTCTGGTCTTCGTCGACTCAGGCGGGTCGTTCAACAACGACACCGAATGCGTCAACGGCGTCCGCGGAAACGTCGCAGACCACCTCACCAAGGACGTGGTGCCATACGTGAACGCGCACTTCGGTACCAGTTCGGCCGCCGCCGACTGGGGCATCGTCGGCTGGTCGATGGGCGGCACGTGCGCGGTCGACCTCACCGTGATGCATCCCGAACTGTTCGGCCACTTCGTCGACATCGCGGGCGACACGGGACCCAATGCTGGCACCAAGGACCAGACGGTGGCCCGGCTCTACGGCGGGAACGCGGTCACGTGGGCCGAATTCGACCCGGCCACCGTGATCGCGAAACACGGTCCATACAAGGGGGTTTCGGGCTGGTTTGCCATCTCCACCGACGTCCCCACGAAGCACGAGTCCTCTCCGGGCACCGATGCGGTGGGGCTCGGCGGGCGCGACGGCGCTGGCATGCAGACCGATCAGACACAGGCCGCGAACACACTGTGTGGCCTCGGCAGGGTGAACGGCATCACCTGCTCGGTGGTGCCGACGACGGGCCGCCACGATTGGCCATTGGCGACGCAGGTCTTCACTGCCGCGCTGCCATGGCTGGCGGGGGCCGAGCACACGCCGGGCGTGCAGGCCGTTCCCCTTCCGGCGGGGGCACCGGTCGCGCGAGTCTGATCGCCGGCCCAAATGCAAAGGGCCCCCGCCGAAGCGGGGGCCCTGAGCGTGAAGCAGTGCGGCTTAGAAGGATGCCTCGTCGAGCTCCATCACTTCGTTGTCGATGTTGTCGAGCACCAGACGGGTGCTGGTCAGCAGCGGCAGGAAGCTCTTCGCGAAGAACGACGCGACGGCGATCTTGCCGTCGTAGAACGACTTGTCCGCACCGGCGGCGCCCTCGTCGAGTGCGGCGATGGCGACGGCGGCCTGCTTCTGCAGCAGCCAGCCGAGCACCAGGTCGCCGACGCTCATGAGGAAGCGCACCGAGCCGAGGCCCACCTTGTAGATGCTGGCCGGATCCTCCTGCGCCGACATCAGGTAGCCGGTCAGCGTGGCAGCCATGCCCTGGACGTCGGCCAGGGCGGTCGCCAGCAGCTCGCGCTCGGCCTTCAGCCTGCCGTTGCCCGCCTCGTTCTTGATGAACTGCTCGATCTCGTTCGCGACGTAGCCCAGCGCAACACCCTTGTCCCGGACGATCTTCCGGAAGAAGAAGTCCTGCGCCTGGATGGCGGTGGTGCCTTCGTAGAGCGAGTCGATCTTGGCATCCCGGATGTACTGCTCGATCGGGTAGTCCTGCAGGAAGCCGGAACCACCGAAGGTCTGCAGGCTCTCGGTGAGCTTGGCGTAGGCCTGCTCGGAGCCGACCCCCTTGACGATGGGAAGCAGCAGATCGTTGACCTTGACCGCCAGCTCGGCATCAATGCCGTGCACGGCATTGGCGACCTCGGCGTCCTGGAACGTCGCGGTGTAGAGGTACAGCGCGCGCAACGACTCGGCGTAGGCCTTCTGCGTCATCAGTGAACGACGCACGTCCGGGTGGTGCGTGATGGTGACGCGGGGCGCTGCCTTGTCGGTCATCTGGGTCAGGTCTGCACCCTGCACGCGGCTCTTGGCGTACTCGAGTGCATTGAGGTAACCGGTCGACAGGGTGGCGATCGCCTTGGTGCCCACCATCATTCGTGCCTGCTCGATGACGTCGAACATCTGGGCGATGCCGTTGTGCACCTCGCCGACCAACCAGCCCTTGGCAGGCTTGTCGTGCTGGCCGAAGGTCAGCTCACAGGTGGCCGAGACCTTCAGGCCCATCTTGTGCTCGACATTGGTGACGTACACGCCGTTGCGCTCACCGAGCTCGCCGGTCTCGAAGTCGAAGAGGAACTTCGGCACGAAGAACAGTGACAGACCCTTGGTGCCAGGACCTGCGCCCTCGGGGCGGGCCAGTACCAGGTGGAAGATGTTCTCGAACATGTCGTCGGCCTCGGCGGAGGTGATGAACCGCTTCACGCCGTCGATGTGCCAGGAGCCGTCGTCCTGCTTGATCGCCTTGGTGCGGCCGGCGCCGACGTCGGAGCCCGCGTCGGGCTCGGTCAGCACCATGGTGGCGCCCCATCCGTTCTCCGAGGCGATGGCGGCCCACTTCTTCTGCTCCTCGGTCCCGTTGTGGGCGAAGATCTGGGCGAATCCTGCGCCGCCGGCGTACATCCAGACCGCGGGGTTGGCACCGAGGATGTGCTCGTTGAGTGCCCACAGCAGCGCCTTGGGGGCAGGCACGCCACCAAGCTCCTCGTCGAGTCCGACCTTGTCCCAGCCGCCGTCGATCGTGGCGCGGACCGACTTCTTGAAGGACTCGGGCAGCTTGATGCTGTGGGTCTCGGGATCGAAGACCGGCGGGTTGCGATCACCGTCGGCGAACGATGCGGCGACGGGCCCCTCGGCCAGCCGCGCCATCTCTTCGAGCATCTCGCGCGCGGTGTCGACGTCTAGATCGGCGTACTGACCCTGGCCGAGTGCCTTGTCGACACCCAACACCTCGAACAGGTTGAATACCTGGTCACGGACGTTGCTCTTGTAGTGGCTCACGCTGTCTCCTCGATGAGATTTCCGTCTGCGGTTGGGTACTTGGGCTAAGTTACCCACCAGTAACTGCAGCCAACTATACCGGCTGGTAACTTGATCGCAAAGCAGTGTCGAGCAAATTTCGGCTGGCTAACCAACCCGACGGTTGATCGGGACCGTTCCAGCCGCCAAACACTGCCGTTGACCTGCCATTTCGCCGAACTGTGATGTCTGCCACGAGGCGCTCCAGCACGCCCGCTAGGGTGGGGCGAATGAGGCGCGTGGTGGTATGGGGAACGGGCAACATGGGCGCTACGGCGATCCGCTCCGCGGTTGCATTCCCTGGGCTGGAACTGGCGGGTGTCATCACGTCTTCGGAGAGCAAGGTCGGACGGGACGCCGCGACGTTCGCCGGTCTCGATGCCGATACCGGCGTCGTCGCCACGACGGACGTCGACGCCGCGCTGGCGTCCTGCGACGCGGTGGCCTACATGGCATCCGGTGACATCCGTCCCGACGACGCCGTCAACGACATCGAGCGGTGTTTGCGCGCCGGTGCCCACGTCGTCACGCCGTCGCTGTACTCCCTCTACGACCCGCGGTCCGCACCGCCGGAGTGGGTCGAGCGCCTGACCGCGGCCGCCGAGGAGGGTGGCTCCACCCTGTTGGTCAGTGGCGTCGATCCGGGCTGGGCGAATGACGCCCTCGCGGTGATGGCCGCTGGACTCTGCACGCGCATCAAGACGATCTATTGCCAGGAGATCTTCGATTACTCGACCTACGATCAGCCGCACGCGGTACGGGTGAGCTGCGGGTTCGGCGCTTCAATGGACGAGGTCCCGATGATGCTGCTGCCGTCGATCCCGACGATGGTGTGGGGCGGCAACATCCGGTTGATCGGCCGCGGGCTCGGCCTGCAGATCGACGAGATCACCGAAGTGGTCGAGCGGCTGCCGCTCGAGGAGTCGGTGGAGAACGTGATGGGCCACTTCGAGAAGGGCAGCCAGGGCGCGTTCTGGCTCAAGATCATCGGCTGGTCCGGCGGCAAGCAGCGCATCGTCGTCGACCACATCACGCGCATCGACCCGTCGTGCGCGCCGCAGTGGCCACAGCCGGACGAGGGCGTCGGGGACCACCGCGTCATCGTCGACGGTGATCCGCAGCTGACCATCGTCAGCCGCGCGGACGTCCCCGGTGGCACCCGCGCCGACGGTGGCAACACCACGGCCGCCAACCGTCTGCTCGGAGCCATCGAATGGCTGGCGACGCAGAAGCCGGGCATCTACGACGGCCTCGACGTCCCGCTGCACACGGCGCTGCCCGACGAAGTCGAAGCGACCCGCTGGGCCTAGGAGACCTCCACCACCGGCTCGGCCACGGACTCCTCCCGTGGCGTTTCCGCGTCGGGCAGCTGGCCGACGAGATAGTCGGCGAGCCCCCCGATGGTCGGATAGTCGAACACGGCGGTCGCGTTGATCGTGAACGCGCCACCGAATTGACTGTGCAGCCGGTTGCGCAGTTCGATCGCCATCAATGAATCCGTCCCAAGGTCCAGGAACCGATTCGATGCGGCCGGCGGAGAAGCGAGCCGCAGGAAGTTCTGCACCTCGCGCTGAAGGAATTCCGTCACGAAGCCGGCGCGCTGCGCGACCGGTATCTCCTGCAGCTGCTTGAGCAGCTCACTGTCACCGGTCACCTCGCCGACGGCGCTCGGCAACACCAGGTCGAGGATCGGTGGACGTGAACTGCCGAGCACCTTCGCGGCGCGCTGCCAGTTGGCCTTGATGACGGTGGCCTGGCCAGTTCCGTTGGCGACGACCTCAGCGAGCGCGCCGAGGGCGGCCGAGGGTTCCAGCGGAATCAGGCCTTGGGCACCGATGTTGGCGGTCGCGGCTTCCGAAGAGGCCATGCCGCCCTGGGCCCATGGCCCGAAGTTGACGCCGGTGGCCGGCAGGCCTTGCGCCCTCCGCTGTGCGACCAGGCCGTCGAGCAGCGCGTTGGCCGTCGCGTAGTTGGCCTGGCCGGGTGAACCGAACAGGCTGGCCACCGATGAGGACACGATGAAGAAGTCCAGCTCGTCGTCCCGCGTCAAGCTGTCCAGGTGCTGGGCACCGAACGCCTTCGGCGCCAACGTCGTTCGGAATCGTTCCACGCTCTGTTCGGATAGCAACGCATCGTCGAGCACGCCGGCCAAGTGCACAATGCCACCGAGCGGCGGCAGCTCCGCGCGGATCCGGTCCAGGAGTTGCGCAACTTCAGCCTCGTCGCCAACATCGGCGGCGAAGACGTGGACGCGGCACTTGTAGCGCTCGGTGATCTCCTCGATCGACCGTTGCGCGTCCGCATCGGGCGCGCGCCGGCTGGTCAACACGACGTCACCGGCCCCTAGCTGGGCCAGATGCGACGCCGTGTGCAGACCGATCGCACCGAGTCCGCCGGTGATCAGGTAGCTCCGATCGGCACGTGGCTGAAGCGGGCTCGGAATCTGCACGACGATCTTCCCGATGTGCCGCGCCTGCTGCATGCGACGGAACGCGGCCCTGGCCTCGGTCAGCGGGTAGATCTCGGCGGGCAGTGGAGTCCACTCGCCGTTGGCCAACCCGTCGGACACCTCGGTCAGCAAGTCGCGAATGCGATCGGGCTCGGTGAACATGACCGTGTCCAACGCCACGATCTCGTAGGCGATGTCGGATCGGGCCTCGGCCATCTGCTCTAGTGACCAGATGTCGCGCTTGGCGATCTCGGCGAAGCGACCGTTCGGGGCGGTGGCCCTCAGCGTCGCCTCGATGAAACCCTCGCTGGTCAGGGAGTTGAGCACGACGTCAACGCCTGCCCCGCCGGTGTCCGCCAAAATCTGGTCGGCGAAATCCGTTGTGCGCGAATCGTAGACGTACTTCACGCCCAGCTTGCGTAGCGTCGCACGCTTGAAGGTGCTGGCGGTCGCGAACACCTCGGCACCGCACCGCTGGGCCATCTGGACGGCCGCCAGACCTACGCCACCGCTGGCGGCGTGGATGAGCACCTTGTCGCCCGGCTGCAGCTGCGCCCAGTCGAACGACAGCCGGACCGTCAGTGCGGCGGCGGGAATGGTCGCGGCCTCGACCGCGCTCACACCGTCCGGGATCGGCGCCAAGAACTGGGCGGGCACGTTGAACCGGCTGGCGAACGCACCCTGCATGGAACCGTAGACGCGCTGACCGACCTCGAGTTCGGTGATCCCATCGCCCAATTGGGTGACGACGCCGGCGAAGTCGCCGCCGATCGGCCCCGGATCGCCCGGGTAGAGGCCTAGTACGTTCAGCACGTCACGGAAGTTGAGGCCGGCGGCCTCGACCCGGACCTGCACGTAACCCTCGTCCGGCGGCGGCACGTCCGTCTCGGTGAGGCGCAGGTTGTCGATCGCGCCGCGCTCGGTGGGCGCTAGGACGTAGTCGCCTGCCCGCGGCACCGTGAGATGACCGCTACGCGCCCATGGCAGCAGGCGGGAGGCCAGCAGCTTCCCTTGTCGCAGCGCGAGTTCCGGCTCGTCGACGGGCGTGGCCAACAGGTTGGCCAAGGCAGTCACGGCCTGCTGCGATCCGTCGCAGTCGACCAGTTTGCAGTGCAGCGCCGGTTCCTCGTTGATCGTGGTGCGCCCGAAACCCCATAGCGCCGCTTGCACGGGGTCCACCGGCTCGCCGGATTCGCATGCGACGGCCCCCTCGGTGACGATCCACAGTCCACCAGGCAGTTTCGCCTCACCGCGTTGCACGGTGTGCACGGCGCTGAGCAGGTTGGCGAGCTCGGCCTCGATCCGCGCGGCGGCGTCGGCGCTCGACTCTGCCGCGCGCGGCGCGTTGCCGCGCCAGACGACGCCGGAGAAGGGCAGGCCGCGTTCGTTGGCCTTGGCCAGTAGCCGTCCCAGAAGCTCCGTGTCGGTGTACCTGTCGAACGGGATGCAGCCGGGCACCTGGGCGGCCAGTTCGTCGAATCCGGCGATCAGCCAGGTACCGTTCGCGGGCGCGGCGTCCTCGCTCGGCGGCGCAGGCACCTCGTGCCAGCCAAGGGTGTAGAGCAGCCGGGTGGCATCGCCGCCGAGGCCGCGCAACAAGGCTTCGCGCGGTGCGCGTTTGACCGTGAACTCGCGAATTCCACCCAGGTGTCGGCCATCCCGATCGATGTAGTCGAGATCGAACACTTGAGTTTCGTTGTCGAGGGCGCCCTCGTGCCAGCGGGCGCGGCAGTAGAACCGTCGCGGCATCTTCTCCCGCAACGTCACCTGCCCGTACCGCAATGGCAGGAACAGGTCGCTCACGCCCTGCTCGGCCGCGAGCAAGGCCGGGAACGCCGGGAAGGCGACTCCCGTGCAGAGGTCCATCAGCACCGGGTGCATCGGCTCCGAACCCAACTGTTCGGCGAGTTCCTCGCCGACGAAGATGTCGCCGATCGCCTCACCCTCGCCGAGCCATAGCGACTTCAGCGAGCCGGACCAGGTGGGTCCCCAGGCCAGCTCCAAGTCGGCGAACGTCTCGAACAACTCCTGCGGCCGCATGCGGTTCAACCGCTCGATGGCCTCGTCGACCGGATCGTCCTCGATCGCAGGCTCGTCGTCGACGCCGCCGACCACGGTGCCTTCGGCATTCAACGACCAATCGGCATCTCGAACGCCGTACGGGCGACTGTGGACCTGGAACTTCGACGCCGCGCCACCGTCGGACGGGTGCAGTGTGAGCTGCACCTCCCGAGAAGCCTTCTCGGGCAGGATGATCGGCTCGTAGAAGAAGACGTCCTTCACCCGCGCCGGGGTACCGACTGCGGTCAACGCCATCGCTGCGTACGTCGCGCCCGGGACGACGACGGTGCCGTAGATGACGTGATCGGAAAGCCAGGGCTGCGATTTGACCGACAACCTGCTGGTGTAGACGGTGTCGCCGGAGGCGAGGTCCTTACCGCTCCCCAGGATTCCCGATGCTGCGGCACCGTTGATGTCGGAGCCGGGCATGCCGGACGTCTTTGGCCAGAAGCGGCGACGCTGGAACGGGTAGGTGGGCAATTCAAGTCTGCGCCCTTGCCCGCGATGCAGACTGGCGAAATTCGGCCGGTGGCCACCGACGTAAGCCGACGCCAGCGCGTCGGCGAGCTGACGCCGGTCGCCGACGCCCTTGCGCAGTGAGGCGATGGCGCGCGGAGCGGCCAAATGCTCCGGCCAGACCTGCACTGCGGCGCCGGTCAAAACCGGCTGCGGTCCGAGTTCCATCAATATCGAGCAGCCAAGGGCCGCCACGGTGCGCACACTCTCGGCGAACTGCACCGGTTGCCGGGAATGCCGCCGCCAGTACCCCGCGTCGAGCGGGGTTTGCGCCGTGAGTATGGAGCCGGTGCGGTTGCAGACCAGCGGCAACGTCGGGGCGGAGAACTGCAACTGCGCTGCGTACGACTCGAATTCGTCGAGTACCGGATCCAGCAGTTCAGAGTGGAAGGCGTGGCTCGTCTCAAGCCACGTGCAGCGGATCCCCTCGTCGCCGAGCTTGGCGACGATTTGGTCGAGCTCCTCACCAGGACCCGAGAGCACGGTATTGGGTCCGTTGTAGGCGCCGACGGACACTCGCGGGAACTCGCTGGCGACCTCGTCGGCGTGCTTGGCATCGGTGAACACCGCCACCATTCGCCCGCCTGCGGGCAGGCTGCCGAACAGCCTGCCGCGCTCGGCCATCAATCGTGCGCCGTCCTCGAGGCTGAACACTCCGGCCACGCAGGCCGCTGCGTACTGGCCAACGCTGTGTCCGAGCACGACGTCGGGCTCGATGCCCCATGACTGCCACAACCGGGCCAGGCCCATCTCGATCGCAAAGAGTGCCGGCTGGGCAAACGACGTGTGCCGCAGCGACTTTCCAGCTTCTCCGCCGGTTTCTCGATCGGTAGCGAACACCACCTCGAGCAACGGGCGTGGCAGCAGGTCATCGACCGCGTCCGCGCAACGCTGCACGGTCTCGGCGAAGACCGGTTCGGTGTCGAACAACTCGCGGGCCATCCCCGGGTACTGGCTGCCCTGCCCGGTGAACATCCACGCCGTCGTCGGCTGGTTGGTGTGTTCGCCGCGCAGTACTCCCGGTCGCAGCCGGTTCTCGGCCAAGTCGACCAAGGCCTGGCGGGCGCCGTCGACCGATTCCACGACCAGCGCGGCGCGATGTTCGAAGTGCGAGCGGCCCGTTCCCGCCGTGCGGCAGACGTCGGCCAGGTCGACGTCCGGGTGGGCGGTCAACCAGGTCTCATAACGGTGCGCCAACGCCACCAGGGCTTCCGGTGACCGGCCAGACAGCGGCAGCACGCTCACCAGCTCTGGCGCCGAGGGCTCTTCGGAGACCGGCCGAGTGGGCGCCTCTTCGATCAGCACGTGTGCGTTGGTGCCGGTGAACCCGAAGGAACTCACACCGGCGCGCCGCGGCCGCCCGTTGGCCAGCCACGGAATCGCCTCGTCGACGACGCGGACCGGCAACGAGTCCCACGGAATGTGCGGCGACGGATTGTCGAAATGCAGGCTCTGCGGCAGAAGTTCGTGTTGCAGCGACAGCACGACCTTGATCAGACCCGCTGCCCCCGAAGCCGATTCGAGGTGGCCGATGTTGGTCTTCACCGAGCCCATGAGCAATGGGCGGTCCGTGTCCCGCGAGCCGCCGTAGGCGGCCGCGGCCGCCTGCACCTCGATCGGATCACCGAGCGGGGTCCCGGTCCCGTGCGCTTCGAGGTAGTCGACGTCCCCACCGGCCAATCCGGCGCGAGCCAGTGTGGCTCCGATGAGACGTTGTTGGGCACCACCATTGGGCACCGTCAAGCCGCTCGACGCACCGTCTTGATTGACCGCGCTTGCCGAGATGACCGCGCAGACCCGATCACCGTCGCGCTCGGCATCGCTCAGCCGCTTGAGCACGAGAATGCCGCAGCCTTCGCTGCGCACGTAACCGTCGGCGGAGGCATCGAAGGTCTTGCATCGCCCGACGGGGGACAGCATCCTGGCCCGTGAGGCGGCGATGGTCGTCACCGGACTGAGCAAGACGTTCACGCCACCGGCCACGGCCATGTCGCAATCACCGGAGTGCAATGCCTGGCAGGCCTGATGGACGGCCACCAACGCCGAGCTGCAGGCGGTGTCCACCGCCATTGCCGGACCTTCGAGCCCGAGGGCGAAGGCAACCCGACCGGAAATGGCATTGAGCGCATTGCCGGTGATGAAGTACGGCTCGATCTTGTCGAGCGACTCCGACGACAGCAGATGGGCATACTCGTTGGCGGCGACGCCCGTGAAGACGCCGGTCCGGGTGCCACGCAATTCGGCTGGCGCATACCCGGCCCTTTCGAGGCCCTCCCACACCGTTTCGAGCACCAGTCGCTGCTGCGGCTCGATCCAGACCGCCTCGCGCGGAGAGATGTTGAAGAATTCCGGATCGAATCCGTCGATCCCGTCCAGGAATCCGCCATAGCGCGTGTAGGTCTTACCCGCAGCCTCTGGATCCGGGTCATAGAACTCGTCGATGTCGAAGCGGTCCTCGGGGACTTCACCGATGGCATCGACACCGTCGCGAAGCAGGTCCCAGAAGGCTTCCGCGTCGGGTGCGCCGGGAAAGCGGCACGCCACCGCGACGATCGCGATCGGCTCGTCGGTCCGCGTCGTGACCGCGGTCGCCGACGCAGGCTTGGCGGCCTGCTCGTTGAGCCCAAGCACATCGCCGAGCAGATAGTCGGCCACGTCGGACAGCCGGGGGTAGTCCATCACTAGCGTGATGGGTATCTCCTTGGCAACTCCTTCTTCGATGCGGCGCCGCAACTCGACGGCCATCAGCGAATCCATGCCGAGGTCGAAGAACCCCGAATCCTCACGGATCTCGGCGGAATCGACTCGGGTCACCGCCGCTACCGCGTCACGCAAGTAATCAGTCAGAAGCCTCTTGCGTTGCTGCACGGGAGCATTGGTGAGTCGTTCGACCAGTTCGGTCTTCCCGGACGACGCCACGGCCTGCGCCGTATCGGGCGCCTCTGGCTCCAACTCCGCCAGGAATGCCCGCCGCCCCGCCTGCTGGTACAGCGGCAGGAATCGGGACCAGTCGATTCGGGCCACCACACCCTGTGCGGGACCGTCGGCGGACGAGGTTGCCATCACATCGGCCAGCCCCGCGAGGGCATCGGCCGATGACAAGGTTTGGATTCCGCGCTGGGCCAGTCGCGCGCGGGATTCCGCGTCGGCCATGCCCGCCGCCCATGGGCCGAAGTTGACGCTGATCCCAGGGATGCCCCGCTCGCGAAGGCGCCAGGCCAACCCGTCGAGGAACGCATTGGCCGCGCCGTAGGCGGCCTGCCCGTATCCACCCCATACCGAGGCGATCGACGACGTGCTGAGGAAGAAGTCGAGCTTGAGGTCAGCGGCAACTTCGCTCAAATGCCAAGCACCCCAGACCTTCCCGGCGAAGACGCGATCAACCTCGGCGTCGTCGAGGTTGCTGAGTGGGGTGGTCCCGAGCTCGCCGGCAGCGTGGACGATGCCGGCCAACGGGGGCAGTTCTGATGCCACGGTGGCGAGCAGGCGGGCGACGCCGTGCGCGTCGGCGACGTCGGCGGTGGCGACGCGCATTTCGCATCCGTGCTGTTCGGCGAGGGCGTCGATGCGTCCCTGGGCGGCCTCGCCGGCCTCTCGCCGGCTGGTCAGCACCAGGTGCTTGGCGCCGTGCGCGGCCAGGTAGCCGGCGATCTCCAGTCCTAGGGAACCGAGGCCTCCGGTAATGAGATAGGTTGCCTCAGCGCGTATTTCCACTGGCTTGGCGATCGGCATGCCGACCCGTCGAACCAGTCGGGGTACGTAGATCGCCTGTTCGCGCAGCGCGATCTGGTCCTCGCCACGCGCGTGAGCCATCGAGTGGTCGACGAACCGCGACCACTCGTCGGGGGTTCCGTCGGCAAGGTCGGCCAGTCCACCCCATATGTGCGGAAACTCCAGTGCCGCCGCACGACCGAAGCCCCATAGCGAGCTCTGATCCGGCGACACCGAGTCCGCGTCGGTGACGCGCTGGGCGCCCCTGGAGACCACCCAGATTGGACTGCGAAGCTCAGCGGCCATCGCAGCCCGGAAGAGTCGTCGCGTTCCGCCAAGGATTCGATGTTGCATCCGCAACAGGGACTGCATCGATGGCGCACCATCGACGTCGAGCGCCGCGACGAGCACGATACGTGTCGTCAGATCCTCTGATGCCGCAGCGCGCAACGCCACCGCGAGCTCTTGCTCGTCCGCGTCGGAGGTGGGCAACCCGATCATCCGGTGCCGATGGCCACGGGCATTTAGCACGTCGACCAGGGGCTGGACCGCATCGGGGCTGTCGCCAATGAGAATCCACCCGGCGTCGCCGCCACCGCCGCTGGGAGTCGTGGACTTCTCCCAGCGGAACTCGTAGCGGTCGTCGGCATTCGATTGCGCCGAGCGTTGTTGATTGTGTTGCGCGGCAAGCTTGGTCAGCACGTCCATGGTCTGCTGGTCGTCGCCGGCGCCGTCGAGTAGCGCCGCGAGTTCGGAGATCTGGCCGTCTTCGAGCAGGCGGACGGCGTGGGTGCGCGCGGCGGCCTGCGGCTGCTTGGCACGCTCTCGATCGTCTCGGAACCAGTACTGGCGGTGCTCGAACGGATAACCTGGCAGGTCGATCTTGCGTGCGTGTGCGTGCCGGAAAGCCGAGAACTTGGGCAGGTGACCGAGGACGTAGGCGTCCGCGACGGCTTCGGTGAGCTGTCGATGGTCGGCGGTGCTTCGGCGCAGTGACGCGATCGCCCGCGGCGCCGTGGCCGGGTCGGGCCAGGCCCGTAGGGCAGCGGCGGTGAGTACCGGTTGTGGGCCGAGTTCAAGCAGCACCTTGCAATTGAGCTCGGCGAGGGTATGCACGCTCTTGACGAATTCCACGGGTTGGCGCGCGTGCCGACGCCAGTACGCGCCGTCGAGTTTCACGCTCCAACCGAGTGCGCCGCCGGTGCGGTTGTCGATCAACAGCCGCTCTGGCGGCGAGAATTCGAAACGCTGTGCGTACGACTCGAATTCATCGAGGATCGGGTCCAGCAGGGCGGAGTGGAACGCGTGGCTGGTTTCCAGCCAGTCACACCGGACGCCGTCGGCAGTCAGCCGGGCCACCGCAAGGTCGAGATCTTGGGCGGGTCCCGATAGGACGGTATTGGCACCGTTGTAGGCGGCGACCGACAGGCTCGGGAACTCGTCGGTAAGGCTCTCGACACGTTCGGCCGCGGTGAAGACCGCCACCATCCGACCGCCTGCGGGCAGGCTGCCGAACAGGCGGCCGCGCTCGGCCATCAGCAACATTCCGTCTTCGAGGCTGAACACGCCGGCAACGCACGCCGCCGAATACTGGCCGACGCTGTGGCCAAGGACCACGTCGGGCTCGAAACCCCACGACTGCCAGAGCCGGGCCAGTCCCAGCTCGACCGCGAACAGGGCCGGCTGTGCGTAGGAGGTTTGCCGCAGCGTCCCTTCGGCATCCGGGCCGTCTGAACCTTCTCCCGTCGCTTCGCTCGCCCCAGTGTCGAAAATGACGTCCAGCAAGGGCTTTTCGAGAACGTCGGCGACTACTGCCGCGCAGCGACTCAGGGTCTCGGCGAAGACCGGCTCGGTGTCGAACAGCTCGCGGGCCATGCCTGCGTACTGGCTGCCCTGACCGGTGAACAGCCAGGCCGTCTTTGGGGTGTCATGAGATTCTCCGCGGACCAAGCCGGGTGCCGGGCGGTCCTCGGCGAGCGCGCCAAGTAGATCGATGGCGGATTCTCGTGAATCGATCACCAGGGCGGCGCGGTGCTCCAGGTGCGCGCGCCCCACCCCGGCGGTGAAGCTCACGTCGGCCAAGCTGGCCTCCGGGTGGGCGCTCAACCAGTCGCGGTATTGGCCAGCGACCTGCATCAATGCGGTGGGGGTCCGCGCCGAGAGCGGCAGGATGCTGAAACGGCCCGGACTCGAAACCTCAGCGGGTCGTTCCACCACCTCGGGTGCTTCTTCGAGGAGGACGTGGGCGTTGGTCCCGGCGAAGCCGAACGAACTAATGCCCGCAATCCGCGGCCGACCGTTGCGTTCCCAGGGGGTGGCCTCCTGCACGACCTTCAGCGCAAGCCGGTCCCACGGAATGTGCGGCGACGGATTTTGGAAGTGAAGGTGCTGCGGCAGTGTCTCGTTCTCGAGCGACAGGATGACCTTGATGACGCCCGCGATTCCCGCGGCTGCTTCAAGGTGTCCGATGTTGGTCTTCGCCGAGCCGAGCAACAGCGGTTGATCGGGTTCGCGCCCGATGCCGAACGCCGCGCCGGCGGCCTGCGCCTCGATCGGATCGCCAAGCGACGTTCCGGTGCCGTGTGCCTCCAGGTAGCCGACGTCGGCCGGTTCGAGGTCGGCGCGCTTGAGCGCGTCAGCGATAACCCGTTGTTGGGCAACACCGTTCGGCACCGTCAGGCCGCCCGACGCACCGTCCTGGTTGACCGCGCTGCCGCGGATGACGGCCCGAATGTGGTCCCCGTCGCGGATCGCGTCTTCGAGCCGCTTGATGACGATGACACCGCAGCCTTCGCCGCGGACGTACCCGTCGGCGGCCGCATCGAAGGTCTTGCACCGGCCGTCGGGGGCCAGCATGTGGGCGTGCGAGAACGTGATCATGGTGGCCGGTGTGAGCAGCACGTTGGCGCCGCCGGCCAGCGCGAGGTCGCATTCGCCCAAGCGCAGCGCTTGGCATGCCTGATGGATTGCCACCAACGACGAGCTGCATGCCGTGTCGACGGCCACCGAGGGACCCTGCAGCCCCAGCCGGTAGCTGATCCGGCCCGCGGCTGCCGCGCTCGAGGTTCCGATGGCCAGATACGCCTCGATCTCGGGGTAGGTCAGCTCGTCGGACGCCATTCCCAGGTAGTCGTGGGTGGCCAAACCTACGAAGACGCCGGTGTTGGTGTTGGCCAGATCAGTTGGCGCGGTGCCCGAATGCTCCACCGCGCGCCACGCCGTCTCCAGCAGTAACCGATGCTGCGGGTCCATCATTCGGACCTCGCGGGTCGACATGCCGAAGAAGGGCGCGTCGAACCCCGTCACGTCATCGACGAACCCTGCCCGACGGGTGACTATTTTGCCGGGCGCACTGGCGTCCTCGTCGAAGAATTCGTCGACATCCCACCGGTCGCCGGGCACCTCGGAGACGGCGTCGCGGCCCTCGCGCAGCACGTCCCAGTACTCGTTCGCATCGGCGGCACCCGGAAAACGCGCCGCGTAGCCGACGATGGCAAAGCGCGGGGCTGGTTCGTTCGGATGTGCGGCGGATTCCATGCCCGGTTGTCCTTCGTCACTCGGCCGAAAGTAACTTACTCGACGGTAAGATTAACTTCTCGGCGGTCAGAATGTGATGCTGCGGGTCCCGTTTGGCGCCCCACGATCAGCGTCGACACACTATTGCACGTTGACCTGTGCCGTGCGTGCCCCAAGGTTTCCGGTGTTAAGTCGGCGGACGAGCACCGGTGAACCGAGGGTATGTTGATCTTCCGATGAGGGATGCCGGAACGGCAGCCGGCCAACCTGGGAGGACGACGCCTTGCGCATCGGGAAGATAACCATCGGCGCGCTCAACGAGTGGTCGTTGACCCCAGGCTCGGTGACCTCCTGGCATCCGACGGCCGCGGCCCAGGAAATTGCTCGAAGTGCGCCCGTCAGTTCGGTGCCGGTTAGCTACATGCAGCACCAGCACTTGCGCAACTACAGCGAGCGGGCTGCCGCAGGTCTGAACTTCTCCCGGCAGATCATCGCCAGTTGCGACGTCGCGGGCCAGTGCGACATCTCTGCCATGGATCACGCGGTGAATGCCTATCTGCGGCGCCACGATACGTTCCGCAGTCGGTTCGAATCGACTGGTGATGGAGGGTTCGTCCGGCACGCCATCGACGATCCAGCCGTCATCGAATTCGTCCCGGTCGAGCAGGGTCACCTGACGGTCGACGAGATTCGCGCTCACGTCGTCGACATCCCCAGTCCGCTGGAGTGGGGCTGCTTCACCTTCGGGGTGATCCAGCACGAGGAGCACTTCAGCTTCTTCGCCGCGATGGATCACGTCCACGGGGACGCGACGTTGATCGGCACGACGATGATGGAAGCCAACGGGATGTATTCGGCGATGAGCGCGACCGGTCAGGCCCTGACGCTTCCCGACGCCGGTAGCTTCGACGACTTTTGTGTCCGCGAGCGCGAGTACGCGTCGGCGTTGACGTTGGATTCGCCGGGAGTACGCGCGTGGATCGACTTCGCGGAGAACAACAGTGACGGTTTTCCGGAATTCCCACTTCCGCTGGGTAATCCGCTGGAGTCGACCAGCAGTGACATGACCTCACAAATCCTGATGGGCCCGGCGCAGACGGAACGCTTCGAGTCGGCGTGTTCGTCGGCGGGCGCGCGCTTCGTCGGCGGCCTGTTTGCCTGCCTCGGCCTGGTGGAGCACGAGTTCACCGGCGCTCTCACCTATTACGGGCTCACACCGAGGGATTCCCGCACGGCCAGTGACAACTTCATGACGCAGGGCTGGTTCACCGGCTTGATCCCGATCGTCGTCCCCGTCGCGGCGACCTCTTTCAGCGATGCGGCGTGGGCGGCGCAGACCTCGTTCGATTCGGGTCTGGACATGGCGAGAGTGCCGTACTACCGAGTGCTGGAGTTGGCGCCGTGGTTGAACTGGCCGCGGCCGAACTTTCCGGTGTCGAACTTCCTGCACGGTGGCGCCGCGCCGCTCAACGCCGTCCTGGCCGCAGCCGACATGGGCCTGGCGAACAACGTCGGCATCTACCCGGACGACCGGTTTTCGTATCAGCTGACGATCTACATCTTCCGCTACGAAGAGGGCACGGTCATGGCGATCATGCACCCCGACAATCCAGTGGCCAAGAAGTCGGTGACCCGTTACATGGAGGCGATGAAGTCGGTGTCCGTGCGGGTTGCCGACAGCGGGCACTGGGGACGCGTCGCCTAGTGACGGGCGAATCGATGGCGAGGGCCTCATGCGACGGCTAGCCGATGTCGTGGTGCGGTGGCCGTGGGCGGTGATCGGGGTGTGGGTCGCGTTGGCGATCGCCCTGCCGCTGACGTTCCCGTCCCTTGGCGCGATGGCCGAGAAGCATCCGCTCGCCATCCTGCCCAGCGATGCGCCGTCGAGCGTCACCGCTCGAAAGATGACGGAGGCGTTTCACGAATCTGGCAACGACGACCTCCTCCTGGTCGCGCTGACCAACGAGAAGGGGCTGGCACCCGCGGACGAGGCGACCTACCGCAAGCTGGTCGACGCCTTGCGCGACGATCAGGCGGACGTGGTGATGGTCCAGGACTTCGTCGACACGCCGGAATTGCGAGGGTTCCTGACGAGTCAGGACAAGACGACCTGGCTGGTGCCAGTGGGCCTCGCGGGAGAGATGGGCACGCCGCGGGCGTTCGAGTCGTTCAGCCGAGTCTCCGACCTCATCGACCGCAGCGTCGCGGGCAGCCCGCTGTCGGTCCACGTCACCGGTCCCGCGGCGACCGTCGCCGACCTCACCGTCGCAGGTCAGCGAGACCGCCTGCCGATCGAACTGGCGATCGCCATCCTGGTGCTCGCCGTGTTGCTGCTGGTGTATCGCAGCGCGGTGACGATGCTGCTGCCCTTGGTGACGATCGGCTCGTCTCTGGTGATCGCGCAGGCGCTGGTGGCCGGCTACTCCGAGCTGACCGGGTCGGGCGTCTCGAATCAGTCCATCATTTTCCTGAGCGCCATCTTGGCCGGCGCCGGAACGGACTACGCGGTCTTCTTGATCAGCCGCTATCACGACTATTTGCGCTCGGGTGTCGATTTCGATCAGGCGGTCAAGGGGGCGATGATTTCGATCGGAAAGGTGATCACCGCATCCGCCACCACGGTGGGAATCACCTTTCTCCTGCTGGGCTTCGCGAAGATGGGTGTGTTCAAAACGGTCGGAGTGTCGTCGGCGATCGGAATTGCCGTCGCCTTCCTCGCCGGGGTGACCCTGCTGCCGGCGATTCTGGTACTCGCCGGGCCGCGCGGCTGGGTCAAGCCGAGGCGCGAACTGACCACCCGGTTTTGGCGACGCTCAGGTATCCGCATCGTGCGCCGACCGGTGGCACACCTCGTCACCAGCCTGCTCGTATTGGGCCTGCTGGCCAGCTGTGCGATCTTTGCGCACTACAACTACGACGATCGCAAGACCGTGGCGGCGTCGGCGCCCAGTTCCATCGGGTACGCCGCGCTGGAACGCCATTTTCCCATCAGCCAGTCCATTCCCGAATACGTCCTGATCCAGTCCCCGCGTGACCTGCGCACCCCGCAGGCGCTTGCGGACTTGGAGCAGCTCGCTTCGCGCATCGCCCAATTGCCGAACGTCGGTCTGGTCAGCGGCATCACCAGACCTCTGGGGAATGTGCCGCCGGAGTTCAGGGCCACTTATCAGGCGGGCCTCGTCGGTTCTCGGCTGGCCGACGGATCCACCCAGATCGATCAGCGCGGCGGTGACCTCAACAAGCTTGCCGCCGGGGCCAACACGTTGGCGAACAACCTCGGTGACGTGCGGGCCCAGGTGAAGAAGATCGCCCCAAGCATTCAAACTCTGATCGACTCGGTGTCGTCGATGAGGACCCAACAGGGCGGTGACAAGCTGGTGCGGGACGTCGACAACGCCGCCAAGCTCGTCGACAGCATCAACGCGCTCGGCAATGAAATGGGCATCAACTTCACCGCGGCCAGGGACATGTTCGCCTGGATCGGCCCCGTCTTGGTCGCGCTTCAGGGCAACCCGGTGTGCGACCTCGATACCTCTTGCAGCAACACCCGCAACGTGTTCGAGCGACTCGTCGCCTCGCGCACCAACGGAAACCTCGATCAGATCAACAATCTCGCGCACCAGCTCCAGGGGATGAACGACAAGGACAGTCTCAACGCGACACTCAAGAAGCTCAATGGTGCACTCGCGGGCGTCACGAAGGCCGTCAGCGCGATGGGACTGGACACCCCCGGCGGTGCGCAGACGAGCCTGACTCAGCTTCAGCAGGGCGCCAACCGGCTGGCCGGCGGAAGTCGGGAAGTGGCAGGCGGAGTCGACCAACTCGTCGAGCAGGTCAAGGTGATCGCCGCCGGACTTGGCGAAGCCTCGGGATTCCTGTTGACGATGAAGAACAACGCCGCTGACCCGTCACAGGCGGGGTTCAACATTCCTGAAGAAGTGCTCCAGCTGGCGGAGTTCCAGAAGGCCGCCAAGGCGTTCATCTCGCCGGACGGCCACTCGGTGCGGTATCTGGTGCAAACGAAACTGAACCCGTTCAGCTCCGAGGCGATGGATCAGGTCAACCAGATCAACGACGTGGCCCGTGGCGCGCAGCCGAACACCGCGCTGGCGGACGCCACGATCTCGATGGGCGGATATCCGGCCGCACTGCGGGATACCCGCGACTACTACCAGCAGGACATCCGGTTCATCATCATCGCGACCCTCATCGTCGTCCTGCTGACCTTGATGGTGCTGCTGCGTGCGATCGTCGCACCTCTCTATCTCGTTGGCTCCGTTGTGATTTCGTACTTCGCGGCGATCGGTATCGGCGTGCTGACGTTCCAGTTCCTACTCGGCCAGCAGTTGCATTGGAGCGTGCCGCCGTTGGCGTTCGTGGTGCTGGTGGCGGTGGGCGCCGACTACAACATGCTCCTGGTGTCGCGAATGCGGGACGAGTCTCCGCACAGCGTGCGGTACGGCATCATCCGTACCCTCAGTTCGACGGGCGGTGTGATCACGGCCGCGGGTCTGATCTTCGCGGCCTCGATGGCTGGGCTCCTGTTCTCCAGCATCGGCATCGTCATCCAGGGCGGCTTCGTGATCGGGGTGGGGATCTTGCTGGATACCTTCGTGGTGCGCACCATCACGGTGCCGGCGATCGCTGCGTTGGTCGGGCGAGCGAACTGGTGGCCGTCTCGAATGGGCGCCCGGCAAACGTCTTCTTCGAAGGCTCCGCCGCCGGCCGAACCCGCCGCGTTGTCGGGTTAGCGCGGGCCTGCCATGTATGTGAAACTACGAAACGACGCCGATCGGTCAGGAGTACGGATGAAGAAACTCCTCGCCACCTCGGCGGTGCTGATAACGGCCGGTCTGACAGGATGTTTCGGCGCCGGGAGCGCGCTGGCCGACGAGGTGCCCGCGCCAAATCCGCCACCGCCAGGGCTGTCGAATCCCGGCACCGCATATGCCCTTGGCGGTGCGCACGTCCTCGGAATTCCCTATGACGAGTACATCCGCCGCACCGGCGAGGACTGGTTCCCCGGCATGAAGCGGACGAAGGTCGACTACCCCGCCGGACAGGTGCAGGGCCACGTGCTGGAACGCCTGTTCCCCGGTATCGGCCCGATCGGCGAGCAGATTCATCCCGGCCTCGGATTGGACGGGACGAGCATCGGGGAGTCGATCGACATCGGAGAGCCGAACCTCGCGGCGGCCATTCGCAACGGCGGCCCAGGGCGGGCGATGGGGTTGTCCGAGGGTGCGCTGGTGCTCGACGCGGTGAAGGCGTCCTTCGCCAATGACCCGACCGCGCCGCCGGCCGATCAGCTGAGCTTCGCCACGTTCGGCGATCCGCTTGCCAAGACGCCCTTCGGCGAGAGTTTCCTGACGCAGAACTTTCCCGTCGGCAGCGTCGTGCCCGCGATGGACTTCCGCATCCCGGCCCCGGTGGAGAGCCAGTACCACACCGACCAGTTCGTCTCCGCCTACGACAGCATCGCCGACTTTCCGGATCGGCCGGACAACCTTTTCGCCCTTGCCAATTCGATCGCCGGCCTGGCTACCGGTCATACCGCGATTGCGTTCACCAAGCCGAGCAACGTGCCACCGCAGAACGTCAGGACGACGGTGAACTCGAGGGGCGGGACGACGACGACGTACCTGGTACCGGAGCAGCATCTGCCGCTGGTGCTGGGCTTCAAGTATCTCGGGGTGCAGGAGGACACGCTGAACCAGCTCGACGCAATCCTGATGCCAAGGGTGAATGCGGGTTACTCGCGGAACGACGACCCGGCGACGGCTCCGATCCAGGTGGATCCGGTGCGCGGCTTCGACCCCCTTGCCGTCACCGCGCCGGCGAACGCGGCGACGTTCGGTGGTGGTGAAGGCGGTGGTGAAGGCGGTGGCGATCCCATTTCGCAGCTCATCAACGGTGTCATGACCGCGCTGCCCAGCGGCCCAGCGCAGTGACCCCTCCGCAGTCGACGATCCTCTCGATGCTGCACGGGCGCGCTAGCCTGCGCCCCGATGACGTGGCATTCACCTTCACCGATTACGGCAACGACCCCGCGGGTGTCTCCGAGAGCCTGACGTGGTCGCAATTGTCCCGCCGCACATTCAATGTGGCCCGCGAGCTCAGCCTTCACGCGTCGGTCGGCGACCGGGCCGTGATCCTGGCTCAGCAGAGCCTGGACTACATTCTGGCCTTCCTGGGATCCATGCAGGCCGGGCTGATCGCGGTACCGCTTCCGTTGCCGCACCGCGGCTCGAGTGATGATCGTGTGAGCGCCGTCTTCGACGACACGTCGCCCGAGGTCGTTCTCACGACCTCCGCGGTCGCTGGCGACGTCGGCGATTATGTCGATCAAGCACGCCTGGACGCTGTGCCGAAGATCGTCGAGATCGATTCGATGAATCTGGACGTCGATCTCGGACCAAGTATCCAGACGGCCGATCTGCCCAGCATCGCCTATCTGCAGTACAGCTCGGGTTCGACCCGGCTGCCAACCGGGGTGATGATCTCGCACCGCAACCTCCAGGTGAATTTCGAGCAGTTGATGCGCATCTACTTCGCGGAGACGAGCTTCAAATCCACACCGGAGACTTTCGTGTCGTGGTTGCCCTTCTACCATGACATGGGTTTGGTGCTTGGCGTTTGCGCGCCCATCCTGAGCGGCGTTCGCGCCGAGCTGACCAGTCCGATTGCGTTCCTGGAGAAGCCGGCCAGATGGCTACGAGCGCTGGCTGAGAATCCAAGTGCGTTTTCGGCCGCGCCCAACTTCGCCTTCGACCTTGCCGCCCGCAAGACCACCGACGGTGACCTCGCCGGGCTGGACCTCGGCGGGGTGGTGGGGATCATCAACGGCGCCGAACGGGTCGAGCCAGCCAGCTTGGAGCGGTTTGTAGATAGGTTCGCGCACTTCAATTTTCGGGACCACATGCTGCGTCCGTCGTACGGCCTGGCGGAGGCGACCGTCTTCGTGGCGGCCGGCACCTGGAATGAGTCATCGCCGGCGACCAGCTTCGACGTCGAA
Organism: Mycobacterium sp.; assembly: GCF_032161845.1. Taxonomy (GTDB): domain Bacteria; phylum Actinomycetota; class Actinomycetes; order Mycobacteriales; family Mycobacteriaceae; genus Mycobacterium. The sequence goes on from NZ_JAVRQA010000216.1 coordinate 28,084, forward strand.
GAGCTGTCCGCGAGCCGCGTTCAGCGGAGTGCGGCTGGCAACGGCACGGCGCTGGTCAAATACAAAGTGCCGCAAGACCCCACGCTGTGCATCGTCGATCCCGACACGAATCGCGAATGCGAGCAGGACGTAGTCGGCGAGATCTGGGTCCATGGCGGCAACGTCGCGGCCGGTTATTGGAGTAGGCCGCCGGAGGAGCAGCGTTGCTTCGGCGCAACGCTGATCGACCCGTCGCTCGGCACGCCGGAGGGACCCTGGCTGCGAACTGGCGACCTGGGTTTCATCTGCGAGGGTGAGCTGTTCATCGTCGGCCGCATCAAGGACCTCGTGATCATTCGTGGTCGCAATCACTATCCCGAGGACATCGAGGCGACGGTTCAGGAGATCACGGGTGGCCGGGTCGCCGCGATATCGGTTCCGGTGAACGGTACCGAGGAGCTGATCGCCGTCATCGAGCTCAAGAAGCGGGGAGATTCGAACGAAGAGGAGACGGGCTGGCTCAGCGGAATCAAGAGCGAGGTCACCTCCGCGATATCCAATGCGCACGGCCTGAATGTCGCAGACCTCGTTCTGGTCCCACCCGGGTCGCTTCCCACCACGACCAGCGGCAAGGTCCGGCGCGCCGCCTGCGTCGAGTCGTACCGCCAGGACCAGTTCACCCGGTTGGACGCCTGAGCCCCTCAGGAAGGATGCGCCGGGAGTGCCGATGTTGGTCACTGTCCTCTTGATGGCCCTTGCCGTCAGCGTCGAACCGTTCCGCATCGGCATGACGGTGCTGATGCTGAACAGACCCCGACCGGCGCTTCAGCTGCTGGCATTCCTATGCGGCGGTTTCGCAATGGGGGTGACGGTGGGCCTCGTCGTGTTGTTCGTGTTCCGACACGCGTTGCTGGGGTCCAGCCACTTCACCTTGCCCAACGTTCAGATTCTGATCGGGTTGCTTGCGCTGGTGGCCGCCGCGGTCGTCGTCATCCATGGCCGACGGAGGTTGCAGCCGACTCGATTGTCAGGGGCGGCCCAGCGATTGCTCAACGGGCCGTCGCTGCTGGTCGCGGGGATTGCCGGGTTCGGTATCGCGTTGCCATCGGTCGACTATCTAGCCGCGCTGGCCGTCATCCTGGCCTCGGGGGCGGCCGCCTCGACCCAGGTCGCGGTGCTGTTGATGTTCAACGTGGTGGCCTTCGCGCTGGTGGAGATACCGTTGCTGGGCTACGTGCTCGCGCCGCAGGCCACGCTGAAGTGGGTCGAGTCACTGCACAACTGGATCCGATCGCGGCGCCGTGTGGACGTGGCGATCGTGCTGGCCGCGGTCGGCTGCGTGTTCCTCGCGATCGGCGTCACCGGGCTCTGAGTGGAGTTGCATTCACGGCGAGCGCCAATCTGGCCGCCGCACCTCGATACGTGTGAAGATGGAGTCGTTATGACCGGCACCGACTTGAGTCCGACATCCCTGCGCGAGGCCTTTGGGCACTTCCCGGCTGGCGTGATCGCGATCGCCGCGGAGGTCGACGGCGTCCGGGTGGGCCTGGCGGCGAGCACCTTCGTCCCGGTGTCTCTGGATCCGCCCCTGGTGTCGTTCTGCGTGCAGAACACCTCGACGACGTGGCCCAAGCTGAAGGATCTGCCGTTCCTCGGCATCAGCGTGCTCGGCGAGTCACACGACGCGGCCGCGAAGTCCCTGGCCGCCAAGACCGGCGACCGGTTCGCCGGTCTGGAGACCCGCTCGTCCGATCGCGGTGCGGTCTTCATTCACGGCACCAGCGTGTGGCTGGAGAGTGCGATCGAGCAACTCGTCCCGGCGGGCGATCACACGATCGTCGTGCTGCGGGTGCACGACATCACGGTGCACGACGACCCCGAGATTCAGGCGCCCATCGTGTTTCACCGCAGTGCGTTCCGCCGCCTAGGCGGTTAGGGCGCCAAGCCGCTACGGACGCGCGCCGAGTTCCTCGCGGTAACCCTGGACGCGCCGGTCCAGCTCTGCCGCATCGTCGGGTCTGCCCTCCTTGCGGGCCAGCTCGGCGCGCGCGGTCAGCTCGCGGATCGCGGTGCGAATGTCGTTGACGCTCTGAGTTTCTCCACCACTCATGGGGCCGCCCTTCATCATTGATTGGCTTCCAAGAGCGTACCCGCCTGCGGCGTAGGTCACACCGCTCATTGCGCAGGTCGTTGTGCAGGCGCTGCGAAGAATCCACGGATACGCCGCAGTGGCGTTACGCCCGCTGCATAGGGTGGCCGAATGATCTTCAGTGAACCGTTCGAGTCAAGCAACGGCACCGTCGTCATCACGGTGTCTCGCCCCGGCTGGCGGGACGGCCCGGCGCGGCCGATCGGCCTGTTCACCGTGACGGCCCAGGGTGCCACGTGGACCCCGGCCGTCGACAGCGGCAGGATCGCCGTCATCGGCGCCTGCACCGGGTTCGCTGCGGCTGTCATCGCCACCGTCGCTGTCTTGCGGCGACCGCCGTGGCCAGAGATGACGGAAATCGTGATGATCGCACTGTCCAAGGAACGGGCCGCTCAGCCCAAGGATTGACCGCTCGCTAGCGCTTGAACAGCTTGTTCCCCAGCCACACGACCGGGTCGTACTTGCGGTCGGCGACGCGTTCCTTCATCGGGATCAGCGCATTGTCGGTGATCTTGATGTGTTCGGGGCAGACCTCGGTGCAGCACTTGGTGATGTTGCAGAGTCCGAGGCCGAAGTCCTCCTGCGCCATGTCCTTGCGATCGACGGTGTCCAGCGGGTGCATGTCCAACTCGGCGATGCGCATGTGGTACCTGGGGCCTGCGAAGTTTTCCTTGTTCTCCTCGTGGTCACGCACCACGTGGCAGACGTTCTGGCACAAGAAGCACTCGATGCACTTGCGGAACTCCTGGCTGCGGTTCACGTCCTCCTGCTGCATGCGGTACTCACCCGGCTGCAGATCCTTCGGCGGCGTGAACGACGGGATCTGGCGCGCCTTCTCGTAGTTGAAGGACACGTCGGTCACCAGGTCGCGCATCACTGGGAAGGTCCGCAGCGGAGTCACGGTGACGGTCTCGTTCTCGTCGAACGTCGACATCCGGGTCATGCACATCAGCCGCGGTCGGCCGTTGACCTCCGCCGAGCACGAACCGCACTTACCTGCCTTGCAGTTCCACCGCACCGCGAGGTCCGGAGTCTGCGTGGCCTGCAGCCGGTGGATGATGTCGAGCACGACCTCGCCGTCGTTGACCTCGACGGTGTAGTCCTTCAGCTCGCCGCCGTCGTCGTCCCCGCGCCAAACCCGCAAGCTCGCGTCATAGGCAGCCATGTCAGCCCTTCCGTTCCGGGTGCTCGGTCAATTCGGCATCGGTGTAGTACTTCTCGAGTTCGGAGAGTTCGAAGACTTCGAGAAGGTCCGGCCGCATCGGTACCTGTGTCTCGGGGACGACGGTGACGCGGGGGACCATCGCTTCGGCCGTGGCAGCCTCGGTGGTCTTGCACACCAGCAACGTGTTGCGCCAGTTGGCGTCCATCGCCGGGTGGTCGTCGCGGGTATGCCCGCCGCGGCTCTCGGTGCGTTGCAGCGCAGCCTTGGCCACGCACTCGCTGACCAGCAGCATGTTGCGCATGTCGATCGCAAGGTGCCAGCCGGGGTTGTACACCCGGCCGCCCTCGACGGCGACGTTCTGCAACCGGCCCCTGAGCTCGTCGAGCTTGGCCAGCGCCTCGTTGATCTCGTCTTCCTTGCGGATGATGCCGACGAGGTCGTTCATCGACTGCTGAAGCTCGGCGTGCAGCGTGTACGGGTTCTCGGGATTCTCGTGTGCGTCGTACGGCGCCAACGCCATCTTGGTGGCTTCGTCGACGGCGGCCTCCGGCGGCTTCGGTCGCTCGGACAGCGCCGCTACGTAGTCGCTGGCGCCCATTCCGGCTCGCCTTCCGAACACCAGCAGGTCCGACAGCGAGTTCCCACCCAGCCGGTTGGAGCCGTGCATGCCACCCGAGCACTCGCCGGCCGCGAACAGGCCGGGGGTCGCTGCCCCGCCGGTGTCGGGATCGACTTCGATGCCGCCCATCACGTAGTGACAGGTCGGGCCGACCTCCATCTCGTCCTTGGTGATGTCGACCTCGGCCAGCTCGATGAACTGGTGGTACATCGACGGCAGACGCCGCTTGATCTCTTCGGTGGGCATCCGCGAGGCGATGTCGAGGTAGACCCCGCCGTGCGGGGTGCCGCGGCCAGCCTTGACCTCGGCGACGATGGCACGAGCGACCTCGTCGCGGGGGAGCAGGTCAGGAGTGCGGCGGGCGGAGTCATTGTCCTTGAGCCACTGGTCGGCTTCCTCCTCGGTCTCGGCGTACTGGCCCTTGAAGACCGGCGGGATGTAGTCGAACATGAACCGCTTGCCGTCGGAGTTCTTCAGCACTCCACCGTCGCCGCGGACGCCCTCGGTGACGAGGATGCCCTTGACCGACAGCGGCCAGACCATCCCGGTCGGGTGGAACTGGATGAACTCCATGTTGATCAGGTTGGATCCGGCCCTCAACGCAAGGGCGTGGCCGTCGCCGGTGTACTCCCAGGAGTTCGACGAGACCTTGAACGACTTGCCGATGCCGCCGGTCGCGAGCACCACCGCGGGGGCGTCGAACAGAATGAAGTTGCCGGTCTCGCGCCAGTAGCCGAACGCGCCCGCGATCCTGTCGCCGTCCTTGATCAGGTCGGTGACCGAACACTCGTGGAAGATCTTGATCCGGTATTCGTAGTCGCCGAATTCCTTGAAGTCGTCCTGCTGCAGCGACACGATCTTCTGTTGCAGCGTGCGGATGATCTCGAGGCCGGTGCGGTCACCGACGTGCGCCAGTCGCGGGTAGGTATGCCCGCCGAAGTTGCGCTGGCTGATCTTGCCGTCCTTGGTGCGGTCGAACAGCGCGCCGTAGCTCTCCAGCTCCCAGACCCTGTCAGGGGCCTCCTGCGCGTGCAGTTCGGCCATCCGCCAGTTGTTCAGGAACTTGCCGCCGCGCATGGTGTCACCGAAGTGCACCTGCCAGGAGTCCTTGGTGTTGACGTTGCGCATCGCCGCGGCGCAGCCCCCCTCGGCCATCACCGTGTGCGCCTTGCCGAACAGCGACTTGGTGACCACCGCGACGCGCAGGCCGCGTTCGCGGGCCTCGATCACGGCACGCAGTCCTGCCCCGCCGGCGCCGATCACGACCACGTCGTATTCGTGCCGTTCGAGTTCAGCCATCTATTTCGTCCTCGCTAGTTCGTGAATGATGTTGTCGGCCAACAGAATCAACCGACGAACCTCAGATCGTTGATCGTGCCGCTGGCGACCAGCATGACGTAGAAGTCGGTGACCATCAGCGTGCCGAGCGTGATCCACGCGTACAGCTTGTGCCGGGTGTTGAGCTTGCTCACCTGGCCCCACAGCCAGTACCGAACGGGGTGCTTGGAGAAGTGCTTGAGCCGTCCGCCTACGACGTGGCGGCAGGAGTGGCACGAGAGTGTGTAGACCCAAAGCATGATCACGTTGATCCAGAGGATCACGTTGCCCAAACCGAATCCGAAACCGGACGGCGATTGCATGGCCTCGATCGCGTCATAGGTGTTGATCACCGAGATGATCCCGGCGATGTAGAAGAAGTACCGGTGGGTGTTCTGGATGATCAGCGGAAGCTTGGTCTCGCCGGTGTACTTCGCGTGGGGCTCGGCCACCGCGCACGCTGTCGGGGACTGCCACACCGAGCGGTAGTAGGCGCCGCGGTAGTAGTAGCAGGTGAGGCGGAAGAGCAGCAGGAATGGCAGCGATGCCGCCGCGTACGGCAGCCACCACACGTCGGGCAGGAACTGGGGCCAGAAGCCGCTGGCCTCCGGCGTGCAGCCGGTGCTGATGCACGGTGAGTAGAACGGTGTGAGGTAGTGGTACTCGGGGACGAAGTAGTTGTCCTGCAGGAACGCGCGGACCGTCGCGTAGATCACGAACGCGGCGAAGCCGAGGTCGGTGATCAGCGGGGACTTCCACCACGCGTCGGTGCGGAGCGTGCGCTGATTGATCTGCGCTCGCGTCGGCGAGAAGACACCTGTGCCGGGGCGGTCGGCGGTGGGTGCGCTCAAGGGTTTGCCCTCACTTCGTCGTGTTTGCGGTTAGCTGGTTCAGCGGGTCCCGCCGAGGCCCTCGTCATCCACGTCCTGCCAGAAGTCGCTGGCGTACTGCGTGTCGGGGATGCCGATCTTCTCGACGGTGTGGTGATGGTGACCTACCCCACGGGCGAGATTCAACTCCTCGGCATCGATGTCGAGCCGGTCGATGTCGTTGAGAATGCGTTCGGCGTCGTTGACTATGCGGCGCATCGCCGTGCTGTCGCCGTAGCGTGATGCCAGTGACGTGACGCAGCGGCGCAAGCCGCCGATCAGCTCGTGTAGCTGGTCGAGTTCGGTGGTTGTGGACAACGGAGTTGACCTCCTTGGGCTGAAGGGTGTCACGATCACGGTACGACAATTGATGCTAGTCACAGGCTGAGTTAAGAGTGAGACAGATCACGTCGAACAGTGGAGGTTGGAGAGTGTCCGAAGAGGTTTTGCGGGAGCGCGCGACGACGTTGAAGGCGCTGCACGTGCCCGGTGATCCGGTGATTCTGCCGACCGTGTGGGACGCCTGGTCGGCGAAGCTGGCGGTCGACGCGGGGTTTGCCGCGCTGACGGTGGGTAGTCATCCGGTCGCCGATTCGGTGGGCAAGGCCGACGGCGAGGGGATGTCCTTCGACGAGCTGACTGCGCGGATCGTCCAGATCACCGGCGCGGTCGACGTGCCGGTCTCGGTCGACGTCGAGTCGGGGTACGGCGAGTCGCCCAAGCGCCTGATCGAGGGGCTGATCTCGGCGGGTGCGGTTGGCCTGAACATCGAGGACACCGTGCACAAGGAGGGCAAGCGGCTGCGGACGCCCGAGGAGCATGCCGCGCTGGTCGGTGAGTTGCGCAAGGCGTCCGACGCGGCGGGCGTGCACGTGGTGATCAACGCCCGCACCGATCTGTTCGTGCGCAACGACGGGGAGGACGCCGATCGCGTCGATCGCGCCATCGCGCGCCTGAAGCTCGCCGCGGACGCCGGCGCCGACAGCCTGTACCCGGTCGGCAGGCACGATCCGGAGACGATGCGCAGGTTGACGACCGAACTTCCGTTGCCGGTCAACGCGATCGCGCTCCCCGATGTGGACGATCCCTCGTCGTTCGGCCCGCTTGGGGTCGGGCGGATCAGTTTCGGCCCGTTCTTCCAGCGCGTCCTGTCCGGGCACGCGGAGACGCTGCTGGCGCGCTGGCGGTGATCACTTGCCCGCCGAGCAGTCCGCAAGCGGCTCCAGCTAAAGCCCCTGCTTCGCGTCGAATGAGGGGCTTATGCGACTGTTCGCGGGGATCGAATTGGCGTCCTAACATCCGTCCGTGGACGACGACTACGAGCGGTGGGACTGGCACGAGCATCCCGGCGTGACATGGGCGGCGGGCGCGGCCGCTGTCGCGCTGATCGCCCTGCTGGTGGTGGCGGTGATCCGGACGTCGGATTCGTCGCAAGAGCCTGCTTTCGTGCCGCCAGAACCCGCCGCGGACACCACGTCGATCTCGGGGTACACGACGTCCTCGTCGTCGACCAGTTACACCCTGCCGAGCGTCCAGACCAGTCAGGACGCCGGTGTTCCCGTCGTCACCGATGGGCCCCTGCCCACCGACGAAGCCACCGTCGGCGACACGACCTCCCCGACGTCGACCACCAACGCCAACCCGTACGGCACCACGACCCCGACCAACGCCGGTCACGTCTGAGTGCTCACAAGCCGGGGCCTCACAGGCTGAATCCAGGCCGGGTGAGCACTACGTGACGGGCGATTCACGCGACGCGACATGATGGCAACCTCGGCTGCCTAGCGTGGCGGCATGGGTTCGCAGAAGCGTGTCGTCGTCGTAGGACACGGCATGGTCGGTCACCGTTTCGTGGAGGCGTTGCGCTCGCGCGATGGTGACGACACCTGGTGGGTGACGGTGCTCGCCGAGGAGCGCGACGCCGCCTATGACCGAGTGGGCCTGACGGGTTACACGGAGCACTGGGACAGAAGCCGACTGGCGTTGCCCGGCAACGACTATGCCGGCGATGACCACGTCGAGCTGATTCTGCGGGACCGCGTGACGCGGATCGACACGGCCACGAAGTACGTGACGACGGTCCTGGGTCGCCGCATCTCGTACGACGCGCTGGTGCTCGCCACAGGCTCGGCCGCCTTCGTCCCGCCGATCCCCGGTCACGATCTGCCGCACTGCCACGTCTACCGCACGCTCGACGACTTGGATGCCATCCGGGCAGGCGCACTGGCTGCCGCCGAGACGAACACCCCGACCGGCGTGGTGATCGGCGGAGGACTGCTCGGCCTCGAGGCCGCGAATGCGCTGCGCGCGTTCGGCCTGAGCACGCACGTCCTCGAAATGTCGCCGCACCTGATGGCGGCCCAGCTCGACCCGGCGGGCGGTGCGCTGCTGAACCGGATGATCCGGAGCCTCGGTATCGAGGTACACACCGGGGTGGCCACGGAGAGTATCCGACCGTCGCAGAAGAACGCCCCGCTTCGGAAGTCCGACACCGACGACTCGGTGCAGCTTTCGCTCAACGACGGAAGCAGCCTGAACGCCGGTTTGGTGGTGTTCGCAGCAGGGGTGCGGCCGCGTGATGAACTCGCTCGCCAAGCCGGACTTGACATCGCACAGCGGGGCGGCGTACTGACCGATCTTTCCTGCGTGACAAGCGATCCCGACATCTACGCGATCGGTGAGGTCGCAGCGATCGACGGGCGTTGTTACGGTTTGGTTGGCCCCGGTTACACCAGTGCGGAGGTCGTCGCCGACCGATTGCTCGGCGGTGCGGCCGAGTTCGGTGAAGCCGACATGTCCACCAAGCTGAAGCTACTGGGTGTCGACGTGGCCAGCTTCGGCGATGCGCAGGGACGGACGCCCAACTGCCTCGACGTCGTTGTCAATGACCCGGTCAAGCAGACCTACGCCAAACTGGTGCTCTCCGACGACGCCAAGACACTTCTCGGCGGCATCCTGGTCGGTGACGCTTCCGCCTACGGTGTGCTGCGTCCGATGGTCGCCAGCGAGCTGCCCGGCGATCCGCTGTCCCTGATCGCACCGGTAGCCGACGGGGCTCCTTCGGGTCTGGGTGTGGGCGCGCTGCCCGACATCGCGCAGATCTGCTCCTGCAACAACGTGACCAAGGGCGACCTCAAGGAGGCCATCTGCGGCGGGTGCACCGACGTCCCGGCCCTGAAGAAGTGCACGCTGGCGGGCACGTCCTGCGGATCCTGCGTCCCACTGCTCAAGCAGCTCCTCGAGGCCGAGGGGGTCGAGCAGTCCAAGGCGCTGTGCGAGCACTTCACCCAGTCACGGGTCGAGCTGTTCGAGATCGTCACCGCGTCGGGCATCCGCACGTTCTCGGGGCTCGCCGCGCGCTACGGCAGCGGATCGGGTTGCGACATCTGCAAACCCGTCGTTGCCTCGATCCTTGCGTCGACCAGTTCGGGACACATCCTCGACGGCGAGGAGGCCTCGCTACAGGACTCCAACGACCACTTCCTTGCCAACATCCAGAAGAACGGCAGTTACTCCGTGGTGCCCAGGGTGCCCGGGGGCGACATCACCCCGGCGCAGCTGATCCTGATCGGCGAGATCGCCAGGGACTTCGGGCTCTACACCAAGATCACCGGCGGTCAGCGCATCGACATGTTCGGTGCGACGGTCGATCAGCTGCCCGAGATCTGGCGCAGGCTGGTCGACGGGGGCATGGAGTCCGGACACGCCTACGGCAAGTCGTTGCGCACGGTGAAGAGCTGCGTCGGCAGCGACTGGTGCCGTTACGGGCAACAGGATTCGGTGCAGATGGCCATCGGTCTCGAGCT
>NZ_JAVRQA010000217.1:0-5149 GCF_032161845.1 Mycobacterium sp.
ACGTCGATGTCGACCAGCAGATTCCCATGAGCGCCAGCACAACTCATGCGTTGATACTGGCCTGGACGGGCCGACTGGAGGAAGCGCGCACGCAGGTTCGGGATGTCCGCCGCCGCCTGATCGAACGTGGGGCAGAAAACCTCATGATATTCGTGTCCTTCCACAGCGCGCTGATCGAAATCTGGTGTGGCAACTTCGCCGATGCCGGCCAGATCGCCGACGACACGATGGAACGGGCCGAGCAACTCGGCGGCGACCACATGCTCGCCATCGCCCAGACGGTGCGCGCGGAGGTCGCGGCGTATTCGGGTCGCGAAGGTGAAGCACGCGCCTACGCTCACGCGGCGCTGGAGGCCGCACGGCGTTGCGAAGCGCCCAGACTCTCGGCGCGCCCCATGGGCATCCTGGGATTCCTGGAAGTCTCACTCGGCAACTACACCGAGGCGCTCACCGCGTTGGCGCCCCTGATCGCTGAATTCGACGCCCATCCTGGTACGGAGATCATCACCGCGTCGTTCGTGCCGGATGCCGTGGAGGCAATGCTGGCGACGGGTCGCCTAGACGATGCCGAATCGTTCATCGACGCGCTGCAGCGCAACGGGCAGTGGCTCGATCGGCCGTGGATGCTGGCGGTAGGTGCCCGCTGCCGCAGCATGTGGCTGGCCGCCCGCGGTGACGTCGAAGCCGCCGATCGCATGGCCCATCAAGCGTTACGTGAGCACGAACGACTACCGATGCCCTTCGAACGCGCACGCACGAATCTGCTTCTGGGCCAACTGTTCCGACGGCAACGCAGAAAGGATGCTGCGGCAGAAGCCCTGCACGAAGCCCTGCGAGCCTTTGATCAGCTGGGCACCCCGCTCTGGGCAGCGCGCGCCCGCGCGGAGTTGGCGCGCACCCGCGTCAGTGCGACGCAAGACCTCGGCCTGACGCCGTCCGAGCAACGGGTCGCCGAACTCGCAGCGTCCGGTATGACCAACCGTGACGTCGCGACCACGCTGTTCGTCAGTCCAAAGACTGTCGAACACAACCTTGCTCGCGCCTATCGCAAGCTCGGCATTCACTCTCGGGCAGAACTCGGGCAGCGGATCCAGCACCTCAATCTTGGAGGACCCGCTGAATCCCAGGACAGCGAGCGCCGAGAGCGGCGTGCCGTGCGTTGTCCGCCGCCGTGCCCGCAGCCCCGTCAGGCCGCCTTCTTCTCCGAGTCTGGAGCACCGGTGTCGCTTCCTGCGGGGTCCGTCGTCGCGGTCACGCTTCCGTCGGTCTTGGTGGGGCCGTCGCCGGCGGCACCCGCCGCCTTGGCGTTGTCGGCTGCTTCCTTGGCCTTGTCCGCGGCGGCCTGCGCAGCGGCGTCCTTGGCCGCCGCATCCTTAGCCTTCTCGGCTGCCTCTTTGGCGTCCTTGGCTGCCTTGTCGGCCGCTGCCTTATCAGCAGCTGCCTTGTCGGCAGCTGCCTTGTCGGCGGCCGCCTTGTCAGCCGCCGCTTTGGCATCCGCGGCGGCCTTCGCCTCGGCCGCTGTGTCCGCAGCCGCCTTCGCGTCCGCGGCCGCCTGCTCCGCCGCTGCCTTGTCCAACGCCGCCTGCTTGTCGGCTTCGGCCTGCGCAGCCGCAGCCTTTGCGGCAGCGTCCTGGTCGACTTGGTTGTCGTCGGCGAGGTTCTGAACGACTTTTTCCGGCTTGTCGATCTTGTTCTCCAGCGTCGCCGGCGGATCGCCCTGAACGGGCGCCGAGGCAAGCCGCGAGAAGGACTGCACTGCCTGAATTTGGGAAGCGGGTGCGGCGTTCGGCGCGAGCATGCTCGCTCCGCCGTTCAACGCGTCCTGCACACCCTGGACGATGGCCTGCACGAGTTGCACCGAGAAGGTGACCGGATTGAACGTGAACGGGTTGAACGGCAGGATCGACAGCATCTGTGGGATGCCGGGGTTGGTCACCCGGTCGTAGCCCAGGTTGACGAACAGCTTGGTGACGGGATTGAGGAGCGCGACGAGTGGGTTGATGATCGCGCCGGTGCCGGTCTGCTTCGCCAGGTCGAGGAACGGCTGATACAGCGGCAGCGGACCCTTCTGCGGAATCAGGACGAAGGTCGCGTCGTGGTAGGTCTGCGAGTTGTGCGGGTCCGCGATGGCCGCCGCCAGACTGTCGTTGTCGTAGCCGTACGGCATCGTCTCGTCGGGGGTGCCATTGCTGTTGGGCACCAGGTAGTAGCCGTGGACGTACTCGAAGGCGGCGAGGGCGTTCAGCATCGCCAGCGGGTTGCCCCAATATGACGGCGCGTCACCGACCGGGTCGTACTCGAAGGAGTAGTTGGTGCTCTTGATCCCCTCAGTCGGTAGTTGGGGTCCGAAGGAGATGTCGAGAAGCGGGATGGTGGGCAGGAAGCTGAGTCGCGACCACAGGCCCCGGGGGTTGTTGATGTTGCCGATCGTGACGATGGACAGACGGGTCGTGTCGATCGTCGGATCGTTCAGAATGGCCTGCGCCTCGCGGGACACGACCGCACCGCCCTGCGAATAACCGAAGATGATGATCTGCTTGTTGCCATCTGTGACTGGTGCGGCCAGCACTGTCTTCAACTGCGTATCCAGCTGAGTGACGCCGGCGCCGACGGAGGCGTTCCACGTGTCGCACGTCAGGCCCGGGCACCAGCCCGGGAAGATGACGAGCGGGAAGAAGCTCGCGGGGTACGGCACGCCGTCGAGCACGCAACCGTCGCCCGAGGTACATGGCACTCCGGACGGGTCGATGAACCGGTTCGCCGCGTTCTCCTTGTAGCCCATGACGCTTTCGATGTTGTGCGTGCCCGTGCCGGGCACGATCAGCGCGACCGCTCCGAATGCGAGCGCGGCCGAGAAGGCGGAGCCGATGGCCAGCCCGATCGCGCCCAGCATCGCGATGAGGACAACACTTACCGAACGGATTGTGCGACGCATCTGCCGACCTCCACTTAGCGCGGCTTCGAGTCACGCGAGCGCTGACTCCTTGGGCATGCTCGCACAATGGCGTGTGCCACAGGGTGCAATTGACCCCCATGTCAGGAGATTTGCGAACGCGGAACGTGTCGGATCGAGGACGCGCCGTTCGTCGGACGGGTAGAGAGTGGGACACAGGGTTCTGCTCGCTACCCCGGAGGTCTTCCCATGCACTACTTCGCACTGCTGCTCAGCCCCGAGAACACCGGCACCCCCGACCCCGGCGAAATGGCGGCCTACCAGGAATTCCACGTGGCTGCCGCACGATTCATCCGGGCCGGCGATGCGCTAGTGCCGTCATCGACGGCCGGGCGCATCACCGGTGGGCCGGAGAAGCCGAGCGTCACCGACGGCCCCTTCGCCGAGGGCGCCGAGGTGGCCGGCGGCTACTACGTATTCGAGGCGGACAACCTCGACGAGGCGCTCGGACTCGCCGAACAGATTCCGGCAGCGAAGTACGGCGCGGTCGAGGTCTGGCCGATGGTGCACTACACCGCGCCGACCGCACCGGTGGGCAACGCGTGGCTGGCCCTGCTACTGGAGTCACCCGAGAACGTCAACGTGCCGGACAGCCCGGAATGGGTGGCCCGCGTCGCAGAGCACGTCGAGTTCGGCAAGGCTGTCGGCGACCATATCCTGGCCGGCGCGCCGCTGCATCCCCCGAGCGCGGCGACGACGGTGCGCGTGCGCGATGGAAAGACCACATTCACCGACGGTCCGTACGTGGAAGGTGCGGAGGTGGCCAACGGGTTCTACGTCCTGTCCGCCACCGACCGTGATGAAGCGGTGAAGCTCGCGTCGATGATCCCGGCAGGCGGCGTCGAGGTGCGGCAGCTGGCTGGCGTTTCAGGCCTCTAGCCACTGCTGAATGATCAACCTGGACGGCGTCTTTCGACGCGAGTGGGGTCCGGCCGTGGCGGCATTGGCCCGATGGTCCGGTGACCTCACCGTTGCGGAAGACGCCGTCCAGGAGGCATTCACCGAGGCGTTGCGCGCGTGGCCGCGCGATGGTCTGCCCGACAACCCCGGCGGGTGGATCGTGACGGTCGCCCGCAACCGTGCCCTCGATCGGCTGCGCCGCGAATCGGTTCGGCCGGGAAAGGAACGCGCCGCCGTGACGGACAACGCCTGGACTCGCATCGAGGGAGTGCCCGTGCATCCCGTGCGCGACGACGAATTGCGGATGATGTTCACCTGCGCGCATCCCGCGCTGGACGGGGCGTCGCAACTGGCATTGACGCTGCGGCTGATCTCGGGGTTGACGGTGCCCGAGATCGCCAGGGCGCTGCTGCACTCCGAGGCCGCGGTCGGGCAACGAATCACCAGGGCCAAGAGCAAGATTCGCGGCGCGAATATTCCGCTGCGGGTGCCACCCGCCGAGTTGCTGCCCGACCGGGTGCCGCACGTCCTGGCCTGCATCTACTCGGTGTTCACCTAGGGCTACTGGTCGACGGCGGGCCCGTCGGCGATCCGCGACGAGCTGTGCGACGAGGGCATCCGCCTGGCCGGCGAGATGTGCGCGCTGATGCCCAGCGAGCGCGACGCTCATGCGCTGGCGGCCCTTGTGCTGCTGCATGATTCGCGACGGGAGACCCGGGTCGACGACTCAGGCGCATTGGTGCCGCTCGAGGAGCAGGACCGGTCGCGGTGGGACCGGGCGCGGATCACCCGCGGACTAGACCAGTTGCGTCGAGCGGAGGGGTCGACGGGCGCGTACCTGCCGCAGGCGGTGATCGCCGCGGTGCACGCAACGGCTCCGACCTGGCAGCAGACCGACTGGCCTCTGATCTGCACCGCCTATGACCGGTTGATCGAGATCACTCAATCGCCGATCGCGCAGGCGAATCGCGCGCTGGCGATCGGGTTCCGCGATGGCTTCGACGCAGGGCTGGCGGCGCTGGACGAGGTCGCTGATGATCCCAGGTTGGCGGGGTCGGCGACGGTGGCGTCGATTCGGGCGGATCTGTTGCGGCGGGCGGGCCGAGGGGCGCAGGCCGCCGAGTGGTACCGGGTTGCGTTGGAATGCAACGGGTCGGGGCCAGCAAGGGATTTTCTGCAGCGAAGGCTCGCAGAGTGCGCGGAGCACCGCTAGGACGACGACTTCTGTCTAGCAGCACTGGCAGTTGAAGACCCGGTCAGGTTCTCAGCCTGTCTTGAGACGAGCACATTTCGGCC
>NZ_JAVRQA010000218.1:0-18142 GCF_032161845.1 Mycobacterium sp.
GCCAGTGGCCCCGGCCACCGAACTCGACGGTGTCGTGCCAGTGGCCCCGGCCACCGAGCCCGACGCCGTCGAGGTCGAGCCCGACGTGTTCGACGCATCTGAAGCAGGCGTCGCCCACGCCACTCCCACCGAACTAGAAAGGGAGATCGCCGACCCGATGCCTAAGGCAACCGCCAACGCCCCCACCCGGCCGATGTGATGTGCGAAACCCATTTTTCCCCCTGGGGCTTTTGCGTCCTACGAGCCGTGAATGTGACGTCGACGATTTTCGGTGTTACCCCGACGTCAACGCCTAGTGCCGAGATCGTATCTTGTCACCAATTCGGCGCAAAGTTCCCAGTTTGCTGAACAGCCCGACTATTCGATCCGGGGGGCCACACGCAAACCAGCCCACCCGCTCGGCAGTTTGGTTTGTCGTTGCCGAGCGAATGGGCTGGTAATGACTACTGCAAAGGCTAGCTAACGGTAGGCGTCATTGCTGGTCAGAGGGTTAGCCGACCTATATGTCGCAAGTTAGCCGACCTATGCATCGTGGTAGTGGGTCATCTCGTTCTCCACTTGAGTCGAAGATGAGTAACGACCTACGAGGCCATCGCGTCGAACAGCTTCCCGAGGTCGGGCGGTGGCCCTACCGCTTGCGACGGGCACTGCTGCCGCAAGTTCGCCAATGGCAGCGCAATGGCTTTCAATTCGATCCACTGTTGCGGGTGCGTGGCGAAGTATATTTTGATCGACTTCTCACCTTCCTGCGGAGGTAGCGAACCCGCAGAGGTGACCGCGTCATTTGCGTCAGGATGGGCGGCGAGGTAATCGCCTGTCGCCGTGGCCACGGGGCCCAAGGCGCTGCTCAGTCCCGCCGCGGTGCACAGGGAGTCCGCGGACGCCGATGGCAGCGCGATCGTCGCTGCGCTCAGTACCCCAATCGCTCCGGCAGCAAGCACCCCGGAAATTCCACCTCGTGCGGCGGTCACGGTTACCGACAAACTCTTGATCATCTTTCCCCTTTGGTGCGCGCTGACCCCGAACATGGCTAGCTTAACGACCGACGAAACCGACGCGCGGCGGCCTTGGCTTAGCTGGCTGGCCCCGCGGAAAGGAACGACTGGCGCCGCACCACCAAATGGCGCCGCTCGTCAGTGGCCACCGGCGATGAATATCTGGCCGAGCTTGGCGAACCGATCCAGATCATTGACAGCACACGAAGCATCCGCTCGGCGTTTCGCGATCGCGAACGCCGAGCGGATGAGCGCTCAACGACTTACACGTCGTAGTAGAGCGCGAACTCGTACGGGTGCGGCCGGATCTGGATCGGCATGATCTCGTTCTCCCGCTTGTAGGAGATCCAGGTATCGATCAGATCCTCGGTGAACACGCCACCCTCGGTGAGGTATTCGTGATCCTCCTCGAGACGGTCGATCACCGCCGACAGCGACGTCGGGGCCTGCGGAATGTTGGCGGCCTCGTCCGGCGGAAGCTCGTAGAGGTCCTTGTCGACCGGAGCCAATGGCTCGATCTTCTTCTTGATGCCGTCGATGCCTGCCATCAGCATTGCCGCGAACGCGAGGTACGGGTTGCCCGAGCTGTCGGGGCAACGGAACTCGAGCCGCTTGGCCTTGGGGTTGTTGCCGGTGATCGGGATGCGGACGCACGCCGACCGGTTGCGCTGGCTGTACACCAGGTTGATCGGCGCCTCGTAGCCCGGCACAAGCCGCTTGTACGAGTTGACCGTCGGATTGGTGAACGCCAACAGTGACGGTGCGTGGTGCAGGATGCCGCCGATGTAGTGCCGGGCCAGATCGGACAGCCCGGCATAGCCCGACTCGTCGTGGAACAGCGGCTTGCCGTCCTTCCACAGCGACTGGTGGGCGTGCATGCCGGAGCCGTTGTCACCGAACAGTGGCTTGGGCATGAAGGTCACGGTCTTGCCGTTCTTCCACGCGGTGTTCTTGACGATGTACTTGAACAGCAGCACGTCGTCGGCGGCCGCCAGCAGGGTGTCGAACTTGTAGTTGATCTCGGCCTGTCCCGCGGTTCCGACCTCGTGGTGACCGCGCTCGAGGGTGAAGCCGGCGTTCTGCAGGTTGGTGGCGATCTCGTCGCGCAGGTCGACGTAGTGGTCGTACGGTGCGACCGGAAAGTAGCCACCCTTCTGACGGACCTTGTACCCAAGGTTGGGGCTGCCGTCGGCTTCGTACGGCTCACCGGTGTTCCACCAGCCCGACTCGGAGTCGACCTCGTAGGAGGTGCCGTTGATCTTCGAGTCGAAGGTGACCGAGTCGAAGATGTAGAACTCGGCCTCAGCGCCGAAGTAGCAGGTATCGGCGATGCCCGTGCTGGCGAGGTAGTTCTCGGCCTTGCGCGCCACGTTGCGCGGGTCACGCGAGTACGCCTCGCGGGTGAACGGGTCGTGCACGAAGAACTGCAGGTTCAGCGTCTTGGCCTTGCGGAACGGATCGATGCGCGCGGTCTCGGGATCCGGCAGCAGCATCATGTCGGATTCGTGGATGGACTGGAACCCGCGCACCGACGAACCGTCGAATGCCAGGCCGTCCTCGAAGACGCTCTCGTCGAAAGCCGAGGCCGGGATCGAGAAGTGCTGGACGACACCGGGCAGATCGCAGAACCGAATGTCGACGTACTCGACATTTTCGTCCTTGATCAGCTTGAAGATGTCGTCTGCAGTCTTTTCTGCCACTGAGAATTCTCCTTTTGACTGGTAACCCGCCGTTCGACGCTAGGGACACCATATTGCGCGGCGGTCAAAGGCATGTTGCGCGGACGTTACGCGGTCACGCCGAGAGTCCACCCTATGCTGGTTTTCATGGCCCGCACCTTCGGTTCCTGGCTGTCCGGTCCGCCGCCGTCCGAAGCCGGCGATGCCACCCAGGGACCCAACGACTTTCCAGGCCAACGCCTCGGTCTGCCGCAGGGGGGCGCCGGCTCGCTGGTGGGTGTGGGCCGACGCGTCGTGGCGCTGGTCCTCGACTGGTTCATCGCCTACGGACTCGCCAGCCTGGCCGTCACCTTCGGCCTCGTCAGCTCCGAGCGGTTCTTGGGATCGCAGATCGGATCCACCGCAGTGATGGGCGTCTGGCTGGTGCTCGGGGTGTTGGCGGTACGTCTGTTCGGTTTCACGCCCGGCCAATACGCCTTGGGCTTGCGGGTGGCATCCGTGGACCATCGGATGCACGTCGGTTTAGGCCGTGCGCTGTGCCGCGGCCTGCTGATCGCCTTCGTGGTGCCCGCGCTGTTCACCGACGGTGACGGTCGCGGCTTTCAGGACCGCCTAACCGGGACGGCCATCGTGCGGCGCTGAGGACTGTCGGGACTACTTCCTGCGCACCGTGCGCTGGACGCCGCGCATCTTGGCGCCCCCGGGGATCGGCCCCTTCGGCATCGCGGCCGGCCCCATGCGCGAGCCCAGTGCCGCAAGGCGAGACTCCAGCGCATCCATCTGCTTGGCCGTGATGTTGGCGGGCAACTTGGTCAGGTGGCGCTCGAGCTTGGACAAGGGCACCTCACCCTCCTCGTTGCCCACCACGACGTCGTAGATGGGGATATCGCCGATCAGTCGGGCGGTCCGCTTCTTCTCATGCGCCAGCAGCGGCTTGACCCGCGCGGCCGACCCCTCGCCGACGAAGATCACGCCGGGCCTGCCGATCACGCGGTGCACCGCATCGAAGTGCCCGGTCGCCGCGACACCAGGGGTGACCCGCCACTTGCCGCGCAGATTGTCCAACGCCCAGGCGGCCGCACCGGTCTGCCCCTCGGCCTTGCGGTAGACCGACTTCTGCGCACGGCGGCCGAAGATGATGAACGCCACCAAGGCGCCAAGGACCACGCCGAGCGGAATCAGCGTGATAGCAGTGAACGTGCTGCCACTGAAGACGCCGACGGCCACGGCTACCGCCACGATCAGCACGAACGCGCCGATCATGTACGGCAGGAGCCGGGTGTCCTCCTTGCGCTGGATCTGGAACGCCTGCCAGAGCTGACTCCGGCGCTCCTTGGACGCGGCCTTGCGCGCGGCCTTTGCCTCGGCCTTCGCAGCCTTGTCGGCACCGGTCTTGGGAGTCTTAGCCATCGGATCAGGATACGGGTGGGCTGTTATTCGTCCGCAGCTGCGCTGCCTGGGCGTACAACTTGCCCGCCCGGTAGGAGGATCGCACCAGCGGGCCTGCCAGGACGCCCGCGAACCCGAGCGTTTGCGCGAACTTCGAGTGCTCGACGAACTCCTCCGGGGTGACCCACCGTTCCACTGGATGATGGCGGATCGTCGGCCGCAGATACTGGGTGATCGTGATGATGTCGCAGCCCGCCTCTTGCAAATCGACCAGGGCGGTCCGCACCTCCTCGGGAGTCTCACCCATGCCGAGGATCAGGTTGCTCTTGGTCACCAGGCCGTAGGCGCGGGCCGCGGTGATGACGGCCAAGCTGCGTTCGTACCTGAACGCCGGACGGATTCGCTTGAAGATCCGCGGCACGGTCTCGACGTTGTGCGCCAACACTTCTGGACGCGTCTCGAAGACGGTCTCGAGTTGTTCGGGGATGGCATTGAAGTCCGGGATCAGCAGCTCGACACCGGTGTTCGGGTTCAGCGCCTTGATCTGACGCACCGTTTCGGCGTAGAGCCACGCCCCGCCGTCGGGCAGATCGTCGCGGGCCACCCCCGTGACCGTCGAGTACCGCAGGCCCATCGCCTGCACACTCTCTGCGACCCGGCGAGGCTCGTCGCGGTCCAGCTCCGAGGGCTTACCGGTGTCGATCTGGCAGAAGTCACAGCGCCGGGTGCACTGCTCGCCGCCGATGAGGAAGGTCGCCTCGCGGTCTTCCCAGCACTCGTAGATGTTCGGGCAGCCCGCCTCTTCACAAACGGTATGCAGACCCTCGCGCTTCACCAGGGCCTTGAGTTCCTTGTACTCCGGGCCCATCTTCAGCTTGGTCTTGATCCACGGGGGCTTGCGCTCGATGGGGGTTTCGGCGTTGCGGACCTCGAGGCGCAACAGCCTGCGCCCGCTGGACGAAACAGGCAGGCCGGCGATCTCGGAAGGCTCGACGCTCACTCTGTCAATGCTAGCGCCGGTCGACCGTCGAGTGCGTCTCGGACGGCTATGGCAACGGCGTCGGTCACGTCGTCGACGGTAATTCGGCGGCCGAGTTCGGCGGTCAGAGACGTCACACCTGCATCGGAGATGCCGCACGGCACGATCGAGGTGTAAGCCGAGAGATCACAGTCACAGTTGATGGCGAATCCGTGCAGCGTGGTTCCCCGCGCGACCCTGATGCCGATGGCGGCGATCTTGCGAGCCGGTCGGGTGGCGTCGGCGGGCACCCAAACTCCGGACCGACCCTCGACGCGTCCGGTGGCGAGGCCGAGGCCGGCGCATACCGCGATCAGTGAATCCTCAAGGCGGCGAACGAACTTCACCACGTCCAGCGGTTGGGTCAGGCCGATGATGGGGTAGCCGACCAACTGGCCGGGACCGTGCCAGGTGATCTTGCCGCCGCGATCCGTGTCGACGACGGGCGTGGTCGACGAGACCGGCCGCTCGTGGGCCTCGGTGCGCTTGCCCGCCGTGAAGACCGCGGGATGTTCGAGCAGCAGCAGGGTGTCGGGTCCGCCTGCCACCCGGACGTCGGCAAGGTCCCGCTGCATTTGCCAGGCGCTGAGGTAGTCGACGGAGCCGAGGCGCCGGACGTCGATCTCGGTGTCCGCGGATCGGACGGATGCTGCCGCCATGGCGTCGACGCTACGCGCCCTTGGGCGCGGCGACGTAGGCCATCGCTTCGCCGATGGTGTTGTGGTGGAACTCGAATCCGGCTCGCTCGAGGCCCGCGGGTATCGCGCGCTGCCCACCAAGCAGTCCCTCGTCCGCAAACTCGCCGAGCAAGGCGCGCAACGCGAACCCTGGGACGAGCAGCGGCGTCGGCCTGTTGACCGCCCTGCCGAGCGCGGCGGTGAACTCGGCGTTGGTCACCGGCGCCGGTCCGGTCCCGTTGATCGGCCCGGCGAGGTCATCGTGTCCGATCGCGAACAGCAGCGCGCGGACCTCGTCCTCGAGGCTGATCCAGGGTAGGTACTGGCGACCGTTCCCCAGTCGGGCGCCGAGTCCGAGCGAGAAGATCGGCTTGAGCCGAGCAAGCATGCCGCCGGACGGTGACAGCACCAGACCGGTGCGCATCAGCACTACCCGCACGCCGGCGGCGCTGGCGGATTCGGTGGCGGCTTCCCAGTCCTCGCACAACCCGGCGAGAAATCCGTGGCCGGCCGGTGCCGACTCGTCGAGCACGCGGTCACGCGCGTCCCCGTAGTAGCCCACCGCGCTCGAGTTGATCAGCACCGGTACACCGGACTCGACGACCGCCCTGGACAACACCTCGGTGGGACCGATCCGGCTGTCCCGCAGGCTCTGCTTGAACGCTCCCGACCAACGTTTGGCGCCGACGTTGACGCCGCAGAGGTTGACGACCGCGTCGGCGCCGCGCAGTGCACTCGCGTCGAACTCACCGGTGTCCGGGTTCCAGAAGATCTCGTCGGCGCCCGACGGCGCACGTCGCACCAGTCGCAGCACGCGATGGTCTGCGGCCCGCAGTGCGGTCGTCAGTGCCGAACCGATCAGCCCGGAAGATCCGGCAATCGCGATCACGGCATTGCTCGGCATGGCCGGCGGCCCAGTTCCGTTCGCCACGAGGGTCTACAGCCCGAGGTCGGCCTCGAACGCTCCTTCTTCGAGGCGCCGTTTGATGGTCGTCAGGAAGCGTCCGGCGTCCGCGCCATCGACGAGTCGGTGGTCGTACGTCAGAGGTAGATAACACACCGACCGCACGCCGATCGACTCGTTGCCGTTCTCGTCGACCACGACGCGTGGGCGCTTGACGATCGCGCCGGTGCCCAGCATCGCGGCCTGCGGCGGCACCAGGATCGGGGTGTCGAAGAGGGCGCCTTGGCTGCCGATGTTGGTGATGGTGAACGTGCCACCGGACAACTCGTCGGGCTTGAGGTTGCCCGACCTGGCGCGAGCGGCGATGTCGGCGATCGCCCGCGCGAGGCCGCCCAGCGACAGATCACCGGCGTTGTGCACGACGGGGGACAGCAGACCCTGCTCGGTGTCGACGGCGAAACCGAGGTGCTCGGCGTCGTAGTAGGTGATCTCCTTGGAGTCCTCGTTGTAGCTGGCGTTCACGTTCGGGTGGGCCTTGAGGGCGTCGATCGCTGCGACGGCGAAGAACGGCAGGAACGTGAGGTTGACGCCCTCGCGCTCCTTGAAGGTCGCCTTGGCGCGGGCGCGCAACGCCACGATCTTGGTCAGGTCGACCTCATGGGTTTGCGTCAATTGTGCTGTCGTCTGCAGGGATTCACGCGTCTTCTTGGCAGTGATCTGCCGAATGCGGTTGGCCTTCTGCGTGGTGCCGCGCAGGTGGGCCAGCGCGGGCGCGGGAGTGGGTGCCTTCGCGGCGGGGGCCTGGGCCGCGGCAGGAGCTGGGGTCGACGGCGCGGGTGCCTTCTTGGCCTCTGCCGCGGCGAGCACGTCCTGCTTGCGGATTCGTCCGCCGACCCCGGTGCCCTTGACCGAGCCCAGGTCGACGCCGTTCTCTCCGGCCAACTTTCGGACCAGTGGCGTCACGTACGGGCTGCCGTCCGTCGCAGGTGCCTCGGCAGCAGGCGCCGGCTCGGCCTTTGGTTCGGGCTTGGGTTCCGGCTTTGGTTCGGGCTTCGGTTCGGGCTTGGGTTCCGGCTTTGGCTCCTCGGCCTTTGGCTCCTCGGCCTTCGGCTCGGGTTTCGGCTCCGGCTTTGGTTCGGGCTTTGGCTCCGGCTCCTGGGCCTTCGGCGCGGCGCCCTCGGCGCCGATCTTGGCCAGCTCGCCACCGACGGCGACGGTGTCGTCCTCCTCGGCGGTGATCGACAGCAGCGTGCCCGCGACCGGAGAGGGGATCTCGGTGTCGACCTTGTCGGTGGATACCTCGACCAGTGGCTCGTCGACCTCGACGCTGTCGCCCACCTTCTTGAGCCATCGCGTGACGGTGCCTTCGGTAACGGACTCACCCAGTTCGGGCATGACGACCGACGTCGACTCTCCGCCACCGCCACTCGACGGTGCGGCCGGCTCTTCCTTGGCCTCGGCTTCTGGTTCCGGCTCCGGCTCTGGTTCGGGCTCTGGTTCTGGTTCTGGCTCGGGCTCTGGTTCGGGGTCGGCCTTCTCTTCGGCAGCGGGAGCGCTCTCGTCGCCACCCTCGTCAGCGTCACCAATCGTGCCAAGGTCACCACCGACCTCGACGGTGTCGTCCTCGTTGGCGATGATCTTGGTCAGCACGCCTGCAACGGGCGAGGGGATCTCGGTGTCAACCTTGTCGGTGGAGACCTCCAGCAAGGGTTCGTCGACCTCGACGGTGTCGCCTTCTTGTTTCAGCCATCGCGTGACGGTCCCCTCGGTGACGCTCTCACCAAGTGCGGGCATCTGGACGGTGGTGGCCATGTGCTTTTGACTCCTCGAACGGTCGCTCGGAACGGGTCGAAAATGCTCGGTCCCCATCCTGTCACGTCACCACGCTCTGGTCGTCGCAGACCTGTCGACTTGGTCCTCTGGCACCATTGAAGGCGGGAGATCGAAGGGAGTGAGGTCCAGTTGGGACTGTTCGACACATTTCGCCGTCGCGGTTCCAAGCGCGCTTCCGACGGACGTGACCCCGCCACCGATCTGAAATACCTCCGCCAATGGGTGGCCGAGCACCACGGCGTCGAGGCCTTCGTGGAGCCGAAGACGACCGTCACCGAGGTCACCGTGGTGCTCGTCGCCTCGGACGGCGAGTGGACCCGACGCCGTGCCGGGGGCGACAAGGGCGCCCGGCGGCTCAGCGACAAGCTCGACATTCCCGTCTATGACGTGCAGAAGATCGGCTATCCGCAGCGGATGCGTGACTACGACGCGCGTCGGCGCATCGAACGCGACCGCGCGCGCAGGCGAGAACTCGAAGAAGGCTGATCTTGACACCCGTGGCCACGAACGGCAGGGTCGAGCAAGCCGGTACCGCCGGTATGAGGTACTTACCGTTACGGTAAATTTCGGGAGGTTCGATGTCGGAGCGAATCATCGACGGCGCCGATGGCGTGCGCATCGGTGTGTACGAAGAGGGCAACCCCGATGGGCCGACCATCGTGATGGTGCACGGCTGGCCCGATTCGCACGTGGTGTGGGACGGCGTGGTTCCGCTGCTCGAGGACCGCTACCGGATCATCCGCTACGACAATCGTGGTGTCGGCAAATCGACTGTGCCCAAACATTATTCGTCGTACACTATGGCCCGGTACGCGGACGACTTCGATGCCGTCATCCGCGAGGTGAGCCCGGGCTCGCCCGTTCACGTGCTGGCGCACGACTGGGGTTCGGTCGGCGTCTGGGAGTACCTGTCGCGGCCGGCGGCCGGTGACAGGGTCGCTTCGTTCACGTCGATCTCGGGCCCGAGCGCCGACCACCTCAACCGCTTCGTGATGGAAGGCCTCAAGCGGCCCTATCGGCCGATGCGGTTCGGGCGGGCTCTCGGGCAGCTGCTGCGATTGACGTACATGGGTGGCAACTCGGTACCGGTGGTGGCCCCCGCCGTCGTCCGCGTGACGTTCCGTGCGGGGCTGATCACACGCATCCTCCGCCGAGATGGCATCCCGCCCAATCGGATTCACCACTCCGCCAACCTCGTCGGTGACGCCGTCAACAGCATGAAGGTCTACCGCGCCAACTACTTCCGGTCGTTCGTCGACGCGCGCAAGGATCACCACGTCGACGTGCCCGTTCAGCTGATCGTCGGCACCGACGATCCCTTCGTTCGGCATTACGTCTACGACGAGACCCAAACGTGGGCGTCCCGGCTGTGGCGGCGCGACGTGAAGGCGGGTCACTGGGTGCCGATGTCGCATCCCCAGGTGGTCGCCGCGTCGGTCACCGAACTGGCCGAGTTCGTCGACGGCGCGACACCCGCCCGTGCTCTGCTCCGCGCGCAGGTTGGCAGGCCGCGTGGAACCTTCGGCGACACTTTGGTTTCCATCACCGGCGCGGGGAGCGGCATCGGCCGCGAGACGGCGCTGGCGTTCGCCGCCGAAGGCGCCGAAGTCGTGATCAGCGACGTCGACGAAGCGGGACTGAAGGAGACGGCAGGCTTGCTCACCGCCCGCGGCGGGGTGGCCCACCCCTACGTGCTCGACGTCTCCGACGCCGAGGCCGTCGAAGCGTTCGCCGACCGGGTCTGCACCGAGCACGGCGTCCCCGACATCGTGGTGAACAACGCCGGGATCGGCCACGCCGGATCGTTCCTCGACACTCCCGCCGAGCAGTGGGACCGCGTGCTCGACGTGAACCTCGGCGGTGTGGTCAACGGCTGCCGGGCGTTCGCCAAGCGTCTCGTCGAACGGGGCACCGGCGGCCACGTCGTCAACGTCTCGTCGATGGCCGCCTACTCCCCGCTGCAGGCGATGAACGCCTACTGCACGTCCAAGGCCGCCGTGTACATGTTCTCCGACTGCCTACGGGCCGAGCTCGACGCCGCCGGGATCGGGCTGACGACCATCTGCCCCGGCGTCATCAACACGAACATCGTTCACACCACGCGCTTCGATGCTCCCTCCGGCCGCGGAGGTCAGGTCGCGGGCCGCCGCAAGCAACTCGAAGCGATGTTCGCCGCGCGGCACTACGGTCCCGACAAGGTGGCCAAGGCAATCCTGTCGTCGGTCGCGAAGGGCAAGGCGATCCGCCCCGTTGCCCCAGAGGCGTACCTGCTCTACGGCACGTCGCGGGTGGCACCTCAAGCGTTGCGCAGTACGGCGCGTGCCAAGTTGATGTAGTCGCTCACAGCTGGGCGGCGCCGCCGTCGACGGTCAGTTCCGCGCCGGTGGTGTAGGTGGCCTCGAAGGCGAGGAAGACGATCGCCTTCGCCACTTCCTCGGGCTTGCCCAGTCGATGCATCGGATTGTCGGCAGTCATCTGGTCGAGGAACTGCCGTGCCGTCTCGACGGGCATCGATCGTTCGAGGATGCCGGTGTCGATGGGGCCGGGGGACACGGCGTTGACGCGGATGCCCCGATCGATCAGTTCGCGGGCGAACGTGCGCGTCATCGACCGCAGTGCCGCCTTGGTCGCCGAGTAGACGCTGGTCGACGCGATCCCCTTGCGGTTGCTGACCGTGGTCACCAGCACCACCGCGCTGCCCGCCGGCATCAGCGGCAGGAATCTCTGCAGTGTGAAGAAGGGGGCCTTCGTATTGACGGCGAAGAGCTCGTCGTAGAGGGCCTCGGTGGTGTCTTCGACCGCAGCGGTCAGCGCCGCGCCCGCGTTGAGCACGAGCAGGTCGACACCGCCGAACTCGGCGGCCGCACGGTCGGCGAGCACGTCGACGTCGGTGACGGCGTCACTTCGTTCGACGATCGCCGCAGGACCGAGTTCGGCTCGCGCCGCCTCCAGCGATGCCGGGCTGCGACCGGTGACGAGGACCCGTGCCCCACCGGCGACCAGTGCCTTGGCGGTGGCGAGCCCGATGCCGCTGGTGCCTCCGGTGATGACGGCGCGCTTGCCGTTGAAGTCGTACATCTTCGTCTCCAATCCATGTGTGGCGATGAGGTCACCGTCAGAGCTGGGAGTAGCCGCCGTCGATCACCAGCTCGATGCCGACCATGAACGTCGCATCGAACGCCAGGAACGCGACCGCGCGGGCGAACTCGTCCGGATCACCCCAGCGCCCCATCGGGTTGGTCGCGGTGAACTCGGCCTTCAGCTGCTCTGCGCGTTCGGCAGGCAGTTCCTTCTCGAGCTTGCCGGTGTCGATCGAGCCGGGGCTGATCGCGTTCACCCGGATCTTCCGCGGCAGCAGCTCCCGGCCGAGGGTGCGGGCCATCGAACGCAGCGCCGCCTTGCTGGCCGAGTACACGCTGAGCGCGTCCCAGCCCGTCTGGTTCGCGATCGAGGTGTTGAGGATGACGCTGCCACCCTCGGCGAGCAGCGGCGCCAACCGCTGGACGGTGAAGAACGGGCCCTTGGTGTTGATCGCGAACACCTCGTCGAAGGTGTCCTCGGTGACCTCGGCGAACGGGTCGAAACTGCCGATGCCCGCGTTCACCACCAGGGCGTCCACCGCCCCCAACTCGGCCTCCACCCGATCGGCCAGCGCGTCGATCTGAGGCAGCGAAGCGGTGTCGCTCAGGACGGCGATCGCGCCCGCACCGAGTTGGCGGCCCGCGTCCCGCAGGGTCTCCGGCGTCCGGCCCGTGATCAACACCCGGGCGCCCTCGTCCACTAGGAGCCGGGCGGTCGCGAGCCCGAGACCACTGCTGCCGCCGGTGATCACCACGTTCTTGCCGTCGTATCTACCGCTGTCTTCGTTCATGGGGTCAAGTCTTCGGCAGGCTGGAACGGGCGTCCAAGACCTGTTCGGCACCTCGTCATGCCGAAACGGAATGGCGGGGACAGGAATACCCCCGGCCGTCGGGCGGGTTGAACCGAGCCATGAGCGGTGGCTGGTGAACGATCTGGGGGCCGACCTCGAGCTGAGGCTGGTGCGGTACTTCACCGTCGTGGCGGAGCAGCTGAACTTCGGCAGGGCCGCCACCGATCTGCACCTGGCGCAGCCGTCCCTGAGCCGCCAGATCCAGCGCTTGGAGGACCGGCTGGGCGTCCGACTGTTCGACCGCACACCGCGGGGGACCCTGCTCACCGAGGCCGGTAAGGCGTTCCTTCCGGAGGCCCACGCCCTACTGCGGGCGGCCCGTCGGGCAGCGTTCACCGCCCGCGCCTACGCGCCGACGGGAAACGTGGTCATCGGCTACGTCGAGGATCTGGTCATCACCCCGGCCGTCCGTGAGCTACGCCGTCACCACCCGCAGGCGACGATCAACACGCGCCACCTCGAATGCCACGACGAACCCGTCTTCGCCGCGGGCTTGGTGGACGTGCTGGTCGCCCGTGCGCCGATGCCCTACCCGGCCGACGACCTGCGGATGACCGTGCTCTACGAGGAGCCGCGGATGCTGGTGATGCCCGCCGACCACCACCTGGCCGGTCGCGCGACCGTGTCACTGGCGGACTTCGCGGCCGGGGACACCGTGTACTGCTCGCATGGCGCGCCCCGCTCGATCTACCCGACGGACGCCCACCGGAAGGCCGATCCCGGGCCGACGTCGGCGGGCCCGATCGTCGAGAGTTTCGAGGACAGGCTGGAACTAGTCGCGAGCGGTCAGGCGGTGGCGGTCCTGCCCGCCGGCGACCGGCGCAGTTCGCTGCGCGCCGACCTGGTGTCCGTGCCGATCGAGGGCGTCCCCGCCAGCATGGTCGTCGTGGCCACCCGGGTCGGCGAGGCGAATCCGCTGGTCGCTGACTTCATTCGGGCCGCGCGGGCCCACCTCGTTCCGATCGCGGCGTGACCGGCCACGCCGGGGCTAGCCGTTCTCGGCGATGTCCTCGAGCACCGCGAACATCGTGCGCGTAGGCACCCCCGTGCCGCCCTTACCCGTGTAACCCCATGGGCCGCCGGTGTTGTAAGCCGGGCCCGCGACGTCGATGTGCGCCCACTGCACGCCGTCGGCGACGAACTCGCGAAGGTAGACGCCGGCGACCAGCATGCCCGCGTAGCGGGAGCCGCTGACGTTGGCGAGGTCGGCGACCGTCGACTTGAGGTCGTCCTTGAGTTCCTCGGGCAGTGGCATCGCCCAGGCGTTCTCGCCGACGGCCTGCGACAGCGTGGCGACGCGGTCCCGGAATTCGTCGTTGCCCATCACCCCCGGGGTCCGGCCGCCGAGCGCCACCGTCTGCGCGCCGGTCAGCGTCGACGTCTCGATCAGGTAGTCGGGCCCGTCCTCGCACGCCCGCACGATGCCGTCGGCCAGGATCAACCGTCCCTCGGCGTCGGTGTTGAGCACCTCCACCGTGATGCCGCCGTACTGGGTGAGCACGTCGCCGGGCCGCTGCGCGGTGGACGACGGCATGTTCTCGGCCATCGGCACCGTGGCGATGACGTCGATCGGCAGCTCCTGCTTGGCGGCCAGTACGACGGTCGCGATGACGGCGGCCGCGCCGCCCATGTCCGAGGTCATCTGATGCATGTTGGCGGCGGGTTTGATCGAGATGCCGCCGGTGTCGAACGTGATGCCCTTGCCGACCAGGGCGACCTTCTTGCCCTTCTTCGACTTGGCGCCGCGGTGGATCAGCCGGACCAGCCGCGGCGGGCGCGACGAACCCTTGCCGACGCCGACGATGCCGCCGTAGCCGGCCTTTTCGAGAGCCTTCTCGTCGAGCACCTCGACCTCGAGGCCCACCGATTCGCCGAGAGCCTTTGCGCGCTTGGCGAATTCAGCTGGAAACAGATGGCTCGGCGGGGTGTTGATCAAATCGCGGGCCGTCGCGACCGCGGTCGCGACGTTGGTTCCCCGGACCGCGTCGGCCTTGGCGCCCTTCGCGGTCGACAGCACCGTGATCTTGGCCAGCCCGGCTTCCTTCGGCGCGGTCTTGGCACTGCGGAAATCACTGAAGCGGTACGCGCCGAGGATCAGCCCCTCGACCGCTGCCGCGACGTCGAGCTCCGACAGCGTGGTGACGACGCTCTCGGTGCCGTTCAGCGATCGCGCCGCGACCCCGGCCGCCCGGCGGATGACGTCGCTCGGCCACTCGTCGCGGGACTTGCCGAGTCCGACCGCCAGCACGCTCGCGACGGGCAGCGATGGGGCCACCACCCGCGTCGTCTGATCGCTGCCGCCCTTGGCGCCGAGCGCCTTGAGGGCCACCTCGATCTCGCCGACCGCCTCGGCGTCGAGGAACGGGTTGGTCACGACGGTCGCCTGGTCGTCGGCACCGGTGACGACGGGCACGATCAGCACCGCCGAGCCGATGCCGCGCTTGGGCAGCGTGGCCGCGACGGTGACCGCAGGTGACTGATAGCCGGGATCTGAAGGACTCATGGGAGTCAACCCTAGCTATCGGCCTCCGACCTTCATTTCATAGGCCGTCACCGGGGCGTCGAAGCCCTTGAGCATCAAGGCATCCTGGACGACGGCCGGCCAATTCGGCAGCGCATCGTGAACCTCGGCCGATGCGAGAATTTGCCCTGGCGCCGCGGCCGCCACCAGGCGGGCGGCAAGGTTGACTGGATTGCCGAAGTAGTCGCCGGCGATCGCCAGCACCGAGCCGTAGCCGACGCCGGCGCGTACCCCGAGACCGGCCTCGCGTGCTCGCGGGTGCTCGACGAGGTCGACCGCCACCTTCACCAGCCGTTCGGGCGTCGACGTCACCCACATCACCTCGTCGCCGATGAACTTGACCACACGCCCGCCGTCGGCGTGCACGACATCGCTGACGGCGCCACTGAACACATTGAGTAGGTCCGCCAATTGGGTCGGCGAGAGCAGCTGGGTCAGTGCGGTGAAGCCGGACAGGTCGGCGAAGCCGATCCCACACACCACGCTCGCCGACGAATCACGGATGACGCCCTCGAAATGTGTTCGGGCCCCCGCTAGGTGGTGGCGGAGCACGGCGTCGATCATCGCCGCCGTGCGCGGGATGAACTCCGCGAGGGCGTGATAGGCCTTGGCCGTCGCCAATTCGTCGCGAGTCTCGTTGAGCTGGGTTGCCGTCGATGCGGCGCGGACGGCAGCCAACTGGGCTTCGGCGAGGCGTTCGAGGGCCGCGCCAGTGACGCGCAGCAGGCCCAACGCGCGGTCGTCTCCCACCAACGCCTTGATGTCGACCCAAGTCGTCAGGCCCTGGACGTCGGCCTCGCTGAGCGCGAGTTCATCCGCGCTGGCGACGGTGAGGCCGAGTGCCGACCATGCACCCACGATCTCGGGGAGTGGTACCCCGAGCGCGTCGGCTGCGGTCCGCAGGCTGTACGTCGGACGGCCTGACCTCTGCAGCGCGTCGCCGGCCAGGCCGAACAACCGCCCGTGGCGCTCCGCCTCGACCATCTCGTCGGCGGTGAATCCGAGGCCATTCAGGTACTCGATCAACGCGGCCCGATCACGTGCGTTGGCGACACCCGCCGCCTCCAGTGCATCCAGATCGACCACCACCCGAGTCTGCCAGCGTCAACGCTCCGATTAGGGTGGTTCGGCGTGAGTGACAACCTGCTGCAGGGCCCGTTGGAGGACCGCCACCGCGAGCTGGGGGCGAGCTTCGCCGAATTCGGGGGCTGGCTCATGCCGGTGTCCTACGCGGGCACGGTCAGCGAGCACACCGCCACCCGCAACGCCGTCGGCCTGTTCGACGTCAGCCACCTTGGCAAGGCCCTGGTGGTTGGGCCGGGTGCCGCAGAGTACGTCAACGCGGCGCTGACCAACGATCTGCGCCGCATCGGAGCGGGTAAGGCGCAATACACGTTGTGCTGCAATGACTCTGGTGGCGTGATCGACGACCTGATCGCCTACTACGTGTCCGATGACGAGGTGTTCCTGGTGCCGAATGCCGCCAACACCGCTGCCGTGGTGGCAGCCCTGCAGGCAAAGGCGCCCACCGGGTTGACCATCACCGACGAGCACCGTTCCTACGCGGTGCTTGCGGTGCAGGGGCCCAAGTCGGCCGAGGTGCTCGGTGCGCTGGGACTGCCGACGGACATGGACTACATGGGCTACGCGGACGCGGACTTCGGCGGCGTTTCAGCGGGCAGGAGCGCAGCGACCGGGGAATCATTTCAGGTCCGCGTGTGCCGCACCGGCTACACCGGTGAGCACGGCTACGAACTGCTCCCCGAGTGGGATCGCGCCGCGGTCGTGTTCGACGCGCTGGTCGAGGCGGTCAAGGAGGCCGGGGGAGAGCCCGCCGGGCTCGGGGCCCGCGACACTCTGCGTACCGAAATGGGTTATCCGTTGCACGGCCACGAACTGTCGCTGGACATCTCGCCGCTGCAAGCCAGGTGCGGCTGGGCCATCGGGTGGAAGAAGGACGCCTTTTGGGGCCGCGAGGCGTTGCTCCAGGAGAAGCAGACAGGTCCGCGACGGTTGCTCCGCGGCTTGAAGGCGCTGGGGCGCGGAGTGCTCCGGGCCGACATGACGGTGCTCGACGGCGACCGGCCGGTGGGCGTCACGACCTCGGGGACCTTCTCTCCGACATTGAAACTCGGCATTGCCCTCGCCCTCATCGACGCGGACGCCGGCATCGCCGATGGCCAACACGTCGCGGTCGACGTGAGAGGACGCGCGCTCGAATGCGAGGTCGTCGCACCGCCCTTCGTAGCCGCGAAAACCCGATAGTCATGGGTTATACAATCGCCACATGACTGAAGGCCCCCTCGAGTTCACGCTTGCCCGCAATGCGCAGCCGGCAAGCGACGAGGTACGGGCCGGAATTCTGGCCGACCCAGGATTCGGCCGCTTCCACACCGATCACATGGTGTCGATCGATTACACCGCAGGCCGCGGCTGGCACGACGCGGCGGTGCTTCCCTACGGGCCGATCGAACTCGACCCGTCCGCAGTGGTGCTGCACTATGCCCAGGAGGTCTTCGAAGGCCTCAAGGCGTACCGGTGGGTGGACGGCTCCATCGTGTCGTTCCGGCCGGAGGCCAACGCTGCGCGGCTGCGGACCTCGGCCCGCCGCCTGGCCATCCCCGAACTGCCCGAAGAGGTGTTCGGGGAGTCGCTGCGGCAGCTGATCGCCGTCGACCACGACTGGGTGCCCGCCGCCGGTGGTGAGCAGTCGCTGTATCTGCGTCCGTTCATCTTCGCGACCGAGCCCGGTCTCGGAGTGCGTCCCGCCATCCAGTACCGGTACATGGTGATCGGTTCCCCGGCGGGGGCGTACTTCAAGGGTGGCATCAAGCCTGTGTCGGTGTGGCTGTCGACGGAGTACGTGCGGGCCAGCCCGGGTGGCACGGGCGCGGCGAAGTTTGGCGGCAACTACGCCGCGTCGTTGCTCGCCCAGGCGGAGGCCGCCCAGAATGGGTGCGACCAGGTCGTCTGGCTCGACGCGATCGAACGCCGCTACGTCGAGGAAATGGGTGGCATGAACCTGTTCTTCGTCTTCGGCAGCGGTGGCACGGCCCGTCTGGTCACGCCCGAACTGAGCGGCTCCCTGCTACCGGGTATCACGCGAGACTCCCTGCTGCAGTTGGCAACCGATGCCGGCTACTCCGTCGAGGAACGCAAGATCGACGTCGACGAGTGGCAGAAGAAGGCCGCCGC
>NZ_JAVRQA010000219.1:0-13456 GCF_032161845.1 Mycobacterium sp.
ATGGTCTTCGGCCGCGTCGGAGCCCGCGGTGCCGTGAAGGCCGATCAGACCGAGCAGGCGCAGACCGCCTGAGCCGCCCCGATTCCCTCCGCATCGATTTCTGCGCCAGGGTCGCTGTCTGGCCGTCACCGCGACCGCAGTGCAGAACTGGCGGCGCGTGTGCTGACCGGGTCAGTTCGCGACGGTCAACCAGTCCTTGAAGCCCGACGGGTCGTGGCGACCCAACGCGCCGTGTTCGAAGAGGCCCCAGCCCTCGACGGGAACTCCGTTGCCTTCGGTGCACATCGCACGGCCGACGTGGTCGATGACGCCGAAACCGGCCCGACCGATGATCGCCGGGTCGGTCATGTCGTAGGTCAAACGCTCGGTGAACCCGTCGCCCTTCCACATGCCGTGGATCCAGTCGGAGTCGCCGCCGTAGCCGCCACCGACGTGAATCGGTACCGGCAGTTTGGATTCCACCTCGAAGTGCACCGGCGATCCGTCGAGCGCGGTGGCGTCGATGCTGGCGCCGGTCGGGATGCGCGTCCCCGAGCGGTAGTGGATCTTGACGCGCGGCCACCCCAACTGCTCGACGCGACCGTCCTTCCAGATTCGGGTGCAGTCGTTCAGCGAACGGAAACCGCTGGGGTCCTCCTGAATGATGATGACGATCGAGAAGTCGTCGAACGCCATCGGCACGTATAGCCACCACATGCCCTCGAACGGTGGATCCGCCGGGCGCCCAGCGGGTTCGGCCTCGCCGATGGGCCGGATGCCCCATGACCGATCGCGGGACCCGATCCACACCGACGGGTCGACGATGATCTCCTCGCCGTCGATGGCGAGGTGACCGCTCCAGGAGCCGAGCTGCGCGAAGCGCTGGGCGTCGAGGGTGACCCGGCTGCCCGCGCGCATGATGTGCGGCTGCTCCTGCACGACGCCGAAGAGCCCATTCCAGGTGAGGTCGACGGCCATGCCCTCGGTTTCGTCCATGACGATCCGCAGCCTGTGCAGCGGCTCCTGCACCTCGATGCGGTATCCCAGTACGTGCTGGTTGAGTCGGTCCTGGTCGATGGCATCCGACAGGTGCACGGCGGTCTGTTCATCGCCCCGGCGTACCAGCACGAAGGCGTCCTTGACGCCCAGGTTCGGGTAGTACCCGATGCCGGTGATCAGAAAGATGTCGCCGCTGCGGTCGTGGGCGTTGTAGTAGGACCGGTCGTAGAAGTTGCGGTCCGACGATCCCGGCCACGCGATGGGCTTCGGGATCTGGTGGACGGGATATTCGTCCATGGGGCCCAACATCACTCATCTCCAATCAGTCGCTTCAGCAGCGACGCGTGATAGAACAGCGACTCGACGTCGTCGGGCTTCTCGATCTCGCCGAAGCGCACCCGTCGGGCGCTGGTCCGCATGAACACGCAGCACCAGATCACGCCGGAGTACACGTAGAACCAGTCGAGGCCGCCCAGCGTGGCGCCGGACAGCTCCTCGTAGGTCGAGCGCACGTCTTCCTCGCGCATTACGTCGGGAAGCCCGGGTAGCCCCGCAAGGCCGGCCAGCTCCTGGAAGACCATGTGCGCGAAGATGATCCATGCAACGTCGAGCTCGCGCGGCCCGACGGTCGCCATCTCCCAGTCGAGCACCGCGACGGGGCGGAAGTCTTCGTAGAGCACGTTGCCGATACGCGAGTCGCCCCACGCCAGTACGGGTTCACCCGCCGCGACGTCGGCCGGGAAGCTCTCCTCCAACCAGGCCAGTGCGCGTTCGACCAGTTCGGACCGGCCGATGTCGGGGACGGCGAACTCGTACCAGTCCTTCAGCCAGCCGAAGTGTCGGCGCAGGGGCGTGTCGCCGGGCGGATCGATCTCGGTGAGGAATCCGAAGGTCTTCTCGGCGTTGGGTATTGCGTGGAGCTTTGCGAGCACCTCGACGGTGGCGTCCTGAAGTTCGCGGCGCTTCTCGGCGGGTGCGTCGGCGAACCAGTTGCCGCCGAACGTGTACGGCATCACGTCGGGCGGCACGATGCCGCCGACGTGATCCATCAGGAAGAACGGCGTACCGAGCACGTCACCCGAGTTCTCCATCCAGCGGACGCGGGGGACCGGCACGTCGGTCAACTCGCCGACGAGCCGGATGACGTCGAACTGGTGGTCCAGTCGATAGGTGGGGAACACCGGTACGTCAGCGGTGCTTGGGGCCACGCGCGCTACCCACTTCTGCTCCGTCGGCTGGCCGTCCTGCTCCCACTTCCCGGTCAGGATGATGGTTTCCGACGACATTCCGTTGGAGTCGACACCGCTTTCGACGGTCACCTCCGGGGCCGTGCCGCCCGGCATGACGGTGGAGAGCCACTGCGACATCACCGAGGGCAGCGTGGTGACGTCGCGGGAGGAATGCTGGAGGCGGCTGACGTCTTCGACAGCCGGTTCGTTGGCCACGGTTTACCCCTTCGAGCAATTACGATACGGTGAGTAGCGTTATGAAAGCAGACGAGGCTGACGTTGGCAAGAGCCCGAACGTCGGACGCCCACGCGACCCGCGCATCGACGCTGCCATATTGGGTGCGACGGCGGATCTACTCGTCGAGATCGGCTACGCGAATCTCACGATGGCCGCGGTCGCCGAGCGTGCGGGGACCACGAAGACGGCGCTCTACCGGCGGTGGTCGAGCAAGGCCGAACTGGCTCACGAGGCCGCGTTCCCCGTGGCGCCCACCGCCCTCACGACACCCGAGGGCGACATCGTCGGTGACGTGCGGGCCATGGTCGCCGCCGCCCGCGACGTCTTCACCAGCCCCGTCGTGCGGGCGGCGTTACCCGGGCTGATCGCCGACATGGCGGCCGACGCGGACCTCAATGCCCGCGTGATGGGCCGCTTCGGCGATCTCTTCGGTGTCGTAAGGGAACGCCTGGTCCACGCGGTTTCCCGCGGCGAGGTGCACGCCGACGTCGACCCAGAGCGGCTCATCGAGATCATCGGCGGTGCCACGCTCCTTCGGCTACTCCTCGATCCTGGCGGGCAGCTGGACGATGCCTGGGTCGAGCAGACCGCCGCCATCATCAGCCATGGTGTCAGCGCCTGAGCGGCTACCGTTGAACCCATGTACGTGCAGCTGACCCTGAACGACGAGGACGGGGTGCCCGAGGTGTACTCGACGCCGCCGTGGACCGACGACGCCGATGGCCGCGCCGAGACCGCCCGGGTCGTCGTCGACCCCGTTGGCAGGCCCGACGGCGACCGAGCCGGCGTGCTGCTGACCATGACGATCGGCGAGGCGTTGGTCCTCGGCAGGCGCATCACCGAGATCGCCGAGCGGGCCGCGGAGGGCCAGTTCAGTCAGCGCGGAACGCAGTGGCGCAAGGAAGTCCAGGACCGCAAGCGCCGCGAGGCGTGGAACGTCCTGATGGCGGGTTCCGACGACGAAACGCCGGGCGGCGCCTAAACCTCTAGAAACACGGCGACCTCTAGGAAGGCGGCGCGAAGAACTCCAAAGCCGAGCCGTCGGGGTCGCGGAAGCTCAGGCCGGAGCCGTACGGCGCGTCGACGATCCCGCCGTGGGCGATGCCGAGTTCGTTGAGCCGGCCCTCCCATTCCTCCAGGTCCGCGCGGGAGCCGCAGGCAAACGCCACGTGGTCGAGACCGACGCGGAACTCGCTGAATTGCTCGTCGGGCGCGGCCTGCGTGTGCTGGTGGATGCCGAACAGCGTGTCGCCCGGCAGCGCGTACACGATGTGCCGGTAGCCGGCGTCCGTGTCCTCGTCGATCACCGGGTCGACGCCGATGAGCTGGCGGTACCAGGGTGCGCTGACGGAAAGGTCGCGCACGGTGAGCGCGACGTGGGTCAGGGCAGGAAATGTAGGCATGTGAACCCCCTCGTTCGTTGAATCATTGATCGTGACACGGTGCCGCGCCGCGCATGGTTCAATGCCCGATCACGGAGCGATGGTGCCGATCTGCGTCTTGTTGTGGCGCATGACGTCGAGGCGCCGCTGCTCGAGACCGGCGAGGTCGTGATCCTGGGTTCCCGCGATCGCGTCCTCGGCGGCCAGCGCCGGGTCGACGACGGTGGACGCGCCGCGGACGTAGATCTCCTTGAGCCCCAACATCGTTGACTTGGGAACTACTGCGACCTGCGTCGCCAGCTCGATGGCCCGGGTCAGCAGCACGTCATGGGGGACGACCTCCGTCACCAGCCCGATGTGTTCGGCGCGGGCAGCGTCGATTACCTCGCCCGTCATCGACATTCGGCGAGCCATCGCGCCACCGACCACCTGGGGGAGCCGTGCGGTCATGCCGCCACCGGGGAGGATGCCCACGCGCGCATGGGTATCGGCGAAGACGGCCCGTTCGGAGGCGACCAGGAAGTCGCAGCCAAGCGCCAGTTCGAGGCCGCCGGTGAAGGTCGGGCCGTTGATCGCCCCGACGATCGGGGTGCGCATCTGCGCGACGGCCGAGATGCAACTGTGCGACTTGAACTCGTCGAAGTACGTCAACCCGTCGCGCGCCGCCTCCTTCAGGTCGATGCCCGCGCAGAAGGCGGGATCGGTGCCGGTGAGGACGACTGCGCGCACCGTGGCATCGCCGTCGGCCGACTTCAGGGCCGCATACAGGGCTCTGATCAGCCCTCGGTTCAAGGCGTTACGCGCCTCCGGGCGGTTCAACGTCAGCACTCGCACCGCACCGTGATCGGTACGGAGCACCACATCGCCGACGGTCATCGCACGAACTGGTTCGCGGAGTTCACCAGGTCGAGGATCGGCTGCGGAAGGGCGCCGAGCGCCAGCGTGATCGCGGCGCTCAACGTGACGGTCGCGGTGCTCAACGCGCTTGGCACCACCACCGTGGGTCCGTCCTCGGGCGGATCGGTGAAGAACAACAGCACGATCACTCGCACGTAGAAGTAGGCCGCGACCGCGCTGGCGCAGACACCGACGATCACCAGTGGTGTCGCGCCGCCCTCGGCTGCCGCCTTGAAGACGGCGAACTTGCTGACGAAGCCACTGGTCAACGGGATGCCTGCGAACGCAAGCAGGAATAGCGAAAACACCACGCCGACCAGGGGATGGCTGCGCCCGAGGCCGGCCCACCGCGTCATGTCCGTTTCTTCTTCACCTGCCGCATTGCGAACCACGCTGACGACGGCGAACGCACCGAGAGTGCTGAATCCGTAGGCGAACAAATAGAACAACGTCGCGGCGACACCGCTGTCGTTCAACGCGATGACACCGGTGAGGATGAAGCCGGCGTGCGCGACCGACGAGTAGGCCAGCATCCGCTTGACGTCGATCTGCGACACCGCCGTCACCGTGCCGACCACCATCGTGAGGATGGCGATGCCCCACATCAACGGCCGCCAGTCATCCTCGAAGCCGGGCAGCGCGACGTAGAAGATGCGCAGCATGGCACCGAACGCCGCGATCTTGGTCGCGGCGGCCATGAATGCCGTGACGGGGGTTGGGGCGCCCTGATAGACGTCGGGGATCCACGAATGGAATGGCACGGCACCGACTTTGAAGAGCACCCCGACCGACAACAAACCGATGCCGACGAGCGCCAGTGTCCCGTTGTCCGAACTCGAGGCGGCGTGCTCACGGATGCCGGTGAGGCTCAACCCGCCGGAGTAGCCGTACAGCAGGGCGATTCCGTAGAGGAAGAACGCCGACGAGAAGGCGCCGAGGAGGAAGTACTTGAGCGACGCCTCCTGGGACAACAGTCGCCTGCGCCTGGCGAGCCCACACATCAGGTACAGCGGCAGCGAGAACACCTCGAGCGCAACGAACATCGTCAGCAGATCGTCGGCGGCCGCGAACAACATCATCCCGCCGAGCGCTAACATGGTCAGCGGGAAGATCTCCGTCTGCGCGATGCCGGCCTTCGTCGCGAGTTTCTCGGCGACACTGCCAGGGACGGTCGACGCCATCGGAGTGAACGCGTCGAGGCCACTCGCCCCGTCGTCCGCGTCGACCTCGGATGCGATGCGACGCTCGGCGATCAGCAGCGTGCCGAGGATGCCGATCAGCAGCAGCGTGCCCTGCAGAAACAGTGCGGGCTTGTCGAGGGCGACGGCGCCAACCACGGCGGTCTTGCCGAGGGACGAGCCCAGTCCGATCCACTCGATCACGACGGCTACCAGTGCGGCGACCTGACCTCCGATGGCCAACGTCAACTGGACCGGGTACCGCGCGGCACGGGGCAGGAAGGCCTCGACGAGCACACCGAGCACCGCGACACCGAGCACGATCAACATCGGTGAGAGAAGCCCGTATTCGACCGAGGGCGGGGGGAGGGTCATTTCGCGGGTCCTTCCGCGACGCGGGGTGCGGGATCATGCTGGCCGATCGTCGTCAGCGTGTGGCCAACGGCCGGGCCGATGACGTCGAGGACGGGTTTCGGATACACCCCGAGCACCAGCAGCAGCGCGATCAGCGGCGCCACCACGACGAGTTCCCGCGGGACGAGGTCGCGAAGCTTGTCGTTGCCCGGTGTGACGGGTCCGGTCATCATGCGCTGATACATCCAGAGGATGTAGATCGCCGACAGCACCAGTGCGGACGCCGCGAAGACGGCCATGGCCGGGTACGCGGTGAACGTGCCGATCAGCACCAGGAATTCACTGATGAACGGCGCGAGGCCCGGTAGCGACAAGGTGGCCAACCCGGCGATCAGGAACGTGCCGGCCAGCACGGGCGCCACCTTCTGCACCCCGCCAAAGGCGGCGATGGCACGGCTTCCCCTGCGCGACACCAGGAAACCGGCGACGAGGAACAGCGCGGCCGTCGAGATGCCGTGGTTGACCATGTACAGCGTCGACCCGGACTGACCCTGGCTGGTCATCACGAAGATCCCGAGGATGATGAAGCCGAAGTGGGAGATCGACGTGTAGGAAATCAGGCGCATCACGTCGGTCTGGCCAATCGCGACGACGGCGCCGTAGACGATGCCGATCACCGCGAGCGTGATGATCAATGGCCGGAACGTCATCGACGCGTCCGGGAACAGTTGCAGGCAATAGCGCAACATCCCGAACGTGCCGACCTTGTCGACGACGGCCATCATCAGCACGGCCGTTGCGGGGGTGGATTCGACGGCCGCGTCGGGCAGCCAACGGTGGAACGGCCACAGCGGCGCCTTGACCGCAAACGCGAACATGAAGCCGAGGAACAATGCGTTCAGCACCGCGGGATTGATGTCCAACGAGCCGTCCGCAACCGCAGCCACGATCGCCCGGAAGTCGAAGGTGCCAGCGGCGAACGCGTCGCTCTTGGCCGTCGCCACGTAAAGCCCGATGACCGCGGCGAGCATGATGAGACCGCCGAACAGGTTGTACAGCAGGAACTTCACCGCTGCCTTGGATCGGCCAGCGCCGCCGAAGCCTCCGATGAGGAAGTACATCGGGATCAGCATCGCCTCGAAGAACACGTAGAACAGCAGCACGTCCAACGCGGTCAGCGAGATCAGCACCATGCCCTCGACGGCCAGCGTCAGGGCCACGTATGCGTGGGCGGAGCGGCCCGTGTCGCCGGCATCGTTCCAGCCAGCGATGACCAGCAGGGGTACCAGGACGGCGGTGAGGACCACCAGTGCCAGCGCGATGCCGTCGAGGCCGAGGATGTAACCCGTGCCGAACGAGGGGATCCAGGCGTGGTCCTCGACGAACTGGTATTGCGCACCCGCCGGGTCGAACGTCACGGCGAGGCCAACCGCGATCGCCAACACCACCAGCGACAGAGCCAGCGCGGCATACTTCGCCAGATGCCTTGCCGCCGAGGGCAGCAGGATCACGACGCCCGCGCCGACCATCGGGACGGCCCAGAGAACTGTCAGCCACGGCACGCCGGTCACCAGACCCTCACCGCCAGAATCGCGGCGATGACCAGTGCGGCGCCGCCGAGCATGGACAGGGCGTAGGAGCGGGCGAACCCGGTCTGCAACTGCCTCACTCGCTCCGAGGCGCCCCCGACGAAGCTGCCAAGGAGGCGGGACACGTCGTCGATGCCGTCATCGTCGATTTCGACGAGACCCTTGGTGACCAGCTGGCCGGGACGCATCAGCACGTCCTCGTTGAAGGCGTCACCGTAGAGATCGCTACGGGCGGCGACGGTCAGCGCCGAGACGTTCTCCGGGGCGATCTCCGG
The DNA here is from genome assembly GCF_032161845.1 of Mycobacterium sp. Lineage (GTDB taxonomy): Bacteria > Actinomycetota > Actinomycetes > Mycobacteriales > Mycobacteriaceae > Mycobacterium. The sequence goes on from NZ_JAVRQA010000219.1 coordinate 8,121, forward strand.
GATCGGGCGCGCGGCGTACATGCGGTAGGCGATGGCGACGCCCATCGCGACGACGGCCAGCGTGATGGTGGTCATCAGCCACACCGGCACGGCGTGCGGTGCCTCCTGGTGGGCGCCGACGACGGGTTCCAGCCAGTGCTCGAGGGTGCCGCCGATCGCCAGCAGCCCACCCGCGCCAACGGACCCGACGGCGAGCACGATCATCGGCCACGTCATGCTGCCAGGCGATTCGTGGGGATGGCTATCGGGTTTCCACCGCTTCTCGCCGAAGAACGTCATCAGCATCACTCTGGTCATGTAGAACGCGGTGATGCCCGCGCCGAGCAGGGCCGCGCCACCGAGCAGGAGGCCCTTCACTCCGCCTGCGGCGAAAGCGGTTTCGATGATCGCGTCCTTCGAGAAGAAGCCGGCGAACGGAGGGACGCCGATGATCGCCAGGTAACCGAGTCCGAACGTGACGAACGTGATCGGCATGAAGGTACGCAGTCCACCGAACCGGCGCATGTCCGTCTCGTCGTCCATGCCGTGCATCACCGAACCGGCGCCGAGGAACAGCCCCGCCTTGAAGAAGCCGTGGGTCAGCAGATGCATGATCGCGATGGCGTAGCCGGCAGGCCCGAGACCCGCGGCGAGCACCATGTAGCCGATCTGGCTCATCGTCGATGCGGCGAGGGCCTTCTTGATGTCATCCTTCGCGCAGCCGATGACGGCGCCGAAGAGCAGGGTCACGGCTCCGACGATCACCACACCGAGACGGGCATCGGGTGCCAGGTCGTAGACGGGCCCGGAACGCACGATCAGGTAGACGCCTGCGGTGACCATCGTCGCCGCGTGGATGAGCGCCGACACCGGCGTCGGGCCCTCCATCGCGTCGCCGAGCCACGACTGCAGCGGCACCTGGGCGGACTTGCCGCACGCGGCCAGCAGGAGCAGCAGTCCGATCGCCGTGAGCGTGCCCTGGCTCATCTGGCCGGCGGCCCCGAAAACGCCCTCGTACGAGATGGTTCCGACGTTCGCGAACATCACCATCAACGCCAGCGCCAGACCGACGTCACCGACCCGGTTGACGACGAACGCCTTCTTCGCGGCCGCCGCGGCCGAGGGCTTGTGCGACCAGAAGCCGATCAGCAGGTATGACGCCAGGCCGACGCCCTCCCAACCCATGTAGAGGCCGAGGTAGTTGTCGGCCAGCACCAGCAGAAGCATGGCCGCCACGAACAGGTTCAGATAGGCGAAGAACCGCCTGCGCTCCGGATCGTGGGCCATGTAGCCGACCGAGTAGAGGTGGATCAGCGACCCCACGCCGGTGATGAGCAGCACGAAACACACTGAGAGCTGGTCGAGTTGGAGGCCGAAGTCGACTCGCAGCTGCCCGACGGGCACCCAGGTGAAGAGGTGCTCACCGATTCCGCGGTGCTCGGCCGGTTGGTTCACCAGGCCGACGAACAGCACCGCGCCGACGACGAAGGACGCCAGCACCGTCGCACAGCCCAGCAGATGGCCCCACGCGTCGGTGGCCCTGCCACCCAGCAGCAGGATCGCCGCGCCGACGAGTGGAAGGGCTATCAGTAGCCACACCGGAAGAGTCATCGCGGCTAGTGCTTCAACAGATTCGCGCCGTCGACCGAGGCGGATTGCCTGGCCCGGAAGATGGTCATGATGATGGCAAGGCCGACCACGACTTCGCAGGCGGCGACCACCATGGTGAAGAACGCCACCACTTGACCATCGAGGTGGCCGTGCAGTCGGGAGAAGGTGACGAAGGCCAGGTTGGCGGCATTGAGCATCAACTCCACGCACATGAACATGACGATCGCGTTGCGCCGCAACAGCACTCCCGACGCCCCGATGGTGAACAGCAGCGCGGACAGGTACAGGTAGTTCTCGGGGTTCATCGCGGCACCCCGTCCTTGGTCGGAGCCACGCTGCGCGGCGGCAGGATGCCGCTGACCGAGGTCGCGGCGTCCGACCCGTCGGGCAGGCGGGCGGCCACGTCGACCGCGTTGTGTCTGGCGTAGACGCCGGGATTGGGCATCGGGGTGGCGTGTCCGCCGGGCGCGAAGCGCTCGGTGGCGAGCTCGCGCTGAGTCTTTCGACGGTCGATGCGCTCGCGATGGGTCAGCACCATGGCACCAAGGGTGGCCGTGATGAGCAGCGCGCTGGTCAGCTCGAAGGCCCAGAGATAGCGGACGAAGATCAGCGCGGCCAGACCCTCGACGTTGCCGCCGGCATTGGCCTGGGCGAGGCCGGTGAAACCGGCCACGGAGACGTTGCCGATGCCCGCGATGAGCAGGATGCCGAACGCTGCGCCCGCCCCGATCGCGGCGATGCGTTGGCCGCGAATGGTTTCCACCAGCGAATCGGCGGAGTCGACACCGATCAGCATCAGGACGAACAGGAACAGCATCATCACCGCGCCGGTGTAGACGACGATCTGCACGACGCCGAGGAACAGCGCGTCCTGGGCGATGTAGAGCATCGCGAGGATGATCATCGTGCACGCCAGGAAGATCGCCGAGTAGACCGCCTTGGGTGCGGCGACGACGGCGATGGCACCCAGCACCGCAAGGGTGCCGAGCACCCAGAACGTCACCGCCTCCATCGTCGACGTGCGGTAGACGGTGTCGGCGGCCAGCAGTGTGAGTTCGCTTGTCACAGCACCGTTTCCTTGCGCTTCACGGTCGGCATGCCGAGCGGGGTGGCCACGCCGTCCGATCTGATGTTGCCTCGGTAGTAGTCCTCGTCGGTGCTACCGGGTGCCATCGCATGGGGTGGGGCCGTCATCTCGGGCCGCAGCGGCTCCAGCAGCTTGTCCTTGCCGTAGATCAGGTCGGAGCGGTTGTCGTCGGCCATTTCGTAGTCGTTGGTCATGGTCAGTGCCCGGGTGGGGCAGGCTTCGATGCACAGGCCGCAGCCGATGCACCGCAGATAGTTGATCTGATAGACCTGCCCGTAGCGTTCGCCCGGCGAAAAGCGTTCGGCCTCGGTGTTGTCGGCGCCTTCGACGAAGATCGCGTCGGCTGGACACGCCCAGGCGCACAACTCGCAGCCGATGCACTTCTCCAAGCCGTCTTCGTAACGGTTGAGTTGGTGGCGGCCGTGATAGCGCTTCGCCACCGGCCCAGGCTTCTCGGGGTACTCCTCGGTGATCGGCTTCTTGAACATCGTCTTGAACGTCACGCCGAAGCCGGCGAGGGCGTCGACGAGGTGCGGCCGCTTAGGCATCGGCGGGCTCCTTCGCGGGAATCGGTGGCACCGGGAAGGAACCCGGCGCGGTCGAGGGGGGGTCGGCGAGACGCTGAGGCCGATTTCGTTTGTGCCGCAGCGTCCGCCAGAGGTAGACCAGCACCAGCAGGCCGACGAATGCGCCGGTGGCCACCAGGACCACGGCGAGGCCGTCGTAGCCCTGGCTGCGCAGGGTCCGAACGACGGCGACCGTCATGATCCAGCCGAGCGAGATGGGAATGAGGATCTTCCAACCCAGCCCCATGAACTGGTCGTAGCGCAGCCGCGGCAGAGTCGCCCGCAGCCAGATGAACATGAACATGAACGTCCACACCTTGGCGACGAACCACAGCAGGGGCCACCAACCGCTGTTCGCGCCGTCGATCATGTTGAACGGCCACGGGGCCTGCCAGCCGCCGAGGAACAGCGTCGTGGCCAGCGCGGCGACGGTGGTCATGTTGACGTACTCCGCGAGCATGAACATCGCGAACTTCAGCGACGAGTACTCGGTGTGGAATCCGCCGACCAGTTCGCCCTCGGCTTCCGGCAGATCGAATGGCGCCCGGTTGGTTTCGCCGACCATCGACGTCACGTAGATGACGAAGGACGGCAGCAGCAGGAACACGTACCAGAGACCCTGCTGCTTCGCGACGATCTCAGAAGTCGACATGGTGCCCGAGTACAGGAACACCGCGGCGAAGCACAGCGCCATGGCGATCTCGTAGGAGATCACCTGGGCGCTCGACCGCAAACCGCCAAGCAGCGGATAGGTGGACCCGGACGCCCAGCCCGCCAAAACGATTCCGTACACGCCGATCGACGTCACTGCCAGCACGTACAACACGGCGACGGACAGGTCGGTCAGCTGCAGTGGCGTCTGCTGGCCGAAGACGCTGACCATGCCGCCCATCGGGATCACCGCGAACGCCATGAACGCCGGGATGACGGCGATGACCGGGGCAGCCAGGTAGATCGGCTTGTCGACGCCCGCGGGAATGAGCCCTTCCTTGAGTGCGAGCTTGACCCCGTCGACCAGGCTCTGAAGCAGTCCGAAGGGGCCGACGCGATTGGGGCCGTACCGCATCTGCATTCTGCCGAGCACCTTGCGCTCGATCAGGATCGCGACCAGGACGGTCAGCAGGAGGAACACGAAGATGCCAAGCGCCTTCGCCAGGACCAGCCACCACGGGTCGTGCCCGAACGCGGTGAGGTTGGGGTACGTCATGCCCCATCACCCCCGAGCGAGATGGCGACCGTGGCGCCGGGCGTGACGCCGAGCGACACATTCACCTGGGAGCGATGAGAATTGAGCGGCACCCACACCACCCCGTCCGGAATCTCGGTGATCTCCAACGGCAGGGAGATGCTCCCCGTGGGCGTGGCGACGGTGACTAGTTGTCCGTCTTCCGCGCCGATCTCGGCCGCCGTCGAGAGCGACAGTCGTGCGACCGCGGGCCGCGCGGTGCCCGCGAGGTGTGGCTCGCCGTCCTGAAGGCGACCGGCGTCGAGCAGCATCCGCCAGCCCGCCAGCACGGCGCGTCCCGATCCGGGGCGGTCCGGTAGGGCGGCAGCCACATTGGGTGGGGCAACGGGCGCGCCCTGCCAACCGCCGAGCTGTTCGAGCTCGGCCAGGGCGGCGGCCGCGTCGCGGAGATTGAGGTCGACGCCGACCTCCTCGGCGAGTGCGGCGAGCACGCGCGAGTCGGACGTCGCGTTCGGCGGCAGCGCGGGCTCGAAGGACCGCGCCCGCCCCTCCCAGTTGAGATAGGTGCCCGCCTTCTCGGTGACCGGTGCCACGGGGAAGACGACGTCCGCGCGCTCGCTGACGGCGCTGTGGCGCAGTTCGAGGCTGACGATGAACGGTGCGGCATCGAGTGCCGTTCGCGCCGCGGCCGGATCGGGTAGGTCGTCCACCTCGACGCCGCCGACGAGCAGCGCACCCAACGATCCGTCGGCGGCGGCCGCGATGATTCCCGCCGTGTCCCGGCCCGGGTCGTCGGGGAGGTCGTCGACGTGCCACGCCGCGGCCACCTCGGCGCGGGCGGCGGGGTCCGACAGCGGCCTGCCTCCCGGCAGAAGGTGTGGTGCCGCACCGGCTTCCAGCGCGCCAC
>NZ_JAVRQA010000220.1:0-3829 GCF_032161845.1 Mycobacterium sp.
CGGCCAGCATCCGCTGGTACAGCGGGTACGGGTCCTGGATGCAGTCGTCGTCGAAGAGCGCCAGGCCCAGGCCAACGTCGGTTGTCATCGTCTCAGGCTGATCCGGGACCAGGAGGGCGTCAATCGATTCCACGAAGTCGAGCAGCATTTCTAGCGGCCTACGGCGCGGTTTGTCTCAACCCATGGCACTGAACATGGCAAACAGGGCGCTGCCGTGTCTGATTTTGTCTCATGGTGCGAAGACCTGCGGTATTTGGTTCGCCGGCGTGGGAGGCTCGACCGATGGCACGCGACGACTGGCTGGTGGGCGGCGATCGCAGTGCCATCGCCGCCGAACGCATCTACGACGTGGCGACCGATCTCATCGCCAAACGTGGCCTCGCGGCCTTCGACATCGATGCCTTGGCGGCCAGGGTGCACTGCTCGCGCGCGACGATCTACCGGCACGTCGGCGGAAAGGGCCAGATTCGTGACCGCGTTCTGATGCGGGCGGCAACCCGCGTCGTCGACACGGTCCGGCGCACCGTCGAGGGAATGAGTGGCCCCGAGCGCGTCGTCACGGCGATTACAGTGGCCCTCGAACAGATCCGGAGCGATCCGCTCGGGCAGTTGATGATCAGCCGCTCGACGCTGATCGGGCAGTCGGATCTCTCGGCGACACCGGTGGAGGAGCTTGCCGCGGAGTTGACGGGCATTGCCGACGACGATCCCGAGGCGGCGCGCTGGATCGTCCACGTGGTGTTGTCGTTGGTCTACCTGCCCGTTGGTGACGCCCGAACCGAACGCGAGATGGTGCGGCGCTTCGTCGCTCCGGCATTCGAGTCGCCAGGCTGACGGCTTCCGGGTAGTCAGCACGGAAGCTACGACATACGACGTTGGGCTCACGAATCGCCTCGGGTTCCGCACCTTTTTTAGCGTTTGGCTGCTCGATCCGAAGCCATGACTTTCCTCCATGACTAGATTGGAGGGGTACTTACGTCTACGGGAGGTCCGACCATGACCGCGACAGTTTCGACCCAGCCGGGGTATCAGGTAGTCAATCCTGCGACCGGTGACGCCGGACAGTCCTTCGACTTCGCCACCGATGCCGAGGTCCAGGCAACCTTGGCAGCATCGGATGAGGCCTACCGCGCGTGGCGGGAGGTGCCGATCGCCGAGCGGGCCCGCGTCGTCGCCCGGGTGGGCGAGTTGTTCAAGGAGAACGCGGCGCGCCTCGGTGCCATCGCCACAGAAGAAATGGGCAAGCCGCTGCCGGAGGCGGTCGGTGAAGCCGACTTCTGCGGCGACATCTTCGACTACTTCGCCACCGAGGGCCCGCGCCTGGCCGCCGACCAAGAGATCAAGACGTTCTCCAGTGGCAAGGCGTTCGTGCAGAAGCTTCCGATCGGGCCGTTGCTTGGCATCATGCCGTGGAACTACCCGTTCTATCAGATTGCTCGGTTCGCGGCCCCGAACCTGGTGTTGGGCAACACGATAATTCTCAAGCACGCCGAGTCGGTGCCCAAGTCGGCCCTCGCGGTTCAGGAACTCATGAACGAAGCGGGCGTGCCGGCCGGGGTGTACCTCAACATCTTCGCGTCCTACGGCCAGATCGAGGAGATCATCGGCGACCGCCGCATCGTCGGTGTCTCGCTCACCGGTTCGGAGCGGGCCGGGGCCGTCGTGGCATCGATCGCGGGTCGGAACCTGAAGAAGTGCGTGCTCGAACTGGGCGGGTCCGACGCCTACGTCGTGCTGGACACCGATGACGTCAAGGCGTCGGCAGATCTGGCGTGGGACACCAGGATTGGCAACACCGGCCAGGCCTGCAACTCGAACAAGCGGATCATCGTCACCAACGACATCTTCGACGGCTTCGTCGGCAGGCTCGTCGAGCGGGCGAAGGATCTGACGGCCGGCGATCCGGCCGAGGCGGCAGAAGGCACGTTCGCGCCCATGTCGTCGCGCAAGGCTGCCGAGACGCTGAACGAGCAGGTGCAGGATGCCGTCGCCAAGGGCGCGACGCTGCATGCCGGCGGCGTCCTCGGCGACGGCCCCGCGGCGTACTACTCACCCGCGGTGCTGACCGGGATTACCCCGGAGATGCGGGCCTACCGCGAAGAGCTGTTCGGTCCGGTGGCGGTGGTGTACTCGGTCGGCAGCGACGACGAGGCACTGACGCTGGCCAACGACTCCGACTACGGGCTCGGCGGCGCGGTGTTCAGCACCGACAAGCAGCGTGCGGAGAAGGTCGCCCAGCGCCTCGAGTCGGGGATGTCGAATGTGAACGCCCCCGCGAACGAAGGTCAAGAGGTGCCGTTCGGTGGCGTCAAACGCAGCGGCTTCGGCCGCGAACTAGGCCCGCTCGGCATGGACGAGTTCGTCAACAAGCGGCTGTACTACGTCGCCGACTGACGCTTGACGCGGGCGCGCCGTTTGCCCTCGTGCATCGCGGCCACCCGCGCCACGGGGATGGCGCGGCCCTGTTCGATGAGATCGTCCGGAAGCCGCTGCGCCGGGGGCATCGTGTCCGCCCACGGGTCGCGGCCGTCCAGCGCGTCGAGCGCGGTGCGGATGGTGAAGTCGCCGGGGGAGACCCGGTCCAGATCGGACCAGTCGAGCGGGAAGGACACCGGCGTGCCCGGCCTCAGGCGCGGACTGTAGGCCGCGGCGACGGTCGCGCCGCCGGCTCTCGTCGAGTCGACGAACACCTTGCCGCCGCGGTCGTCGACGATGAAGGCCGTGGTCGCCAGCTTCGGGTCGAGGGCCTCGGCGCGCGCAGCGAGCGCACGTGTCGCCGCGGCGACGTCATCGACCGGTGCGGTGTCGTCGATGGGGACGAACACGTGAATTCCCTTGGCGCCGCTGGTCTTCACCGCACCCGCCAACCCGCTGTCGGAAAGGGCTTGGCGCACCAGGTGTGCGACGGCGACCACCGCCGCAAAGTCGTCGTCACCGGGCGGGTCCAGGTCGAGGATCAAATGCGTTGGCCGATAGATGTTCTCGGCGAGTCCGAGCGTCGGGTGGTATTCGACTGCGCGTTGGTTGCCAAACCACAACAGGGTGCGCCGGTCGTTGCAGAGCGCATAGTGCACCTCGCGTTTGGAGGCCTCCGCCCAGATCGGCACCGTCGGCAACCAGTCCGGCGTGTACTTCGGCACGTTCTTCTGCATGAACGGCGCCCGGCCGCGGAGCACCCTCAGCACGGTGAGCGGCCGACCGGCGAGCCCGGGCAGCAGGCGGTCGGCCACCGCGTCGAGGTAGTCGATCAGATCACGCTTCGTGGCGTCGGCTTCCGCGGTCAGTGGCTGATCGAGGTTGGTCAGATCCACGCCATCACGCTGCTCAGTGGTCCCCACGAATGACATGCTGGCACTCGTGGCAGTAGTCCTGATACCGATTCCGGACAACGATTTCGACCCGACCGAGGTCGCCGTCAGCTGGCGCGTACTTACCGGGCACGGTCACACCGTCGTGTTCAGCACCGAAAGCGGCAGGCAGGCCGCTGCCGACGACATCATGGTCACTGGTCACGGCCTTGACGTGTGGTCGCGGGTGCCCGGCCTGAATCGACTGGTCGTGGTCGGCCGAATGTTGCGTGCAAACGGCGACGCACGGGCTGCCTATGCGCAGATGCTGGTGTCACCGGAGTTCCGAAACCCGCGATCATGGGCTGATACCGATCTGGACGGCGTTCACGCCCTGCTGCTCCCGGGTGGGCATCGGGCTCGCGGGATGCGGAGTTACCTCGACAGTGAAGTCCTGCAGCGCCTCGTCGTGGCGGCGTTTCACGGCGGAACTCTGGTCGCCGCGATCTGTCACGGGGTTCTCCTCGCCGCACGATCGACCG
>NZ_JAVRQA010000221.1:0-17021 GCF_032161845.1 Mycobacterium sp.
GGTCGTAGACGTAGGCGATACCGCCGGACATGCCCGCGGCGAAGTTGCGGCCGGTGGGTCCGAGGATCGCCACCTTGCCGCCGGTCATGTACTCGCAGCCGTGGTCGCCGACGCCCTCGACCACCGCGTGGGCGCCCGAGTTGCGCACCGCGAAGCGCTCGCCGACCTGGCCGCGAAGGAACGCCTGCCCGCTGGTCGCGCCGAACAGGATCACGTTGCCCGCGATGATGTTCTCTTCGGCGACGAACTCGCTCGGCGCTGCGTCAGACGGCCGCACCACGATCCGGCCGCCGGACAGCCCCTTGCCGACGTAGTCGTTGGCGTCGCCGTACACCCGCAGCGTGATGCCCTTTGGCAGGAACGCGCCGAAGCTGTTGCCCGCCGACCCGTCGAACGTGATGTCGATGGTGCCGTCCGGAAGTCCTTGACCGCCATGGACCTTGGTCAGTTCGTGGCCGAGCATGGTGCCGACCGTGCGGTTGACGTTGGCAATCGTGGTCCTGAACTTGACCGTGGAACCGGTATCAAGGGCCTCCCGACTCTGCGCGATCAGCTGCTGGTCGAGCGCCTTGTCCAGCCCGTGGTCCTGACGCGAACTGCAGTACAGGTCCTGGTTCATGAACGCCGATTCGGGTTCGTGCAGCACCGGCGACAGGTCCAGCTTGTGGGCCTTCCAGTGCGCGGCCGCCTGCTGGGTGTCCAGCGCTCCGACCTGGCCGACCATCTCGTTGACGGTGCGGAATCCCAACTGCGCCATGAGCTCCCGCACCTCCTCGGCGATGAACCGGAAGAAGTTCTCGACGAACTCGGGCTTGCCGTTGAAGCGCTCGCGCAGCAGGGGGTTCTGGGTGGCCACGCCGACCGGACAGGTGTCGAGGTGACACACCCGCATCATGATGCAGCCGGCCACCACCAGCGGAGCCGTCGCGAAGCCGAACTCCTCGCCACCGAGCAATGCGGCGACCACGACGTCGCGGCCCGTCTTGAGCTGGCCGTCCACCTGCACGACGATCCGGTCGCGAAGTCCGTTGAGCAGCAACGTCTGTTGCGTCTCCGCCAGACCGAGCTCCCACGGGGCGCCCGCGTGCTTCTGCGAGGTCAGCGGGGTGGCACCCGTGCCGCCGTCGTGCCCGGAGATCAATACCACGTCGGCGTGCGCCTTGGAGACCCCGGCGGCGACCGTGCCAACGCCATTCTCCGAGACCAGCTTGACGTGCACGCGCGCACTGGGATTCGCGTTCTTCAGGTCGTGGATCAGCTGAGCCAGATCCTCGATCGAGTAGATGTCGTGGTGTGGCGGCGGCGAGATCAGCCCGACGCCCGGCGTCGAGTGGCGCACCTCGGCCACCCACGGATACACCTTGGCACCCGGAAGCTGGCCGCCTTCACCGGGTTTCGCACCCTGCGCCATCTTGATCTGGATGTCGGTGCAGTTCGTCAGGTAGTGGCTGGTCACCCCGAAGCGGCCCGACGCCACCTGCTTGATGGCACTGCGGCGCCAGTCGCCGTTGGCGTCGGGGTCGAAGCGGTCGACGCTCTCGCCGCCCTCCCCCGAATTGGACCGTCCGCCAAGGCGGTTCATCGCGATGGCCAGCGTCTCATGAGCTTCCGCGGAGATCGAGCCGTAACTCATTGCGCCGGTGGAGAATCGCTTCACGATCTCCGACACCGGCTCGACTTCGTCCAACGGCACCGCGGGGCGGAAGTCGGTGCGGAACTTGAGCAGGCCACGCAGCGAGGCGAATCGCTCACTCTGGTCGTCGACCAGCTTCGTGTACTCCTTGAAGATCGAGTACTGGCCGGTGCGGGTGGCGTGCTGCAGCTTGAACACGGTATCTGGGTTGAACAGGTGGTACTCGCCCTCGCGGCGCCACTGGTACTCGCCGCCGACCTCGAGCTCGCGGTGCGCGCGCTCGTCGGGCCGGTCCAGGTAGGCCAGCGCGTGGCGGGTGGCCACGTCGTCGGCGATGTCGTCGAGATCGATGCCGCCGACGGGGCAGTGCAGCCCGGTGAAGTAGTCGTCGAGCACCTGCTGGCTGATGCCGATGGCCTGGAACAGCTGGGCACCGGTGTAGGACGCCAACGTGGAGATGCCCATCTTCGACATCACCTTCAGCACGCCCTTGCCGGCGGCCTTCGTGTAATTGGCCTTGGCCGCGTCGCTGGTGATGTCGGCGATGACGCCGCGGTCCACCATGTCCTCGATGGACTCGAACGCCATGTAGGGGTTGACGGCGGCAGCACCGAATCCGACGAGCGCGGCCATGTGGTGCACCTCGCGGGCGTCACCGGCTTCGACGACGAGTCCGACCTGGGTGCGGGTGCGATCGCGCACCAGGTGGTGATGCACGGCCGACACGCTCAGCAGCGATGGGATCGGGGCCAGCGACTCGTTGGACTCACGGTCGGAGAGCACGATGATGCGGGCGCCGTCGCGGATGGCCGCCGAGACCTTCGCGCGGACGTCGTCGAGCGCCTCCCGCAGCCCCTGGCCGCCCCTGGCGACCGGGTACAGGCAGCGGATCACGGCAGCGCGCAGACCGTGCTTGTGGCCGCGGATCTCGTGGTCGGGGTCGACGCAGATCAGCTTCGACAGCTCGGCGTTGCGCAGGATCGGGTTCGACAGCACGATCTGGCGACACGAGTCCGCGTTCGGGTTCAGCAGGTCACCCTCTGGACCCACGGTGCCCTGCAGGCTGGTCACCACCTCTTCACGGATGGCGTCCAGCGGCGGGTTGGTCACCTGGGCGAACAGCTGCTGGAAGTAGTCGTAGAGCATCCGCGGCCGCGCCGACAGCACGGCGACGGGGGTGTCGGTGCCCATCGAACCGAGCGCTTCGGCGCCGTTGCGCGCCATCGGCGCGATCAGCAGGTTGAGTTCCTCGTAGGTGAAGCCGAAGGCCTGCTGCCGCAGCACGACGCGGTGGTGCGGCATCCGCACGTAGTCGCCGGGAGGCAGGTCGCCGAGGTGGAACACACCCGCGTCCAGCCACTCCTGATACGGCTGCGCGGCGGCCAGCTCGGCCTTGACCTCCTCGTCGGAGACGATGCGGCCCTGCGCGGTGTCCACCAGGAACATCCGGCCGGGCTGCAGCCGCATCTTGCGCACCACCGTCGACGGATCGAGGTTCAGCACGCCCGCTTCGGACGCCATCACGACGAGGCCGTCGTCGGTGACCCAAACGCGGGATGGGCGAAGACCGTTGCGGTCGAGTACCGCCCCGATGACGGTGCCGTCGGTGAAGCACACCGCTGCCGGGCCGTCCCACGGCTCCATCAGCGACGAGTGGTACTCGTAGAACGCCCGGCGGGCGGGGTCCATGGACTCGTGCCGCTCCCACGCCTCGGGGATCATCATCAGCACCGCGTGGGGCAGGCTGCGGCCACCGAGGTGCAGCAGTTCGAGGACTTCGTCGAAACGGGCCGTGTCCGAGGCGCCAGGAGTGCAGACCGGGAAGATCTTGTCGACGTCGTCGTAGCTCCCGAAGACGTCGCTGCGGATCAGCGCCTCGCGCGCCCGCATCCAGTTCTCGTTGCCGGTGACGGTGTTGATCTCGCCGTTGTGGGCGACGCGCCGGAACGGGTGCGCCAGCGGCCAGGACGGGAACGTGTTGGTCGAGAAGCGCGAATGCACGATGCCGAGCGCGCTGGTCAGTCGCTCGTCCTGCAGGTCGAGGTAGAAGGCCTTGAGCTGCGGGGTGGTCAGCATGCCCTTGTAGCAGAACGTCTGACCGGAAAGGCTTGGGAAGTAAACGGTTTCGCGGCCTGGACCGTCCTGGCCGGGACCCTTGGTGCCCAGCTCGTGCTCGGCACGCTTGCGCACCACGTAGGCACGCCGCTCGAGGTCCATGTCCGAGGCGCCGCCAATGAACACCTGGCGGAAGGTCGGCATCGCGTCGCGGGCGAGAGCGCCAAGGGAGGAATCATCGGTCGGGACGTCGCGCCAGCCGAGGAGGGTGAGCCCCTCCGCTTCGACGATCTTCTGCACCGACTCGCAGGCTGCTGCGGCGTCGCGCGACGACTGCGGCAGGAAGGCGATGCCCGTGGCGTAACTGCCCGGCTCTGGCAGCTCGAAGTCGACCACCGCGCGCAAGAACTCGTCGGGAACCTGCAGCAGGATGCCTGCGCCGTCGCCGGTGTTGGGTTCGGCGCCCTGGGCACCACGGTGCTCCATGTTCAGCAGTGCCGTGATGGCCTTGTCGACGATGTCGCGACTGCGGCGGCCGTGCATGTCGGCGACCATCGCAACACCACAGGAGTCGTGCTCATAGACAGGGTTGTAGAGCCCCTGCCGCACGCCTTGGTCGCTGGGCGTCATTCCCACCTGCCCCTTCACACCTTCACGGAAGCCTGATGCTGGCAGCCGTCATCGACGGCTGCTGCCGGCGGGCGATGGGTGTGTCTGCGTGCAGCACTGAACGACGGGACTGCCCCACTCGCCACGAGTGGTGAAACGATATGACAAACCCCGCCTGACATGCCAACTTAGTCAACCCTAACCAGGGGGTTGGGCACGGCGCCGATCCAGGCGTCGACAAGTCGGACGCGACGACGAAATCCGTTGCTGCGGTTGGCCAGTGACGAATCCACGGCGGTCGACGCCGTACCGGTGGGATTTCAGGGTTTCCCCATGATCAACTCGTTGAGTTTGCCAGCCATGTCTTTTTGCTGCTTTTTGGTGCAATGATGCCTGGAAAGAAATTTGCTCGAAAGCCTGGTCGGATTCTTAGACACCGTCGCTGACGACTGCCGCGACGATCGACGCAATGACCGCGCATTCACCAACCCCACCATCGCCAGCGCGCCCACCGTCGACGGGTCGGCGTCCAGGTTGCATGCCGCTGCGCACCAGTGGTTTTGCCTCCCCGTGCGACGAGGCATCGGAGCGGGCCCGCTCCACCCACCGTGCCGCCACGGCGGCCCGGTTGGGTGAATTCTCGCCGTGGCCGCACGTTCGCGAGTGGGCAAGAACACTGCGGCCCTGCGCGCCGCCAAATCCCTGAACGACACCCCCATCGGCAGGTTCGGCATCGAGACCGACGAGGAGGGCGACGGCCGCTGCCTGGCCTACATGCCGGTGCACGGGTTGCTCAGCCCCATCACGGACCCCCTAGCCTTGGCCCGTTGGCCGTCCTCGTCGATCACTTCGGTGGGCTGGTCAACCATTACCGCCGTCATCGCCGCTCACCCCGACACCCCGGTCGTTGGCACCGCCATACCGGTCGGACCCAGTCGACGACGGGGCTCGGAGCATGCGACCTCACGATCGGCGGCATGACGGCGAAGATCGGGTTGGCCGCCATGATGGCCGTCGGCGAACCCCGCCGCGACGGTGACGTCCACGAACTGCCTCAGGAATCCGACCCGCCGTGAACAACAGCCTCGGCGGCCGCCAACCGGGATCGCCCAGACGATCCGCTGACCACCGCGTCGCTCCGGGTCAACTTCCTGCGCCAATTATTCGCAGGCGACCAATCTCGTTATGCGGGAACCGCATTGCGCGTAGGTCGGCGCAGCGCATTAGCCGATGCGCAGGCCATTGGCCGCGACGGCAGGGTCGCCATCATCGCCAGACCGACGGCCTACCGCTGCTGACATCCGGTCACCATCGGGACAAGATTCGGCAACGAGCGTCCCCAAAGCAATTGGCCGGTGCGACCCTGATGGGCACGGGCAGTTCAACGAAGTGCTGCCGGGGAGGGTACTTCCGTGACCGCACCAACGATGATGCATCGACTCGCAGCCGAGTTCATTGGAACGTTCTGGCTCGTCCTCGGCGGTTGCGGCAGCGCCATCTTCGCCGCGAAGTTCCCGTCCGACGGCACGGCACTGGGGATCGGATTCCTCGGCGTCTCACTGGCATTCGGGCTCACCGTGCTAACGGGCGTGTACGCGTTCGGCACCATCTCCGGCGGCCACTTCAACCCCGCGGTCACACTCGGTGCGGCCATCGCCAAGCGCGTGGAGTGGAAGGCGTTGCCCGCCTACTGGATCACCCAGGTGATCGGTGGCGTCGCCGCCGGCTTGGTGATCTACGTAATCGCGAAGGGCAAGGACGGCTGGACGGCCTGGGGAAACATGGCCGCCAATGGCTACGGCGACCACTCACCTGGCGGCTACTCGTTGCTCGCCGTGCTGATCACCGAAATCGTACTGACCGCAGTGTTCCTACTCGTCATCCTTGGCTCTACCGACGACCGCGCCCCGAAGGGGTTCGCGGGCTTGGCAATTGGGCTGACGTTGACGTTGATCCACCTCATCTCGATCCCGATCTCGAACACGTCGGTGAATCCGGCCCGCTCCACTGCGGTGGCGTTCTTCAACGGTGACGGGGCGCCCGCGCAACTCTGGCTGTTCTGGCTCGCCCCGCTCGTCGGTGCCGCCGTCGCGGGCGCCGCGTACCCACTCTTGTTCGGGCGCAACGAAGAGCTCGCCGATCGTCCGATCCGCGACGACGCACTGGAGGAGGTGGACTAGTCAAGCGGCAGTCGGACCCGCATCCCACCATGGGGTGCGGGCCCGATCCCCGGCTAGCTACTTAACCGAAGCCTTCTTCTTCGCGTTTTGCGCGGCCTTCTTCTCGCTGGTGGCTCCGCCGCTCGAGAGCTGGCCACCGGCATTTTCCAGGTGCGCGCGCACGAACCACTGGAACTTCTCCAGCTCGGCGGCGTGCCCGATGAGCATGTCCTGCGAGACGGGGTCAAGGTCCTCGAGGGTGTGGATGGCCTTCCGGGTGTCCTCGTTGACCCCGGTGTACACCAGGTCGAGCGCCGCGAGGTGCGCCAGCACGGTGTCACGACCGACCGAGTAGTCATCCCAGGTGCGGTCCTTGATGATGGCCCCCGGCGTGCCCTGCGGCGAAACTCCCAATGCGGCGATGCGCTCGGCCGCCTCGTCCGCGTAGCCGCGGACCAATTCGACCTGCGGGTCGATCATTTCGTGAACGCCGATGAAGTTCGGGCCAACGACGTTCCAGTGCACGTGCTTCAAGGTCAGGTGCAGGTCGTTGTAGGTGCTGAGCTGCTTTTGCAGCAGGTCGGCGATCTCGCGGGCGTCCTTGTCCGAAACTCCCGGAATCGTGAATCCTGGCATGTCTATCTCCCTTTCTCTCGCTTACATGACGCCTACCCGGCTCGGGGGCGGGTTACACGCGTGCCGTGCGGTGGGATCAGATCGCTACGCTCGGCGGATGACGGAGTCGACACCCGAGTTCTTGGGCTTCACCGAAGCCGCGCTCGACTTCTACGACGACCTGGAGATCGACAACACCAAGTCGTTCTGGGAGTCGCACAAGGACGTGTACCTGGCGAGCGTGAAGGCGCCGATGACCGCGTTGATGGCAGCGCTGGAACCGGAGTTCGGTGCCGCCAAGATCTTTCGCCCGTTCCGCGACGTCCGCTTCGCGAAGGACAAGACGCCGTACAAGCAGAATCAGGGTGCATTCGTCGGCGCCGGGCCGGCCTGCGGTTGGTACGTTGAGATCGCGGCGCGCGGGGTCCGCACCGGGGCGGGCTTCTACGACGCGAGCGCGACCGATCTCGCGCGGATCCGCGCGTCGATCGTCAACGACCTGACCGGCGAGCAGCTGCTGAAGATCGTGGCCAAACTCAAGCGAGCCGGTTTCACCGTCGGCGGCGATCGCCTCAAGACGTCACCGCGCGGGTTCGACGCCGACCACCCGCGCATCGACCTGCTGCGGCACCGATCCCTGACCGTCGGTAAGGACTACGGCTTCGAGCCGATCATCTACACCCCCGAGCTCGTCGACGCGGTGCGCGCGGACTGGAAGGCCGCCCGGCCGCTGGTCGATTGGGTGGCCGCTCGGTTGGGCGACTAGCTCGCCTTCCCTCTTCGCCGAGCAGACGCAAATGCCCCTCATTCCCGCGAAATGAGGGGCGTTTGCGTCTGCTCGCGCTAGGGACCTAGAGGGCACGCAGGTTGGGGATGGCCTGACGCGCGCCGAATCGAGGGTTGCGGGCCATCCCGCTGACCTCCAGCAGGCGCACCGCGCGATACCGGTGAGGTCTGAGCGGTTCGAGAAGCTCGACCATCTCGTCGTCGTCGATCCGATGCCCCAGCAGCGTGGACCCGACGACGTTGGAGAGGTGGTAGTCGCCGATCGACAACGCGTCGGCGTCACCCCAGGCACGCTGGGCGACCTCGGCCGCGGTCCACACCCCGACACCCGGCAACGTCGTCAGTGCCGACCTGGCATCCTCGGGCGCCCGCGCCGACAACCGCTCCAATGCGTCGGCCCGTTGCGCGCATCCGACGAGTGTCCTCGCCCGGCCAGGGTCGACGTTGGCGAGGTGGAATTCCCACGACGGCACGCGGCGCCACACGTCGGCCGCAGGGGGGACGCGCATCCGTGCCGGGGCGGGGCCGGGGGCAGGCGTACCGAACTTGGTCACCAGCAGCCGCCATGCCCGGAACGCGTCCTTTCCTGCGACGCGCTGTTCGAGTACGGCGGGCACCAACGCTTCCAGCACCCGGTTCGTCCGACCGAGGCGAAGGTGCGGGACACGCCGGTGGGCCGCGGCGATGGTCGGCTCCTCGGGGGCGAAGCCGCCCGCGTCGTCGTGCACACCCAACATCGCCGGAAGCTGCGCCACGTACTCATCGGCGCCGTCGCCCCACGCCTCGCAGTCGACGGTCGACGGTGCCGATTTGGTGAGCCGCGCGGTCACCGGGCCGCTCGGCAGCAGGCTGGTCCGCCAGATCGCGCCGTCGACCAGTTGGTAACACGGATCACCGGGCCCGCGGCGCTGCGGGGACAGCGTCATCGACGGGCTCGCGGGCCCCTCGAAGACGACGTTGGCGCAACTCGACACCGCCAAAGATTATCCGACCGAGACGTCGGCCTTGTCGGCGTAGAACGCCACGTGACCTGCAATGGCGTCCACGGCAGGGTACGGCTGCTCGTAGGTCCAGATCGCGTCGTCGACGGTCGTCCCCGCGGCGGTCAGGTGGTAGTAGTTCGCCTCGCCCTTGTACGGGCAGTAGGTGGTGGAGTCGCTGCGCGTCAGCGCCGACGGCGATACGTCGCCGAGCGGCACGTACTGCACCGCGGGGTACGTCGACTCCTGCAGTGTCAACGCGGCGTCGGTCTCTGCGACCACCTCCCCGTTCACGCGGACGACGACGTGGCTGCCGGTCGGTGTGACGGTGATCGGGTGCTCGGCGGTGGGCTGAAGAACTGTGCGTTCGGTCATCTTCAGACCAACGTATGCGGAGCGGGCCATGATTCCTTGACCCGTCGCTACGATCACGCCATGAGCCAACCCTCGGTCCAGGCATCGGTCACGATCGCGGCCAGCTGCGCTGACGTGTACGCCCTGATCACCCACCTTCCGACGATGTCGACGCTGGTCGAAGAGGCCAACTCGATGGAGTGGCATAGGGGTGACGCCGCCCAGCCCGGCGCGGTGTTCAAGGGACACAACTCGAACCGCGGGAAGAAGTGGACGACCAAGTGCACGGTGACCGACGCCGAGCCGGGCCGGGTGTTCGCCTTCGACGTCAAGAGCGCGATCGTGCCGGTGGCCCACTGGCGCTACGACATCGAACCCGTCGACGGCGGCTGCCGTGTCACCGAGCAGACCTGGGACCGGCGGCCGGGCTGGTTCCGCAAGCCCGCGGCGATCGCCACCGGTGTCCCCGACCGCACCTCGGCCAACGCGAAGCACATCGAGCTCACGTTGCAGCGGCTCAAGGCGACGGCCGAGGCCTGAGGCCCGATCGCCGAGCGCACGCATGATGTACGCGAGCTGCGAGTAACCCCGCAAACAAGCGGACGGTCGGCGAGCGGCTAGATCCCGGCGGCCAACGCGACGACGTCATCCCACTGCGCGTCGAGCGTGTAGTCGGAGTGCTTGCGCGCCGGGAAGATCGGTTCGTTCAGCACCGGATCTGGTAGCCATCGCTCGTGGCCGACCACCCGCGCCTTGGACGTCGTCGTGAAGAAGGTCGTCGGAGTTTCGGGGCCGCCAGGCATCCAGTCGCCGACGACTCCACCGTCCTCGACGCGCAGATTCCAGCTGAGCACGCCACCGCCAAGGGGGTCGGTGAATCGAATGAGGTTGTGCCAGCGTCCAGCGAGTGTCTGCATCACGGTTTGGTGGCTGAAATAACTGAGCATGTCGGGGAAGGCCCGGCCATAGGCCCATTGCAACTGCGAGCCGTGGGTCACCAACCCCACCCGCGAAAGGAGGTGGGTCGCGGGATCCAGGTTGGCGGCATCCAGTCGTGCCAACCGAAGGACGGTCGCGTACATCAGCAACGAACCCTGGCTGTGCCCGCAAAGCACGATCCGCGCCTGCGGATACTTCTCGCGATACCAGAGCACCCGCAGCGTCAGGTCGTCGATGGCCTTGCGGGCATAACACGGCGGCACCAGGGGATGGCTCTCCGTCGGCCAGAACGACGCGAGATCCCAGAGCACGCCGAGGCTTCGGCCCGCGCTGTCCGGCCGGCGGTAGGCGTTGTAGATGGCGTAGAGCAACCCGATGACGATCAACGCGAGCGCGAGAATGCCGATGCCCTGGATGGCCGCCGACACTTCCTCCCTGGCCAACCACGACAGGCCGGTCGCCCGGAACAATCCGTCGCGGGAGCCACCGCCGCGCACCCAGCGGGCGACGTGCGTGTCGACGACGACGGCCGCCACCGCACCAGCGAAGACCGCGACGAGCACCACGACCAGCAGGATCCGCGCACCCTGCACCTTGAGGCCTGCGAAGAACCACGCGATCAGCATCGGCTTGCCCTGGACGAGGCGCGCCGGCGCGTCCTTGCCAGAGACCTTCAGGTAACAGAGCGCGGCGACACCGCCTATCAGTGCCAGCGCCAGCACCACCACGGTGGTGATGCCCCACAGCATTGCGATCGCGTCGTACGCCTTCGGCATGACGACATCGGGCGGCGTCGCCTGGGTAATCAGCAATTGCGGTTTGCAGCCGGTGGTGAGGCAGTTCTGCGCGGTCTGTGCGACTCCGGCACCCAGCCCAGCTCCCAGCAGGGCGGCCAACGGAAGCAACACCGCCGTCGTGATGCCGCCCAACCACGGCTTGAACGCGCGGGGCACCGAGGCGAAGTACGCCCGACTCGACCGCGCCGCCAACAGAGCCACCAGGAAGGCGATCAGACAGAGACCCGCTAGTCCGACGAAGAGGAGTTCCACCAAGTCATTCAGACCCGGCCGCCACTGCGCAGGCTCCGCCGTGAGCATCGGACGGAACGAGAAGAGCACTGCCACAGCCAGATTGACGGCAGCGGCTCCCCACCAGAGTCCCCTCTTCCAGCCATCTCCACCGAGCCAGCCGGCGATCAAGCGGCCCCCGCTGTAGCGACCGCCGCTGCTGCGGGGATCGTCGAGTAGCGCGGCGAATACCGCTCCGATCGCGATCAGGAGCACGGCGATCCCCCACGTGAACTTCGCGACCGGACTTGGCAGCGGTTGGATGCCACCGCAGACCAGCAGCGCCGCCCCTGCCAACGCCACGGTGGCATGCAGCGTCCTGGCGGGCGCCGCGCTGCCGCGGCGGTAGAAGTCCGGCGCGGCGATGTTCGGCTTCGGCGCTGCCGCGGCGTCGGGGTGGACGGGCACCTCGGCGCCCTCCGCGGGTGGCCGCGGCGGGGCGGTGTCCGGCAACAACGCCTCTCGGGATTGCGCGGTGATTCGCGACGCCACGAAGACCGGCAAGGCGATCACGAGCAGGACCAGCAGCGCGGTCCAGCTTGGACTGTGGCGCAACCAGTCGATCAGCGTCCAGGACACGAGGCATTCGGGTTTCTGAAGACACTGCACGGCCAACATGTCGGCGATCACCACTGACAGCTGGACCATCAGCATCAGAGTCAGGCCAAGGCCGACGAGTCGCACCAGGGCCCGCAGGAGCGTCACCGCCCACCGGCCGAGCGCCCCAGCCCCCGCCGGCGGAACCATCCATTGAGAGAGGTTGACGAGTGCGAAGGGAATCAATAGCGCCCACAACGCCTGGCGCAGCCCACCCGAGGTCATCCTGCCCCAGTGATAACCCTCGCGGTAGCGGCTCACCGGCGCATCGGACTCCGCGTTCAGGCTCGTCACCTGCCAGCGCTCCACGCCGAGCGTATCGGCGGCCCGGAAGAACCGCCCGGTATCGTCGCCCCAAACCTGTACGACGGCAGAACAATTCAGCATCGATTCCGGTGGCGTCCCGCTGACCCCGTGGGTCCTCAACTCGATGACGCTGTTCGGCGGGTCGATTTCTCGGATGGGGCCGCCCTCGATTCCGTCGATTGCGCTCACCGTCGCTCCCCTGTTCGCGAATCACGAAGTGTAACTGCGGAGCCCACGATCCACTGCGAATCGCCGCGACCGCCTGCCGTGCGGGCAGGGGACGCGCCACCACCGACGGAATCGTCGTCAGGCACGCTGGTACTCGAGATGACCGCCACTTCCCCCGCCCTGCTCGAGGATCCGCACGACCTGTCGGCCCTGCGCGCGAAGGGCGCCGACCCCGACGAGCTGTTCGCATCCTTCGCCGCGTGGGCCGAGGCGAGTGGCACCGTGCTGTACCCGGCGCAGGAGGAGGCGCTGATCGAGTTGGTCAGCGGCGCGAACGTCATCCTCGCCACGCCGACCGGTTCCGGCAAGTCACTGGTCGCCACCGGCGCGCTGTACGCGGCGCTGGCCGACGGGCAGCGCAGCTTCTACACCGCGCCGATCAAGGCGCTGGTCAGCGAAAAGTTCTTCGCCTTGTGCGACGTGTTCGGCGCGGCCAACGTCGGCATGCTGACCGGCGACGCGTCGGTCAACGCGGGCGCGCCGATCATTGCGTGCACGGCGGAGGTGCTGGCCAACACCGCGCTGCGCGAGGGTGCCGACGCCGACATCGGCCTGGTCGTGATGGACGAGTTCCACTTCTACGGCGACCCCGACCGCGGCTGGGCCTGGCAGGTACCGCTGTTGGAACTGCCGAAGGCTCAGTTCCTCCTGATGTCGGCCACCCTCGGCGACGTCACGTTCCTCCGCGAGGACCTCACCCGCCGCACCGGAAGGACGACGGCGCTGATCGCGAACGCCGAACGCCCGGTTCCCCTGCACCACTACTACGCGACAACGCCGATGCACGAGACGATCCAGGATCTGCTCGACACGAAGCAGGCGCCGATCTACGTCGTCCACTTCACCCAGGCCTCGGCACTGGAACGGGCCCAGGCGCTGATGAGCGTCAACGTCAGCACCAAGGACGAGAAGGCCGCGATCGCCGAGATGATCGGTGCGTTCCGGTTCTCGTCGGCATTCGGGACGACGCTGTCGCGGCTGGTCCGGCACGGCATCGGAGTTCACCACGCCGGGATGCTGCCGAAGTACCGGCGGCTGGTGGAACAGCTGGCGCAGGCCGGACTGCTCAAAGTCATTTGTGGCACGGACACTCTCGGTGTCGGCATCAACGTGCCGATCCGGACGGTGGTCTTCTCGGCCCTTTCGAAGTACGACGGCACCCGCACACGGCTGCTCAACGCTCGCGAGTTCCACCAGATCGCGGGGCGCGCCGGGCGGGCCGGATTCGACACCGCAGGCACCGTCGTCGTCCAGGCGCCCGAGCACGAGGTGGAGAACCTCAAACAGTTTGCGAAGGTCGCCGACGACCCGAAGAAGCGCCGAAAACTGGTGCGCCGCAAGGTGCCCGAGGGCATGGTGCCGTGGAGCGAGAAGACCCAGCTCCGGCTCGTCGAGGCCGTCCCAGAGTCGTTGACCAGCAACATGCGGGTGTCGACGGCGATGATCCTCGACGTCGTCGACCGGCCGGGCGACCCCTTCGTGGCGATGCGGCGGCTGCTCACCGACAACCACGAACCCCGTAAGCGACAGCTCAAGCACATCCGCGAGGCGGTCGGGATCGCCCGCTCGCTGCTTCAGGCGGGCGTGCTGGAACGGCTCGACGAGGCAGGGGCCGACGGGCGGCGGTACCGCTTGACGGTGGATCTGCCGCCCGACTTCGCGCTGAATCAGCCCCTGTCGACGTTCGCGCTCGCCGCGATCGACGTGCTCGACCCGGTATCGGAAACCTATGCGCTGGACGTGGTTTCGGTGATCGAGGCGACGCTGGAGGATCCCCGCCAGATCCTGTCGGCCCAGCTGAAGAAGGCCAGGGGCGAGGCCGTGGCGGCGATGAAGGCCGAGGGCATCGAGTACGACGAGCGGATGGCACTGCTGGACGAGGTCAGCTATCCGAAACCGCTCGCCGACGTGCTCGCCCACGTCTACGACGTCTACCTGCAGAGCAACCCGTGGGCC
Organism: Mycobacterium sp.; assembly: GCF_032161845.1. Lineage (GTDB taxonomy): Bacteria > Actinomycetota > Actinomycetes > Mycobacteriales > Mycobacteriaceae > Mycobacterium. Next base: position 14,285 of record NZ_JAVRQA010000221.1, read on the forward strand.
GCCGACGGTGAGCTGGCACCGAAGTCCATCGTGCGCGAGATGTGGGAGGGCGCGTTCACCTTCCGGGAGTACGTCAGCGTCTACGGGCTGACCCGTTCCGAGGGCGCCGTGCTGCGCTACCTCTCCGACGCATTCAAGGCGCTGCGCTCCGGCGTCCCCGCCGCGGCACGCACCGAGGAGGTCACCGACGTCGTCGAGTGGCTCGGCGAGTTGGTGCGCCAGGTCGATTCGAGCCTGCTCGACGAATGGGAGCAGCTGACGAGCCCCGACCAGCCGCTGAACTCGCCCGTGACGGTACCGGCCCGCCCGCGCCCGCTGACCGGCAACGAGCGGGCGTTCACCGCGATGGTCCGCAATGCGCTGTTCCGGCGGGTGGAACTCTTCGCGCGGCGCCGCTGGTACGACCTCGGACTGCTCGACGGCGACGCAGGATGGACCACGGAGCGCTGGGCGGAGATCGGTGGGGACTACTTCGACGAGCACGACGAGGTGGGCACCGGCGCGGACGCCCGCGGCCCGGCACTGTTGATCATCGACCGGCAGCCCGGCCTCTGGCAGGTGCGCCAGATCCTCGACGACCCTGCGGGTGACCATGATTGGGGCTTCGAATTCGAGGTGGACCTCGAGGCCTCCGATGAGGAGGGCGTGGCGGTCATCCGACTGGTGGACGCGGGGCGCCTGGGCTGACCTGCGACCGCCGGATGACACTGTTGTTTCCGCTGGTCGAACCCGCGGAACGACCCGCTCCTCGGCTTACACTTCGGCCATGTTCTCGGAGACGCGCTATGCGCTGAACGGAGACTTGCGCGTGGCCTATCGCGCATCGCGCGCAGGTCTGCGCGACTTCGTGTTCGTCCCCAACTGGTTCACCTGCTGTGAGGTTCTTCCGGAGCTCCCGTCACTTCAAGGGTGGGTTGAGGCCATGGCGTCGCTCGGGCGGCTCATCTTCCTCGACCAGCCGGGCACCGGAGCATCCGATCCCGTCGCGCCGGGCGCGCTGCCAACCTTGGAGCAGTGGACCGACAGCATCACCGCGGTACTCGACGCGCTCGGGAGTCGCGAAGCGGTCATCGTCGCGGTCGACGGGGCACTGGCGACAGCGGCACTGTTCGCGGCGACACATCCATCGCGCACCACCGCGCTAGTGGTGCTCGAGGGGATCGCTGACCCGATGACGGAACGCACCGACGGTGTCGATTCCGAGGATGTCCTCGCCGGCATGGCCGCAATGTGGGGGACCGGAGAGTTTCAGCACGCAATCAATCCGGACATGCCGTGGAACGAGGAGATCCGAGCAACCTGGGCGCGAATGGAACGGCTTGCGGCGAGCCCAGCGACTCTTGCTCTCGTGCTGCCTCTGGTGACCGAAGTCGACGTGCGGGCGCTTCTTCCCACGGTCCGCGTGCCAACCCTCGTCGTTCAGCACACCGACGACCCGATGATCGTGCCGGCGATGGGCAAGTACATCGCCGAGCACATACCGGATGCGAAATACGTTGAACTGCCGGGACGCAACATGTACCACTTCGTCGAGCCATGGCGTCCGGCCTTCCAGGAGCTCGCCGAGTTCCTCACCGGCCACCAAGCTGAAGTCGCCGACGACCGGGTGCTTGCCACCGTGCTCTTCACCGACATCGTTGGCTCGACGCGTCGGGCTTCGGAGATCGGCGACCGCGACTGGCATGCGTTGCTCGACGCGCACGACGTCGTCGTCCGCTCTCAGCTCGCGCGCTTTCGTGGCCGCGAGGTCAACACCTCGGGCGACGGCTTCCTCGCAACGTTCGACGGCCCGCAACGAGCGATCCGCTGCGCGATGGCAATCCGCGACGCGGTGCAGGCGCTCGGCATCGAGGTACGAGCCGGCTTGCACACCGGCGAATGCGAAATCCGCGGTGACGACATCGGCGGAATCGCCGTGCACATCGGCGCACGGGTAAGCGCATTGGCGGGGCCGAACGACGTGCTGGTGTCCAGCACACTGCGCGACCTAGTGATCGGGTCAGGACTCGAATTCGACGACCACGGCGAGCACCAGCTCAAGGGCGTGCCCGGCGAGTGGCACCTGTTCGCCGTCGCCGCTACCTAGAACCGCGACCGGTTGCAATTCCGGTCACCTGTGGCGGAAGCCGCCGATGTCTTGTTCGAGTAGTTCGGCCAGTCGCAGCGGGGTGCGGTCCTCGAACATCGGGCCGATGAGTTGCACTCCTACCGGTAGGCCCTCGGGTGAGCGGCCCGCTGGTATGGCGGTCGCGGGCAGGCCGGGCATGGTCGCCAGGCCGGCCCAGACGAATTGGTCGACGAACGGGTACTCGACGCCGTCGATGTCGATGTGCCGTTCCGCCAAATTGGGTTCGTGGTCGTGGGGGAACGCCGGAGTGGGCGTGATCGGGCACACCACGGCGTCGAAGCGGGTGAAGAGCTGGCGCCAGCGGTGGCGGTGAAGTTCGCGACGGTTGTTCGCTTCGATCCACTGGCGGTGGCTGAACATCGGGCCGCGTAGCCATCCCGTATCGAATCCTCGCTCGTCCGTGGCCAATCCCGCGGCGTCGGTCCGCAGCTGTTCATACTTCTCCACGGGATAGCTCGCGGCGGCAAATGACGTAAGCAGCTCTATGAAGAGCGTGGCGGCTTCGGTCAGATCAGGTAGCAGCGGACTGTGCCGTTCGACTGTCGCGCCACCGTCGACAAGCGCGTCGGCCACCCGATTCACGGCCACCCGCACAGCGGACCCGGTCGC
>NZ_JAVRQA010000222.1:0-3314 GCF_032161845.1 Mycobacterium sp.
GCGCGACATGTCTATATCTCCAAAGTCCCGGCTACCACACGTACGCGAGGACTTCGCCGCCCACGCCTTGTCGTGCTGCCTGACGGTCGGTGAGCAGACCCGAGGACGTGGAGATGATCGCCACGCCCAGGCCACCGAGAACGCGGGGCAAGTTGGTTGACTTCGCGTACACGCGCAGGCCGGGCTTGGAGACTCGCTTCAAGCCCGCGATGCTGCGTTCGCGACTGGGTCCGTACTTGAGTTGCACCACTAGCGCCTTGCCAACCCGAGCATCCTCGGTGTGGAAGTCGGTGATGTAACCCTGCTCCTTGAGGATCTCGGCAATGTGCACCTTGATCTTCGAGTGGGGCAGAGTCACCTCGTCGTGGTACGCCGAATTGGCGTTGCGCAGACGTGTCAAGAAGTCTGCGATCGGGTCCGTCATGGTCATGACAGCCAGCTCACCTTCCTCGCGACGGTTCCCGCCGGGTTCAACACCCTTGGGGGCCTACCGCGTGCTTTCCTAGTTATGTCTGTTGGAGCACGCTTGCGGCTCTTCGCGCAAGCGCTCATCGCGTGGGTTACCAGCTGGACTTCTGGACACCGGGCAGTTCGCCGGCATGCGCCATCTCCCGAAGGCAGATACGGCACAGGCCGAACTTGCGGAACACCGCGTGCGGGCGTCCACACCTATTGCAACGCGTGTAGCCGCGCACCTTGAACTTCGGCTTCTTGTTGGCCTTGATGACCAGCGCCTTCTTTGCCATCTGCTCAGTTCTCCTTGAACGGGAAGCCCAGTGCGCGCAGCAGCGCCCGGCCCTCGTCGTCATTGGTCGCCGACGTGACGACGGTGATGTCCATGCCGCGGGGGCGGTCGATGCTGTCCACGTCGATCTCGTGGAACACCGACTGCTCCGTCAGACCGAAGGTGTAGTTGCCGCTGCCGTCGAACTGCTTGGGCGACAGGCCGCGGAAGTCGCGGATACGGGGGAGGCTGATCGAGACCAGCCGGTCGAGGAACTCCCACATGCGGTCGCCGCGCAGCGTGACGCGGGCGCCGATCGGCATGCCCTCGCGCAGCTTGAACTGGGCGATCGACTTGCGGGCCTTGCGGATCTCCGGCTTCTGACCGGTGATCAGCTGCAGGTCGTTGACCGCGCCGTTGATCAGCTTCGCGTCGCGGGCGGCGTCGCCGACACCCATGTTGACGATGACCTTGACCACGCCGGGGATCTGCATGACGTTGGCGTAGTTGAACTGCTCGTTGAGCGCGCCCTTGATTTCCTCGCGGTAGCGCTGCTTGAGACGAGGGAGGGTCTTCTCGGTAGTTTCTGCTGTCGTCATCTCTAGATGTCCTTGCCGTTCTTCTTCGACACGCGGACCTTCTTGCCGGTCTCTTCGTCGAAGCGGTAGCCGATGCGGGTCGGGTTGCCGTCCGAGTCGACGACCATCACGTTGGAGACGTGAATCGGCGCCTCCTGCGTGACGATTCCGCCGGACTGGGCGCCACGCTCGTTCTGCGAGATGGCCGTGTGCTTCTTGATCCGGTTGACGCCCTGGACCAGGACCTTCTCGCGCGTCGGGTAGGACTCGAGGACCTTGCCCTTGGCGCCCTTGTCCTTGCCAGAGATGACGAGGACGGTGTCACCCTTGTGCACCTTCATTTACAGCACCTCCGGGGCCAACGAAACGATCTTCATGAAGCGCTTCTCGCGAAGCTCGCGGCCGACCGGTCCGAAGATGCGGGTTCCGCGCGGGTCGTTGTCGGGCTTGATGATGACGGCGGCGTTCTCGTCGAACTTGATGTAGCTGCCGTCGGCGCGGCGGCGCTCCTTCACGGTGCGGACGATGACGGCCTTGACGACCTCGCCCTTCTTGATGTTGCCACCGGGAATGGCGTCCTTGACGGTCGCGACGATGACATCGCCGATGCCGGCGTAACGCCTACCCGAGCCGCCGAGTACGCGAATGCACAAGATCTCCTTGGCGCCCGTGTTGTCGGCGATCTTGAGCCGCGATTCCTGCTGAATCACTAGATCTCCTCGATTTGTTTGCACGTGAGCAGCCCAAAACAGCACTGAACTACTCGACGTACGCGGTCTTCGTCACCGATGGGCACGCAGGGTCTCCGCTTGATTCGGTATTCAAATCGAAACGGCTACCGAGGTCTGCCCAAGGCAACCCCTACATAGTAGGTGAGCACGTGCAATGCACCAAATCGCGGCCGAGGGCCCTCAGGGCAGGGTGATCGCGAAGTCTGCCGTCATCGCGGCCGTCGCGGCGTCGAACGCCGGGGATCCCTGCGGCGCGGCAACGTGGATCACCACCAGGTAGTCCTTCGCATTGGTCCAGATGTGTGCGATGCGGTCCTCGTAGGACACCTTGCCCTGGGGTCCGCCCGACAGCACACCCATCAGGCGCTGACCGCTGTATCCGCAGGTCTCGGCGGGCAACACGCTGATGCTACTGATCGGCGCCTCCGCCGCCACGTCGTCGGCGTACTTCTCGAAGGCGGCTGCCGCGTCGAGGTCGGTCTGGGTGATCACGACTGCCCCGGACATGCCGTCGGGGCCGGTCAGTGCCAGCCCGCGGGGTGACGGAGCTGCGGTCCAGCCCTCGGGCAGGCCGATGACGATCTTCGGAGCCCCGGCGTCGTCGATCTGCGCCGTGGCCGGCGTACCCGGCGCCGGGTTTGGCAGGCACACCAGGGCGTTGGGTGGTACCGCATCGCGGAGGGTGGGCGTGACGCCCATCGTCGGAAACTCGGGTGGGGCGGGTTCGTTCGTCGAGGTCGACTTCGACGTCGGGGCCGACGTCGGTGTCGACGTCGACGAGGTCTCCGTCGCGGTCCGGTGGTCGGTGGGACCAGCGATCGGGTGCCCGTCGCTGGTCTCGGCGCAGCCACCGAGCGCGATGGTGGACATGAACGTAGCGACCAGGACCAGTCGTCTCATCGGCACAGTATGGGCTGCTCAGGCGTCGGCGACGCAGCGAAACCCGATGTGGGTGGTGGCGCTGTCCTGCGACTGCGACGACCGCGCGGCCGGCCGGTAGCGATGGCAGTACTCCGGCGCGCACAGGTGCGAGCCGCCCTTCAGCGTCTGATTGACGCTCGGATCCGGTTCGCGGGAGGGCGTGCAACAGCCCTTTGCGGAGGTGCTGCCTGCCCGGTGACGCGCCGCGTACGGCGTCGACGTCCACTCCCCCACGTTGCCGATCATGTCGACAAGCCCGAACCCGTTCGGCGGGAACGTGCCGACCGGCGACGTGCCCGCCCAACCGAGGGCGCCGTCGTTGCGATACGGAAAGCGGCCCTGCCAGGTGTTGGCCATCAG
>NZ_JAVRQA010000223.1:0-3393 GCF_032161845.1 Mycobacterium sp.
TGATCGTGTAGTCGACGAGGTTGGCCAATGCCACCCGTCCCGGCACGTCGGGAAGCTTGGCCAGCTCATCGCGGGCCTGCGCCGCATAGGAGAAGACCGTCTCCTTCGCCTGCACGATTCCGCGTGAAGAACGCAACAGCGCCAACGCCTCGGCGACGTCGGCATCGTCCTCGACGGGACCCTTGAGCAATTCGCGCAGCCGGTCGGCGTCCGGCCCGGTCTCCCGCAAGGCGTAGAGCACGGGCAGCGTGTGCACGCCCTCGCGCAGGTCGGTGCCTGGCAGCTTGCCGGACTCGTCGGGATCGCTGTCGATGTCGATGATGTCGTCGGAGATCTGGAAGGCCGTCCCGACGATGCCGCCGAGCCTGCCCAGCCGTTGGATCTGCTCATCGTCGGCGCCGGAGAACGTGGCGCCGAAGGTGCCGGACGCCGCGATCAGGCAGGCCGTCTTCTCGTAGACCACCTTGAGGTAGTGCTCGACGGCGTCGACGCCCTCGGCCGCTCCACGGGTCTCACGCATCTGGCCCGTCACCAGCTGCGCGAACGTATCGGCGATGACACGCACGGCGTCGGGCCCAAGTTGCGACACCAGCCGCGACGCCGTCGCGAAGAGATAGTCGCCGGCCAGGATCGCAATGTTGTTGCCCCACCGTGCGTTGGCGCTGTCCGCTCCGCGACGCACCTGGGCCTCGTCCATCACGTCGTCGTGGTACAGCGTCGCGAGGTGGACCGACTCGATCACGGCGCCGGCCACGGTGACCTGCCAGTTGTCAGGGTCGGGGCCCAGCTGTGCCGACAGCACCGTGAACAACGGCCGGAACCGCTTGCCGCCCGCCTGAAAGAGGTGTTGAACGGCCTCGGCCATCAACTCATCGGCCTTACCCAGCTCAGTGGCCATCAGGTCCTCGATGCGCGCCACACCGTCGCGGACATTCGCCGCGAAGGTTGCGTCACCGAAGTCCACGCCCGCGACCACGGTCGCTGGTGTCTTCATTGGTCCAACATACTGGGCAGCGTGGACGAGAAATATGACGTGGTGGTGATTGGTGCTGGACCCGCCGGGTCCGCCGCCGCCGCGTGGGCAGTCCGCAACGGCCGTGACGTGCTGGTGATCGACGGTCAACAGTTCCCAAGAGACAAGGCGTGTGGCGACGGTCTCACCCCGCGCGCCGTCGCCGAACTGGAGCTTCTCGGGCTCGGCCCGTGGCTGGACGGCAAGGTCCGCAGTCGTGGGTTGCGGATGTCGGGCTTCGGGGCCGACGTGGAGATCGAGTGGCCCGGCCCGTCGTTCCCGGCCACCGGCAGCGCGGTGCCGCGGACCGAGCTCGACGAACGCATCCGGCAGGTCGCCGTCGACGAGGGGGCGAAGATGCTCTTGGGCGTCAAAGCCGTTGATGTATCGCATGATTCAAGCGGGCGCGCCACATCGGTGACGCTCGAGGACGGTTCGGTGATCGGCTGTCGGGAGCTGATCGTCGCCGACGGTGCCCGCTCGACCCTCGGCCGGGTTCTCGGCCGCGAGTGGCATCGGGAAACCGTCTACGGCGTGGCGATCCGTGGCTACCTCGCCAGCCCGCGCAGCAACGAACCGTGGATCACCTCGCACCTCGAACTCCGCTCTCCCACGGGAGAGGTGCTGCCCGGATACGGGTGGATCTTTCCGCTCGGCAACGGTGAGGTGAACATCGGCGTCGGCGCGCTTGCCACCTCGAAGCGACCCGCCACCGCGGCGCTGCGTCCGCTGATGTCGCACTACACCGACCTCCGACGCGACGAGTGGGGCTTCTCGGGCGAACCAAGAGCCGCGTTGTCGGCCCTGTTGCCCATGGGCGGTGCCGTCTCCGGCGTCGCCGGGCCGAACTGGATGCTGATCGGAGACGCCGCCGCCTGCGTCAACCCCTTGAACGGCGAAGGCATCGACTACGGACTCGAAACCGGCAGGCTGGCCGCCGAACAACTCGGCACCGGCGATCTGACCCATGCGTGGCCCGCCGAACTGCACAGGCACTACGCCCGCGGGTTCTCCGTCGCGCGGCGGCTCGGGCTGCTGCTGACGATCCCCCGCTTCCTTCCGGCCGTGGGCCCGATCGCCATGCGCTCGCACTTCCTCATGGAGGTCGCCGTGCGCGTGATGGGCAATCTGGTGACCGACGAGGACGCCGACTGGGTGGCCAGGGCGTGGCGAAGTGCCGGCGCCGGATCCCGCAGGATCGACGGACGCAAACCGTTCAGCTGACGGTCTACGACGAAATTGTCGGAACCGTAAGTCATACTTTGTTCATAGTTTGCCGTGTGTGGGGATGGTGAACTACTGGAGGGTGACGTTGGGGGACGGGGAAGTGTGGGCTTGGGGGTAAGCCGGGCGGTGGAAGCGCGCGCGGTGGCGGCATTCCTCCGGTCCACCGCGACGAATACGGCGGTCCTCGTCATCGAGGGCGAAGCAGGCATCGGCAAGACGACGCTATGGCTGGGGGCCTTGGAGCAGGCCCGTGAGGGCGGCTTTCACGTCCTGTCGGCACGCGCCGGGGAGGCCGAATCGGGCCTGACCTATGCCGTGCTCGCCGACCTGCTCGAAGGCGTCGACGGCGAGATCCTCGACACCCTGCCCCACCTGCAGCGCGTTGCGATCGAAAGAGTGCTGCTCGAAGGCGATGGCCACGGCCCGGTGACCGACGAACGCGTGGTCGCGTCGGCCTTTCTGACCCTCCTCGACCGACTCGCGACCGACGCACCCGTGATCGTCGCGCTCGATGACGTGCAGTGGCTGGACTCCTCCAGCCAGGCAGTCATCGCCTTCGCCACCCGACGGCTCAAGGGCCGCATCGGGGTGCTCGCCACCGAACGAACCGAAGGCGACGGCAGGAACGGCACCGAATGGTTGAAGCTGAACCGCCTCGATGGCGTCGAGCGCATCCGCGTCGGGCCGCTCAGCCTCGGCGGACTCCACAAGGTGGTCGCCAGTCGGTTGGGTCGTGCGTTCTCCAGGCCGACGATCGTCCGGATCAACGAGCTCTCCGGCGGCAACCCGTTCTACGCGCTCGAACTCGCCAGGGCGATCGACGGTCAATCGAGCATCGCCGACGCCGCCCTGCCCGGCTCGTTGGCCGACCTCGTCCGCTCGCGGCTCGACCAGTTCGGCGAAGACACCCAGACGGTGCTGCTGGCCGCTGCCAGCGTCGGCGCGCCGACGGTCGACCTGCTCGCCGAGGTCACCTCGCAGAGCGCCGAGCGCATCGTCGAACTACTCGAAGCGCCAGAGACCAACGGCATCGTCCAGATCGCAGGAAATCGTGTGCGGTTTGCCCATCCGTTGCTAGCCCGTGGTGTCTATAGCGTCGTCGGACCCGCCCGTCGCAGGCAGATGCATCGAGCACTCGCCGAAATCGTCCGACA
>NZ_JAVRQA010000224.1:0-2523 GCF_032161845.1 Mycobacterium sp.
TGCCGCGGCACGTCGTACTAGAGGGGTGACCGACGCCTCATCGGTGTCGGTCATCACCTAGAACCAAACTTTTCGACCCCCCACGGGCCGACCGACGGCACCGAGGATCCACAGGATCACGCCGACGATGACGAGAATTCCGCCGATCGTGTACAGGATCGAGATGCCTGCGAAATAGCCGATCAGCAGGAGAATTACACCCAGGACGATCATTGTGTCTCCGATCTAAAGGGGAAGACCGTTCTTCTTCCTGATCCCGAATTGCCAATTTCGTTAATTCCGAAACCTTACGGAACTCGGAATTTTTTCGTCGTTGAGCCGCCCGCTCATCGAAACGACCGGCTCGTGACTGCGGGCGCGATCGGATCAGACACCGTCGAAGCGTTCGACGAGTGCCCTTCGGTCGAGCTTGCCGATGCCGCGTCGGGGGAGTTCGTCGACGACGTGGACTTCGCGCGGCGCTGCGGTGGCGTCCATCGTCTGCTCGACGTGCGCGCGCAGCTCGGCGACCGTCGGAGCGGTGTGACCTTCGGCGACGACGACGGCGGCCACCACCCGCTGCCCCAACCGCTCGTCGGTGACGCCGAAAACAGCGGCGTCGACCACCGCCGGATGCGCCAGAAGGGCGGACTCGACCAGTGGCGGCATGACGGTCAGGCCACCGGTGCTGATCGCGTCGTCGGCCCTTCCCAACACTCGAAAGATCCCGGAAGCATCAACGGCGCCAACGTCATCGGTGCGAAACCAGCCGGCTTCCGCGAACGGATCGGGGGTCACGGCGTTGCGGTAGCCGCTGGCGAGCGTGGTTCCGCCCAGCGCAATGCGGCCGTCGTCGATGCGGATCCGAACGCCATCGAGCGGTGTGCCATCGTAGACGCAGCCGCCCGCGGTCTCGCTCATTCCGTAGGTTCGGATCACTGAAATGCCTGCGGCCGAGGCATTCTCCGCGATCTGCGCCGGCATGGGGCCGCCGCCGATCAGGACGCCGTCGAGTTCGGCGAGTGCGGCGCTCGCCGCAGGGTCGCGCAGAGCCTTGTCGAGCTGCACCGCGACCAATGAGGCATAGCGCCTGCCGGAGCCCAATGATGCTATGGCCGACGGTAATTCACTGGCGTCGAAGGCCGCCGAGATCGCGACGGGAGTGGTGCCGGCGAGCGCGCTACGGACCAGAACCTGCAAGCCGGCGATGTGATGAGCGGGCAGCGCCAGAAGCCATCGGCCGCTGCCGCCGAGGCGGTCGTGGGTCGCGTCGGCGCTGGCGATGAGGGCCGACGCGGGCAGCATCGCCCCCTTCGGCTCGCCGGTGGTTCCCGACGTGGAGATGACGACCGCGACTTCGTCGGGGATCTCCTCGCCAGCCCGCAAAGTGTGTGTCAGCAACTTCGTCTGCCGTGGGTCGTCGGCGGGAACCGGCAGTATCGCCGAACGGGCGCGGTCGAGAACGGATTCGAGCTCGGGCAGCAGCGCCAGGGCTGCGTCCCCGGCGCCGACGGGCTGGGCGCGAAGGACGGCTATGCGTGCTCTCCCGCGTCATCCGGCATGTCTCTCGGGTCGTCGAGCGGCCAGCCCTTCTTGGCGAGCCGCTCCCGCACGCGCTCGACGTCCGTTTCCCGAGGCAGTTCGTCGGTGAACTGCGTAATCAAGACGCCGATGTCGATGTGGTCGAATTCGCCGCTGTCCATCAGATCCTGGGCGACGGCCTTCACCTCGTCGTTGGACAGTCGGCGTGTGAGCAGCGCCATCAGCGGTACTCGGTCGGGGCCCGGAACTCCATCGGGGTAGCCGGCATTCAGCCAGGCCACGATCTTGGAGAGAAATCCGTTCACTGCCTCAACTTCCCTGCGAAGCGGCCGGGCCGCCACGGTGTCTAGTCGCCTTCGATGCTAATCGCGATGCGCTGGTTCGGCGTCGCCGCACGGCGCCTCTGGCCTAGTCAGACCCGCCCAGTCGACGTGGCGAAGGCGGCAAGGTGAACAATGGATGAACAGCTTTGCTGCTTCGGCAAAACTGCCTGGTGAGAATACGTGACGACTACGGCGATCCATAGGTAAAAATCGCCTCGGTACCCGCAGAATTAGCCCCATGACCGAGATGATCATCCTGGTGCTGTTGATATGTACGGCCCTCGCCTTCGACTTCACCAATGGGTTCCACGACACGGGCAACGCGATGGCGACGTCGATCGCCACCGGTGCGCTCAAGCCCAAGGTCGCGGTGCTGCTGGCAGGGGTCATCAACCTCGTCGGCGCGTTCCTTTCGGTCGAGGTCGCGGTCACCGTTACCACCTCGGTGCTCAAGGTGCAGGACGGCAAGACCGGGCACCTGCTGTCGGGGATCGATGCGTCGATGGGCCTGACGATCATCTTCGCCGGCCTCGTCGGCGGCATTCTGTGGAACCTGCTGACCTGGCTCTTCGGCATCCCGTCGAGCTCGTCGCATGCGCTGTTCGGCGGCCTCATCGGCGCCGGCCTTGCGGCACTCGGTCTGGCGGGCGTCAACTGGAGCGGCGTGTTCGCAAAGGTG
>NZ_JAVRQA010000225.1:0-10317 GCF_032161845.1 Mycobacterium sp.
CGTGCGCTCGGCCGCTACACGGCGGCGGCGGCCAACGAGCCGGGCCACGTCGTCGACGCCGATCTCTTCCTGGTCACCCTCGAAGGTGAGCCGGGGCCTGCCGCGGAGATCGACGAGATCGCCTGGGTCGATCCGCAGGCACCCGACGGGATCGAGTTGGCGCCTCTGACCAGGCATACCGTCCTGGCGCTTGCGCGCGACGGCGTCAGCTGACGGAGGCGCAGCCCGCGCACACCCCGAAGATTTCGATGGTGTGGCTGACGTCGGAAAAGCCGTGTTGGGCGGCGACTTCGGCGGCCCACGCCTCCGCGGCGCCGCCTTCTACCTCGATGGTGGAGCCGCAGTCGCGGCAGACCAGGTGATGGTGGTGGTGTTCGGAGCACCGGCGGTAGACCGATTCGCCGCTGTCGGTGCGCAGGGTGTCGAGCAACCCGGCGGCTGCCATCGTCTGCAGCGTGCGGTAGACGGTGGTCAGGCCGATGCCCTCGCCGCGGCGGCGCAGTTCGTCGTGAAGTTCCTGGGCGGAGCGGAACTCCTCGACGTTCTCGAGTAGCGCGGAGATGGCTGCTCGTTGGCGTGTGGAGCGGACGGCGGTGCCGGTCATCGGGTCCCATCTCCAGCTTGTTCGCCCGAGTATTCGCCGGCATGCGCCACGGCGGCCAGCACGATGTCGCTGAGGTGGTGATCGGCCAGTCGGTAGCGCACCTCGCGGCCGCTGCGCTCCCCGGCGACGACTCCTGCGGACTTCAGAATCCGCAAGTGCTGGCTGACGAGTGGTTGTGGCACCGCGAGTGCGTCGACGAGATCGTGTACGCAGCTGGACGATTCGCGGAGTTGCAGCACGATGGCGATGCGAACCGGCGCCGCGAGCGCTCGCAATAGGTCACCGGCGTTGTCCAGCACCGCGCGGGAGGGCACCTCGTGGGCGGGCGCCCCGCCGTGCGCGTGGTCGGCGTGCCCGTCCTCGTCCAGTTTGGGCACGGCAAATTTGGAAACCGTTTTCATTACGGCCAACAATACATGCGCCGATGCGCATGTCAATCGAGCCCGCGCCGCCCGCTACGCTGTTCACCCGTGGCCTCCATCATCGACACCGTTGCCAATCTCGCGAAACGCCGTGGCCTCGTCTACCAAGCCGGCGAGATCTACGGCGGCACCAAGTCGGCATGGGACTACGGCCCACTGGGCGTCGAGCTCAAGGAGAACATCAAGCGGCAGTGGTGGCGGTCCATCGTCACCGGCCGCGACGACGTCGTCGGCCTCGACAGCGCGATCATCCTCCCGCGTCAGGTGTGGGTGGCGTCCGGCCACGTCGAGGTGTTCAACGATCCGCTCGTCGAATGCCTGAACTGCCACAAGCGGCATCGGCAGGACCACATGCAGGAGGCGTACGCCCTCAAGAAGGGGCTCGACGATCCCGATGCCGTCTCGATGACGGAGATCGTGTGCCCGGACTGCGGCACCAAGGGGCAGTGGACCGAGCCGCGTGACTTCAACATGATGTTGAAGACCTTCCTCGGGCCGATCGAGACCGAAGAGGGCATGCACTACCTGCGCCCCGAGACGGCGCAGGGCATCTTCGTCAACTTCGCCAACGTCGTGACGACGTCGCGTCGCAAGCCGCCGTTCGGCATCGGCCAGATCGGCAAGAGCTTCCGCAACGAGATCACGCCCGGCAACTTCATCTTCCGCACCCGCGAGTTCGAGCAGATGGAGATGGAGTTCTTCGTCGAACCGTCGACCGCTGCGGAATGGCACCAGTACTGGATCGACACCAGGCTGCAGTGGTACGTCGACCTCGGCATCGATCCCGACAACCTCCGGCTGTACGAGCACCCGAAGGAGAAGCTGTCGCACTACTCGGACCGCACCGTCGACATCGAGTACAAGTTCGGCTTCCAGGGCAACCCGTGGGGCGAGCTCGAAGGCGTCGCCAACCGGACCGACTTCGACTTGTCAACGCACTCAAAGCATTCCGGCACGGACCTGTCCTTCTACGATCAGGCCACCGACACGCGGTACACGCCGTACGTGATCGAGCCCGCAGCAGGCCTGACGCGATCGCTGATGGCGTTCCTGGTCGACGCTTACCACGAAGACGAGGCCCCCAACGCGAAGGGTGGCGTCGACAAGCGCACGGTGTTGAAGCTCGACCCGCGGCTGGCGCCCGTCAAGGCCGCGGTGTTGCCGCTGTCGCGCAACGCCGACCTGTCGCCCAAGGCCAAGGATCTGGCCGCGGAGCTCCGCGCGTCGTGGAACATCGAGTTCGACGACGCGGGCGCGATCGGGCGCCGGTACCGCAGGCAAGACGAGATCGGCACGCCGTTCTGTGTGACGCTGGACTTCGACTCGCTCGAAGATCACGCGGTGACGATCCGCGAGCGCGATGCGATGACCCAGGAGCGCGTGGCGATCGATGCCGTCTCGGACTACCTCGCGGTGCGGCTCAAGGGCGCCTAGACCCTCTGGCGCTCGCGAGATTAGAACCTCCCGCCGCCACCGCCCCAGTCGCCGCCGGAACCGCCGAACGAGCCAGGACTCCAGTCGCCGCCGCCGACGCTTCCCCCGATCCCGCCGCGCAGCGCACCCGACAGGATGTTGCCGATGAGGATGCCGCCGAGGACGGCACCCATGTTGTTGCCGGCGCCGCCGCCGAACCCGCCGCTGCCGTAGCGGCCGGTGTACTGCCGCTGCGCGGCGCTGACGTCGGCGTTCGCCATGGACTGGGCCTGCGCCGCCAGCATCGCGGCGCCGTTGGCGTGCTGAATGGCCTCCGTCAGGTTGGTCGCCTTGAGCGCCTCCGCAGCCTCCAATTGCCGCACGGCCTCCGCCAACCGGGTTCGCGCCTCGGGGCCGACACTTCCGCGGCGGGTGTCGACGAAGTCCGATACCGAACGCACCTGCGACTGCGCGCTGAACAGTGCCTGGTCGAACGCCCGGCTCAACCGCGCGGCCGCCTCGACCTCGTCACTGATCGCCGCGAGCAGCCGATCGAGCTGCGCATCGGCCTGGGTCAGCTGGGTGAAGGTGCCCAGCGGATTCGAGGTACCCGCGCTCTGCGCCTGCGTGACGGCCGCGGCCGCCGCGTCGCGCGCGGAGGTCAGCTCGGCGGCGCGTGGGACGTTACCGCGCGCGAGTTGAGCTGCGGCGGCGGTGATGCCGTTCTGAATGTCGGCGATCGCCGCGGGCAGCGCAGCCACCGCCCGGTTGATGTCGGTGGACGCGCTGTCGACGGAGTCGAGCAACGTACGGGCTTGGCCCAACCCGGATTCCGCTGCCCGGATCGCGTCGACCAGCCCGCCCTGACTGCCCGCGGGTTTGGCCACCAGCGCGCGGCCCTGGCTGATGTTCTGGTCGGCGAACGACAACCGCTGCTTGGCGGTCTCGACGTTGCCCGCCACCGATGCCAGTGCGGTGTCGGAGAACTGAGAGTGCAGGGCGGCCAGCGTCTGCCCGGCGGGGTCGATCCGAGCCGTCAGGTCGACCATCTGCTGGGTGAGCGTGTCGAGTCGATCCGGCGCGTTGATGACGAGATCGCGCAACTTGCCGAAGGCTTCGCGCTGCGCCTCGAGTTCGTCGTCGGCGCGGGCGGCCGCGACGATGACGCGGGTGAGCAGATCGCGCCGCTGCTGGGGCGTCTCGGGAATGGTGTCGTCGAGGATCTGGCGAACGTTGAACGCTTGTGTCAGCGCGATTTTGGCTGCCGCCACGGCTTGGCTGAACGGGGCGGTGTCCTTCTCGCCGAACTCCTCGACGGCCAAGGTCAGTTCGTTGTCGCTGGTGCGGACGGCGTTGTCGACTTCGACGACGACCGACTTCGACAGGTCGTCGAGTGCGTCCAGGGAAAGCGAGGACAGCGCGTTGGGGTCGGCTGGGTCCACCCGTTTGGCGGCGGCGAACTCCGCTTCCCGGCGCTTGCGACGCCTGCGCCCGCGCCACACGATGAGCGCCAGAACTGCCAGGGCGAGGATCGCGAGGAAGATGAGGATGCCTACCCAAGAGGCGCCTCCGGTCGAGCTGCCGTCGTTCTTCAACCCGACGGCTGCGGCGGTCCCGGCACCCGCCCAGTCGCTTTGTCGCAAGGCCGGTTCCACCTCGTTGCGGCGAAGATTGGCCTGATCGGAGTCGCTGAGGATGCCGGTCCCGGCGAGCAGGGCGTAGTCGCGGTCCTGGGTGGCGACCGCCAGAATGGCGTCCTGGTCGGGCTGGAAGTTGTTGGTCTGCATGGCCCTTCGAGCCCAGGCCACCCCCGTCTGGCCGGAGAAGGTGTCGACGTAGACGACCCATAGCCGAACTCGGCGAGCCGTGTAGAGATCGTCGACTGCGGACTTCACCTCGCTGAGCCCGTTGGCGTCGAGGACGCCGGCATCGTCGGTGACGTAGTCGGTCAGCCGAAGGGGCGGTTCGGCGTTGGCCGTCGGGAGGTTCGGCACCAGCAGTGCGCCAACGGTCAGCACCGCGAGAAGCAGGCTCGGGAAGCGGGCGATACGCATGACCGCCAATGTAGTGGGCCGGAGGAGACGGGCACTGAAGACCGGCGGACCGTCCTGGCAGACTGTGCGTCGGTGGCGCACTCAAGTGATCGATACTCAGACTTCGACCGGCAACGCATGGTGGTCGAAGCGCCGAAGGGTGCTGCCCTGCCGGGGACCGACACCGAACACCGCACCGACTTCGCCCGCGACCGGGCCAGGGTCCTGCACAGCGCCGCCTTCCGCCGACTGGCCGACAAGACCCAGGTCGTCGGGCCACGGCAGAGCGAGACACCGCGCACGCGGTTGACGCACTCCCTTGAGGTCGCCCAGATCGGTCGAGGGATGGCCGTCGGTCTCGGTTGCGACCCCGACGTCGTCGACCTCGCGGGCCTGGCGCACGACATCGGCCACCCGCCATACGGCCACAACGGCGAACGCGCGCTCGACGAGTTGGCGGCAGACGTCGGCGGGTTCGAGGGCAATGCCCAGAACTTCCGGATTCTCACCAGAATGGAGCCGAAAGTCCTTGACCCGCAAGGTGCGAGCGCGGGCCTGAACCTCACGCGGGCGGCCTTGGATGCGGTGACCAAGTATCCGTGGTTCCGCGGCCCCGAGATGGGCAAGTTCGGCTTCTACGCCGACGACGTTGCTGCGGCGACTTGGGTGCGGCAGGGGGCGCCCGATGCCAAGCCCAGCCTGGAGGCGCAGGTGATGGATTGGGCCGACGACGTGGCGTACTCGGTGCACGACGTCGAGGATGGCGTGATCTCCGGCCGCATCGACCTACGCGTCCTCGGCGACGATGACGCGGTGGACGAGCTTGGCAGGCTTGGCGAGGCCAGCGGCATGGGCGGAGGGCTCGCCGCGGGCGACCTGATCGCGGCGGCGGGCCGGTTGTCGGCGCTGCCCGTGGTCGCCGCCGTCGGCAAGTACGACGGGACGTTGGCGGCATCGGTCGCTCTGAAGACACTGACCAGCGAGTTCGTCGGGCGGTTCGCGTCGGCGGCCATCGCGGCCACCAGGGAGGTGACCGGCCCAGGTCCGCTGGTTCGCTACCAGGCCGACCTGGCGGTGCCCGCCACGGTGCGGGCCGAGGTCGTGCTTCTCAAGATCCTCGCGCTGCAATTCATCATGTCGGACCCACCGCACCTCGAACTGCAGGCGCAGCAACGCGTACGCATTCACCGGGTCGCCGAATTCCTGTTGGCCAGGGCGCCTGCCACCCTCGACCCGATCTTCGTCCCCGAGTTCAACGCCGCCGCCGACGATGGGGCCCGGCTGCGGGTGATCCTCGATCAGATCGCGTCCTACACCGAAGGACGACTGGAGCGCATCGAGGCAGTCTGAGCGCGCATAGACTGTCCCGGTGGCGGGAGTGGCGGGTAGTGGCGATGCGACCCGGGGTGGACGGATTCCCGACCGCGACATCGCCGCCATTCGCGAAAGCACCCGCATCGAGGACGTCGTCGGTGACTACGTGCAGTTGCGGCGTGCCGGGGCCGACTCGCTGAAGGGGCTGTGCCCGTTTCACGACGAGAAGTCACCGTCGTTTCACGTCCGGCCCAATCACGGTCACTTCCACTGTTTCGGGTGCGGCGAGGGCGGTGACGTCTATGCGTTCTTGCAGAAGATCGAGCACGTCAGCTTCGTCGAGTCCGTCGAGATGCTCGCCGACCGCATCGGCTACAACGTCACCTACACCGGCGCCTCGGCCACGAACGTCCAGAGGGACAGGGGCAGTCGCAGCAGGTTGATCGCCGCCAACGCCGCGGCCCAGGCGTTCTATGCCGAGGCGTTGCAGTCCGACGAGGCGGCACCCGCCCGCCAGTACCTGGTCGAGCGCAACTTCGATGCCCAAGCGGCCGCGCACTTCGGCTGCGGCTTCGCGCCGTCGGGGTGGGACAACCTGACGAAGCACCTGTTGCGCAAGGGCTTCGAGTTCAAGGAACTCGAAGCCGCCGGGCTTTCGCTCGAGGGTCGCCGCGGGCCTCGGGACCGCTTCCACCGTCGGCTGGTGTGGCCCATCCGGGCGAGTAGCAGCGAGGTCATCGGGTTCGGTGCGCGCCGGATCTTCGACGACGACCAGATGACCGCCAAGTACCTGAACACCCCCGAAACCGTGCTGTACAAGAAGTCCAACGTTCTGTTCGGGCTCGACCTGGCCAAGCGCGACATCGCCAAGGGGCATCAGGCCGTGGTCGTGGAGGGCTACACCGACGTGATGGCCATGCACATGGCTGGGGTGACGACGGCGGTGGCATCGTGCGGGACCGCCTTCGGCGAGGAGCACCTTTCGATGCTTCGGCGACTCATGATGGACGACAACTTCTTTCGCGGTGAGCTTATCTACGTCTTCGATGGCGATGCGGCGGGCCGCGCCGCGGCGGTCAAGGCGTTCGAGGGTGAGCAGAACCTCTCTGGTCAATCGTTCGTCGCCGTCGCCGACGAGGGGATGGATCCGTGTGATCTGCGACTGAAGTCCGGAGATGGCGCCCTGCGCGACCTCGTCGCCCGACGAACCCCGTTGTTCGAGTTCGTGATTCGCACCGCCCTTGCCGACCACGACCTCGACAGTGCCGAAGGCCGGGTGTCCGCGCTGCGCCGTTGTGTCCCGATGGCGTCCAGGATCAAGGACCCGACGCTGCGCGACGAGTACGCCCGCCAACTGGCGGGCTGGGTCGGTTGGGACGACGTCGCCCAGGTCATCGGAAGAGTGCGCGAGACCGCGAAGGCGGGCGGTGGCGCGCTGCGCCGCGATGCGCGCCGGGCGGCGGCGGCGAGCCCAGCCGCCGACACCCTGGCCAGGCCCGACCCAAGGGATCCGACCCTGTGGCCTCAGCGTGAGGCGCTCAAGGCCGCGCTGCAGTATCCGGCGATCGCCGGGCCCGTCTTCGACACGTTGACGGTCGAGAGCTTCACCCATCCCGGCTACGCCGCGGTGCGCACCGCAATCGCGTCGGCAGGCGGCCTGTCGACGGGCGGCTCGGGAGCGCAGTGGATCGACGCGGTCCGGGAGCAGGCGGCGTCGCCGCAGGCGGCGAACCTGGTCAACGAACTCGGGGTCGAGGCCTTCCGGGTCGACGACGACGACCGCCTGGTCCGCTACATCGGTGGGGTGCTGGCGAGGTTGCAGGAAGTCTGGGTCGGTCGGCAGATCGCCGAGATGAAGTCGAAGCTGCAGCGCATGTCCCCCGTGGAGAACGACGAGGAGTACAACGCGTTGTTCGGCGACCTCGTCGCGATGGAGACCTACCGGCGCAGCCTGCTGGAGCGGGCCAGCGGCGACGACCTTACTGCGTGAACCGACTCGTCACGCTATGGTGAATTCGCTGTCAGTTCTATGGAAGGGCCCGTCATGACCATCCGAGCACGCCGACTCATCTCCGCGGGAGCCTTGGCGGTCGCTGCCGTCGCCGCTCCGCTCGCGATCGCCCTGACCGGCGGCACCGGCCAGGCGCTGGCCGGCCCGAACTGTTTGTCCTGGTACGGCAACCAGGAGGACGGGCATTGCCTGTCCTACTCGAATGGCAACGGGGTCAATATGGGCACGCCCTGGGGCCTCTACGGACCCAACGGCAGTCCCGGCGGCATCGGCGGACCCATGCTTCCCGGCCAGACCTGGACCAAGCCTCTGAGCTAGCGCTCCTTGGCTTCGGGCTGCAAAACCGAGGTCCGTGCGTCGATCGGTGTCAACGTCACCATCGCTCGGTCGGGTGATACCCGATCGGCTATCTTCCGTCGTCCGGCATCCAAGACAGCCTTGGTCGCCGGGCTGCCCGTGACCGCGCGGAACGTGCCCGCGAGCTGCTCGTATCGACGTCGGCCAGCCTTTGCGCCCAACACGTATCCGACAGCCATGACGGCGGCGACGCGTATCACGGGGCTCCTTTCTGGTGGTGGTGCATTGCCTCCATCCTGCCTCGTGCCGCCGAGTCGTGGCGGGGCGACGCGGGCGGCCCGCGTCACGTGCCCGATTCCGGACTTCGAGACCCCATGCGCTAGAGTCAACGCTCGGTCCGCGGGCATGTTTCGCGCACCGATTGCCATTCCCCTGTAGCTCAATTGGCAGAGCAGCCGACTGTTAATCGGCAGGTTCGTGGTTCGAGTCCACGCGGGGGAGCTTCACCCATCTGCACAGAATCGGCAATGCGCTACTGGGCGTTTTGCTCCTCGTGCTCGTCGGCGTCGGGGATGTGCTCCGGGTGCAGCATCTCGGCGTAGCGCAGCTGCTCGGGAATTCCGAATCCCTCGACCAGAAGCTCGGCGTGCGGGCGTAGCTTGCGGCACCGGTCGTTGATGCCCCGGGTGACGGCTTTGGAGCGCTCGGTCGACAGGAACCGGTGTTCCACGAACCACGACTTGTCGCCCTCGATCACCGACAGCGCGTACAGGTCGCACACCAAGCCGAGGATCTCCCGGGCCTTCTCGTCCTCGCAGGTGTCGATACCTGCGACGAACGCCTCGAGGATGACGCGCTCGATGTGCGCAGTCGCGGCGTGCAGCACGTGGTCTTGGACGGCGTTGAACGCGTCGAACGGAGACATCTCCTTGGACTTGGCCTGCAGCCGACGCGCTACGGACGCGATCATGTACTCCTCGCGGTCCTCGAACATCTTCACCTGGGTGCCGCGGTTGAACAGCGAGCCCTCTTCCTCGTTGTCCTCCCTGGTGTCGACGATCGTCTGCATGATCGTCTGCGCCGCGGTCCGCTTCAGCACTCGCTCGCCTGCGAAGTTTGCCGCGAACCGCACCCACTGGGCCGGGCTCATGCTTTTGACGTCGTCGGCGTACGCGGTCAGCAGTTCCTTGGCCACCAGCTGCGTCAGCACGTGGTTGTCGCCCTCGAAGGTGGTGAACACGTCGGTGTCGGCCTTGAGTGCGATCAGCCGGTTCTCGGCCAGATAGCCCGCGCCACCGCAGGCTTCGCGGGCCTCCTGGATGGCGCGTGTGGCGTGCCACGTGTTGGCGGCCTTCAGACCGGCCGCGCGGGATTCGAGTTCCCGTTGTTCCTCGGCGTCGGGGTCGTCGGCGGTCTGCAACTCGTGACACTTGGCCACCAGCTCGTTCTGAGCGAACTGCAGGGCGTAGGACTTCGCGATCAAAGGGAACAGTCGGCGCTGATGCACCAGGTAGTCCATGATCAGCACCTCCTCTTCGGCGCCGGGTGCCTCGAACTGCCTGCGCTCCAACGCATATCGCGTCGCGATGTCGAGTGCCACCCGCGCCGCGGCGCCAGCGCTGCCCCCGACCGTGACCCGCCCGCGGATCAGCGTGCCGAGCATCGTGAAGAACCGGCGGCCCTGGTTTTCGATCGGCGACGAGTACGTGCCGTCTTCGGCGACGTCGGCGTACTTGTTCAGCAGGTTCTCCCGTGGGATCCGCACCTTGTCGAACTGGATGCGGCCGTTGTCGACGCCGGGTAGCCCACCCTTGTACTGGCAGTCCGACGTCGTCACGCCGGGCAGGTCGTTGCCGTCGTCGTCGCGGATCGGCACCACGAAGCAGTGCACACCGTGGGTCTTTCCCTGGGTGATCAGCTGCGCGAACACCGCCGCGACCCGGGCAGTATTTGCGGCGCCGCCGATGTAGTCCTTGCGCGACGACGGGGTGGGGGAGTCGATGACGAACTCACCGGTGTCGGGGTCATACGTGCCCGTGGTCTCGAGCGCTTGGACGTCGCTGCCGTGCCCGGTCTCGGTCATGGCGAAGCAGCCGAGCAGTTCCAGGGCGATGAGCTTCTTGACGTACGCCTGGTGGTGACGTTCGGTGCCGAGGTTCTCGATCGCGCCGCCGAAGAGGCCCCACTGCACGCCTGCCTTCACCATCAGCGACAGGTCGGACA
>NZ_JAVRQA010000226.1:0-3040 GCF_032161845.1 Mycobacterium sp.
GGATTCCTCGTCGTGCCGATGTACTTCGGTGCCGAGCTGGTCAAGATCACGCCGATGGACTTCCTGACCGACATCCTGTTGTGGGCGCGCCTCATCGACAAGTACCACGGCACGATGACCGCGGCGCCGAACTTCGCGTACGCCCTGCTCGCCAAGCGACTGCGCAGGCACGCCACGCCTGGCGAATTCGACCTGTCCTCGCTGCGGTGGGCTCTGTCGGGGGCCGAGCCGGTCGATCCCGCCGACGTGGAGGATCTCATCGAAGCGGGTGAACCCTTCGGGCTACGTGCCGACGCCATGCTTCCCGCCTACGGAATGGCGGAAACCACCGTCGCCGTGTCATTCTCGGAATGCGGTGGCGGGCTGGTGGTCGACGAGGTCGACACCGATCTGCTGGCGGCGCTGCGGCGGGCGGTGCCCGCGAGCAAGGGCGGCAAGACCACGCGGCTGGCGTGCCTCGGCCCCCTGTTGGCCGGACTCGAAGCGCGGGTGGTCGACGACGTCGGCTGTCTCCTGCCGTCGCGATCGGTCGGAGTGATCGAGCTGCGCGGTGATTCCGTGACCCGCGGCTACATGACCAAGGGTGGCTTCGTCGACGCCCAGGATGCCCAGGGTTGGTATGACACGGGCGATCTCGGCTACCTGACCGAACGGGGCCACGTTGTCGTGTGCGGCCGGGTCAAGGACATCATCATCATGGCGGGCAGGAACATCTATCCGAACGACATCGAACGGGCCGCGGGACGGGTCGCCGGCGTCCGACCCGGATGCGCCGTCGCCGTGCGCCTGGACGCTGGGGACTCCCGCGAAGCATTCGCGGTGGCAGTCGAATCCAATGCATTCGAGGATGCCGCGGCAGTCCGCCGCATGAAGCACGACATCGCGCACGAGGTCGTCGCCGAGGTCGAGATGAGACCACGCAACGTGGTGGTGCTCGGACCGGGCACCATCCCGAAGACGCCGTCGGGGAAGCTGCGACGCGCATCGTCGGTGTCGCTGGTCAGCTGAGATCGCGGCCCTCGAAAACGGTTCTCGCCGAGAGGTAAAGCGTCAGCATGTCGATCAGGGTTTGACGTTGTCGGCTCGAGTCATATGGCGCAGCCGAGACCATTTGCGGCAGAGTCCAACCGCGTAGGCATGCCCAGATCACTCCGCCTATCGCGGCGCCGTCGCCATCGGGAACCAGCTTGGCGCCAAGCGTGTCGAGCCCGGCGTTCAGCTCGGCGAGATGCCGGTTGAGCCTTCTGTTCCGGCCGACTCGGGTGGCCACCAGGATCTCCTGCGCTGCCATCGACGTCGGGTTGCTGAACGCCGGCCATGCGGTCTCGACGACGGCCGAAACCCGTTCTTGCAGTAAACCGTTCGGAAGGTCGACGTCGGCGAGACACCGTCGCAGCCCGGCGAAGCCTTCGTCGACGTCGTGCATGAGGAGCTGGTCGCGGTCGCCGCAGTGATAGTGTATGTCGGCCCAGCTGACACCCGCCCGCTCGGTGATGTGCTTTGCACTCGCCGCGCCGAACCCCTCCTCGAGGATGCAGGCGACGGTCTCGGCGATGATCGCGGCCCGCGTTTCGTCGCCGCGCTGTTGACGGGTCTCGCCGCGGCGCGTCGGCGCCGTCATCGCATCACCCCGTGAACCTGGTCGATCGGGAGATCACGAAGTGCAACCAGGCCCGGCGGCGCGGAACACACTGCCGCGACGGCGTTGACCACCTTCGCCGCCGTGGCGATCACACCGCCGTCGTTCTGGTCGAGGTCGCCGGAACCGACGTGTGCATTGATCTCGACGCCCGGCCGTCCCGCCACCACGACCCGATGGACGCCGCCGTGGCCCTCTGGCGGGTATGGCCAGTCGGGCGCAGCGGCCTCAGTGAGTCGGTTCACGTGCTCCATGACGATGACGGGTTCGCCGCCCTTCATCCCCTCGACCGCGAAGCGCACCGCGGCGACGTGACCGGGTGCGACGTGCATCATCACGCAGTCGATCTCGA
The DNA here is from genome assembly GCF_032161845.1 of Mycobacterium sp. Lineage (GTDB taxonomy): Bacteria > Actinomycetota > Actinomycetes > Mycobacteriales > Mycobacteriaceae > Mycobacterium. The sequence continues at coordinate 1,992 of NZ_JAVRQA010000226.1, forward strand.
CCGGCGTCACCCATGTCTCGTGGCGCTCCCGCACTTCGTCCAGTTCGATACCGAGACAGTCCGCCAGGTGCTTGACGGGGCCGCCCCAGATCGACCGCAGCACGCCGGGCAGGAACATCACTGGCAGGTCCTGCTCGGGGGTGAAGCCGAAACCGAAGCTCACACCGGTGAATTCGGCGTCATCGTAGCTGCCGTAGTCGAAGATCTCCTGGACCAGCACCGAGGTCGCGGACTGACTCAAGCTCAGTGCGGCGAACGGCAGCATGTCACCGGAGAAGCCCGGATCGATACCGTTGACGTACATGGTGGCGCCTCCTGCACGGCACGCCGCCTCCAGCGGGTCGCGAAGCCAGGAGTCGGCGGCGTCGGGGTTGATCAGCCACACCAGCGAGGTCGCCACCACATTGGTTCCCGCGCGAAGAAAGGCCGTGATCTCGGCAAGCGCCTCCTTCGGCCGCGTTTCACCCTGCGAGGTGTACACGACACAGTCCGCGCCGAGCTCGATCAACGCATCGAGGTCATCGGTGGCGCGTACGCCCGTCGGGACGTCGACTCCGCACAACTCGGCGGCGTCGCGGCCCACCTTCGATGGGCTGCTGGCGTGCACACCGACGAGTTCCAGGTCGCGATGCTCGATGATCTGCCGCAGCGCGTGCTGCCCGACGTTGCCGGTCGAGAATTGAATCACTCTGAGGGTCAAGGAAACTCCGTCGGTCGTCTCATAGCAGATCGGTGATCGTCTTGAGCCCGGCGTCGTAGAGGACACCGGGCAGCATGCCGCCGTCGATCTCGATCGTGGTGCCGTTGACGTAGTCGGCCTGCCCGCTGCAGAGATAGACGCACGTCCGGCCCACTTCGTCGGCGCCACCTGCTCGCCGAAGAGGTACCTTCGCGAAATACTTGCTGCCGTCCTTGTCGTCGGAGGGCAGGACGAAGCTCTGAAAGTTGTCCGTCATCGTCGGCCCCAGCGCCAGACAGTTCACCCGGATCTCGGGCCCCCACTCCTGGGCGAGCGACCGCGTCAGGTGATTGAGGCCGGACTTCGCGGC
>NZ_JAVRQA010000227.1:0-21048 GCF_032161845.1 Mycobacterium sp.
CGTGCTCGACGAGCAGCGACTGAGCGACCAGGAACTTCGCGAGATCGACAAGGTCTTCATCGTCGCGTGTGGGACCGCGTATCACTCTGGGATGCTGGCCAAATATGCCATCGAGCATTGGACCCGGTTGCCCGTCGAGGTCGAGCTCGCCAGCGAGTTCCGCTACCGCGACCCCGTCCTGGACCGCAGCACACTGGTGATCGCCATCTCGCAGTCCGGCGAAACGGCCGACACGCTGGAGGCCGTCCGACACGCCAAGGATCAGAAGGCCAAGGTGCTGGCCATTTGCAACACCAACGGGTCCCAGATCCCCAGGGAGTGCGACGCGGTGCTCTACACCCGCGCCGGGCCCGAGATCGGTGTCGCCTCCACCAAGACGTTCCTGGCGCAGATCGCCGCCAACTATCTGGTGGGGCTGGCGCTGGCGCAGGCCCGCGGCACCAAGTATCCCGACGAGGTCGCCCGTGAGTTCCACGAGCTCGAGGCGATGCCCGACCTGATTGCCCGCGTGCTGACGTGCATGGAGCCGGTCACCGAGCTTGCGCACCGGTTCGCCAAGTCGCAGACGGTGCTCTTCCTCGGCCGCCACGTCGGTTACCCGGTCGCCCTGGAGGGCGCGCTGAAGCTCAAGGAACTGGCCTACATGCACGCCGAGGGCTTCGCGGCGGGCGAGCTCAAGCACGGGCCGATCGCGCTGATCGAGGACGGTCTGCCCGTCATCGTCGTGATGCCGTCCCCGAAGAATGCGGCGATGCTGCACAGCAAGTTGCTGAGCAACATCCGCGAGATCCAGGCGCGCGGCGCGGTCACCATCGTCATCGCCGAGGAGGGCGACGACACGGTGCGGCCCTACGCCGATCACCTGATTGAGATGCCTGCGGTGTCAACGCTGTTCCAGCCGCTGCTGTCGACCATCCCGTTACAGGTGTTCGCCGCGGGCGTGGCCCAGGCGCGCGGTTATGACGTCGACAAGCCCCGCAACCTGGCCAAGTCCGTCACCGTCGAGTAGCGATCGTCCGCCAAACCCGGCGATCTCGACGAACCGCCAGCCGACAACAATGGGGTCCAGCATGACCAACGACGTCCGCACTGCCATCGTCACCGGCGCCTACGGCGGGATCGGCCGGGCCATTACCGAGGTGCTCCTCGAGGAGGGGTTCGCGGTGACGATGGTCGGTCGCGACCCCGACAGGTTGCGCACCGCGGCCGATCTGCTGGCGCCCGCTGGCAATGCCGAATTGCGTTGGCTCGCTGGCTCACTTGCCGACGAGGAATTCCTCGACGAGGTGGCTGCGTCTCACGGCGGGTCCTACGGCTCCCTGGACCTGCTGGTGAACAACGCGGGCGTGGCGGGCACCAGGGCGGTTGGCGAGCTCACCGCGGAGTTCGTCGACGCGCAGTTCGCCGTCAACACCCGGGCGGTCATCCTGCTGACCACCAAGTGTCTTGCCCTGCTGCGCAACGCGGTTGGTGAACGCGGTTCGGCGCAGGTGGTGAACACGGCGTCCAACGCAGGTAAGCGCGGCGAGGCCATGCTGTCGTCGTACTCCGCGTCCAAGGCCGCGGTGGTGGGGTTCACCGAGGCCCTGCACGACGAACTCGCCGGTGAGGGCATCAAGGCCACGGCGATCTGCCCCGGCCTGACCGACACTCCGATGGCCGACGACTACCGCGAGGGTGGCGCCGTGGAGATGATCGCCCCCCGCGACGTTGCCGAGACCGTGCGACTGACCACCCGGCTGTCGCGGGCCTGCATCATCCCCGAGATCGTGCTGCTGCGACCGACGGAGTGGGTGGCGGGCTCCGAACTACGCTGAGGCGCAACGGCCTTCAACCGAGGTGCTCGGCCAAAAACGGGCGCATCATTGAGACGACCGCGTCGAGCCGGCTCTCCAAGAGGAAGTGGCCACCGTCGATCAGGTTGACGTCGGCGAGCGGCAGATCGCGACTGAACGCCAGAGCGCCGTCGGGCCCGAAGATCTGGTCGTTGCGGCCCCACACCGCGAGCAGTGGAACCTGCGAGGTGCGGAAGTATTCGTGCACCCGCGGGTAGAGCTCGACGTTGGTGATGTAGTCGGCGAACAGTTCCAGTTGCACCGCCACGGCATCCTCGGTGTCTGCGACGGCAGCCCGAGCGTTCAGCCACGCATCGGGATCGACGACGGTCGGATCCGAAACCCCGTGGGTGTACTGCCATTTGAGGCCGTCGATGCTGATGAGATCGCGCAGCGCCTTGGCGTTGGCCTCAGAGCGGTCCCGGCCGTAGGCGAACAACGGCTCCATCGCGTCCCCGACGAAGCCCTCCACGTAGGCGTTGCCGTTCTGGGTGACGATCGCGGCGATACGCTCCGGATGTCGCAGTGCGAGGCGCCAGCCGACGGGTGCGCCGTAGTCCTGGACGTAGAGCGCGTACCGCGCGAGTCCCAGATGGTCGAGGAGCGCGTCGACGTGGTCGGCGAGTGCGTCGAAGGTGTAGTCGAATTCGTCGGTACCCGGCCTCTCGGAGTGCCCAAACCCCGGATAGTCGGGGGCGATCACGTGGTAGCGGTCCGCCAGCGCGGGGATCAGGTTGCGGTACATGTGCGAGCTGGCGGGGGTTCCGTGCAGGAGAACGATGACGGGGGCCGACGCAGGTCCCGACTCCCGGTAGAACATCCGCTGCCCCAAGACTTCGGCGTATCGGTGATGCGTGACCATGGCTAACCCCTTCGAATATCTATGACGGTTAGGCTCAGTCAAGTCTCGATCGTCTAACCTGTCAAGTCGTATATGATGGTTAGTTGTGAGCACCGAGGATTCGCAGTACGCCCTACTGGATCTGCTGAACACCACGCCGGTGATCGAGGGCAGGACCACCGAGTCTCTCGACGGCGCCTGGCTGCGGACGCACGGGGGCAGCGGGCAGCGGGTGGACGACACCCGACGGCTTCGCGACGACCTACAGCGGGTGGTGCGCGGTGAGGTCTCGGCCGAGGTTCTTGGCGTTCGCCTGCGCGGCGTCACGAAGACCCCGTCGATCGTCGATGGCGTCGTGACGTGGCACCTCGACGCCGACTGGATCGCGCGGATGGTGCTGGCCTGGGGCGACCTGGAGTCCTCGATGCCTGGTCGATTGCGTCCCTGCGCGAACGACGAGTGCCGGCTGTTCCTGATCGACCGCAGCAGAGCGGGTACCGCACGGTGGTGCTCGATGGAGGTCTGCGGCAACCGGATGAAGGCACGGAGGCACTACGGTCGAACGTCGGGCAGGCCGGGGGACTGACCCCTTCCGGAACTCGACATCGCCGGTGATGTCGACTCGACGAGCGGGTCCGTCACCAACGGCGGTCGGCGCGATGAACCGGACTGGACCGCACTCGCAGCATCACGACGTAACGTGGGCCGGGTGCGGCACTACTACACCGCGGACGCCATCCGCCACGCCGAAGCGCCACTGTTGGCCACGCTGCCCGATGGCGTTCTGATGCGTCGGGCCGCGTTCGGCCTCGCGGGCGCGATCGCCCGCGAATTGCGCTCCCGCACCGGCGGTGTCGCGGGCCGCCGGGTCTGCGCCGTCATCGGGTCCGGCGACAACGGCGGCGACGCCCTATGGGCTGCGACGTTTCTGCGCCGCCGGGGGGTGACGGCCTCCGCGATCGTGCTCAATCCGCAGCGGGTACACGCCGTGGCGCTCGCCGCGTTCACCCGATCGGGTGGGCGCATCGTCCAAAGTGTGCCGCAGGCAACCGATCTGGTTCTCGACGGGGTCGTCGGCATCTCGGCAACCGGGCCACTGCGCCCCGACGCCGCGGAGGTATTCGCCGACGTCGACGCTGCGGGCCTTCCCGTCGTGGCGGTGGACGTCCCGAGCGGAATCGACGTCGCGACCGGCGCGGCCGAAGAGCCACACGTGCATGCCGCGCTCACGGTCACGTTCGGCGGCTACAAAGCAGTGCACGCCCTCGGCGACTGCGGCACGGTGGAGCTCGTCGACATCGGCCTCGATCTGCCCGACTCCGAGGTGCGCTCGCTGGAGGCCGCTGACGTCCGTGCGCGCTGGCCCATACCCGCCGCGAGCGACGACAAGTACACCCAGGGCGTGACGGGTGTGATGGCAGGCTCCGCGACGTATCCCGGAGCGGCCATCCTGTGCACCGGGGCGGCGGTCGCCGCAACGTCGGGCATGGTGCGATACGCGGGAACGGCTGCGGCCGAGGTGGTTTCGCACTGGCCCGAGGTCATCGCCACGCCAACGATTGGCTCCGCGGGCCGCGTGCAGGCCTGGGTGGTTGGGCCCGGACTCGGCACCGACGAGGCTGGCGCAGCCGCGCTGTGGTTCGCCCTGGAGTCCGACCTACCCGTGATCGTCGATGCCGACGCGCTCACCATTCTCGCCGCCCACCCCGACGTCCTGGTGGGACGGAAGGCTCCGACGGTGCTCACGCCGCACGCTGGCGAATTCGCCCGCCTGGCGGGTCATCCGCCGGGTGACGACCGGATCGGAGCAACCCGCCGGTTGGCCGACGCGTTCGGTGCCACCGTCCTGCTGAAGGGCAACGTCACCGTCATCGCGGAGCCAGGAGGACCGGTCTACCTGAATAGGGCTGGTCAGTCCTGGGCCGCCACGGCAGGCTCCGGTGACGTGCTGTCCGGCGTCGTGGGCGCACTGTTGGCTGCTGGTCGGCCGTCCGGTGAGGCCGCCGCGATGGGCGCCTTCGTCCACGCCCGTGCCGCAGGCCTGTCTGCTGCCGATCCCGGACCGCGGCCCGCGCCCACCTCGGCATCGCGAATCCTCGCCCACCTCCGTTCGTCGATCGCCGATCTCTAGAAGGGACACCAGATGTCATCCAGGCACACTCCGGCCTCCTCGATCGCACCCGCCTACACCGGCAGGCTCGCGACCGCGCCGGTGCCGACGCTGCGGTTGCCCGACGAATCGATGGACCCCCAGGCCGCCTACCGCTTCATCCACGACGAGCTGATGCTCGACGGCAGCTCACGGCTGAACCTCGCCACCTTCGTCACGACGTGGATGGATCCCGAGGCCGAGAAGCTGATGGCCGAGACGTTCGACAAGAACATGATCGACAAGGACGAGTACCCGGCAACGGCCGCCATCGAGCAACGCTGCGTGTGCATGGTCGCCGACCTGTTCCACGCCGAAGGCCTGCGCGACGACGACCCGTCCACCGCGATCGGGGTGTCCACCGTGGGGTCCAGCGAGGCCGTGATGCTGGCGGGGCTGGCGATGAGCTGGCGGTGGCGCGCGAAGGTCGGGGAACAGTGGCGTACCCGCAAGCCGAACCTGGTGATGGGCTCCAACGTCCAGGTGGTCTGGGAGAAGTTCTGCCGCTACTTCGACGTCGAACCCATCTACCTCCCCATGGAGGAGGGGCGCTACGTCATCACTGTCGAGCAGGTTCTCGATGCGGTCAACGAGGACACGATCGGGGTGGTCGCCATCCTCGGCACCACCTACACCGGCGAACTCGAACCCATCGCCGACATCTGCGCGGCCCTCGACAAGCTGACCGCCGACGGAGGTCCGGACGTCCCGGTGCACGTCGACGCCGCCAGCGGCGGCTTCGTCGTGCCATTCCTGCACCCCGACGTGGTGTGGGACTTCCGGCTGCCGCGAGTGGTGTCGATCAACGTCAGCGGCCACAAGTACGGCCTGACGTATCCGGGCATCGGCTTCGTGGTGTGGCGCAGCGCCGAGTATCTGCCTGAGGAGCTGGTCTTCCGGGTCAACTACCTGGGCGGCGACATGCCCACGTTCACGCTGAACTTCTCCAAGGGCGGCAACCAGGTCATCGGCCAGTACTACAACTTCCTGCGACTCGGCAGAGAGGGATACAGCCAGGTCATGTCGTGTCTGTCGACGACGGCGCGGTGGCTCGGCGACCAACTTCGCGAGAGCGAGCACTTCGATGTCATCTCGGACGGGTCGGCGATCCCGGTGGTCAGCTTCAAGCTCAAGGGCGACCGCGGCTACACCGAGTTCGACGTGTCACACGCGTTGCGAGCCTACGGCTGGCAGGTGCCCGCCTACACGATGCCGGACAACGCGACGGACGTGACGGTGTTGCGTGTCGTGGTCCGGGAGGGCTTCTCCACCGACCTCGCCAGGGCGCTCAAGGACGACGCCCTCACCGTGCTGAAGAGCCTCGACGAACTCAAGCCGAACGGTCACTTCGACGATCTGCAACCCTTCGCGCACTAGGCCCGGCGACCTGGCCTGATCGATCCCCGGTCGCTCCGCTCCTACCCGCCGAAGCACACTCTGGGACAATCGACGACGGTGACATGACCATGCACACGACCCAGCTACCGACATCGACCGCCGCCGCGAAGGCGGTGGTGGATCTCGGCGCCATCGACCACAACGTGCGCGTGCTGCGCGAACTCGCCGGATCGGCGGACGTGATGGCCGTCGTCAAGGCGGACGGCTACGGGCACGGGGCCACGCGAGTGGGGCAGGCTGCCATCGCGGCGGGTGCCTCCGAACTCGGTGTCGCCACCCTTGACGAAGCGCTGGCTCTGCGCCGCGACGGCGTCACGGCGCCGGTGTTGTGCTGGCTGCACACCCCGGGGACCGACTTCGCCCCAGCCTTGGCGGCCGACGTCCAGCTCGGCGTCTCCTCGACCCGCCAGCTCGCCGAGGTCCTCGATGCGGTGACGCGGACGGGAACCCCGGCCACCATCACCGTGAAGGTCGACACCGGGTTGAATCGCAACGGCGCCGGTGCTGGCGAGTTCTCGGAGCTTCTGGTCGCACTGCGGCGGGCGGCCTCCGACGACGCGATCAGGCTGCGCGGGATCATGTCGCACCTGGCGTGCGGTGACGATCCAACGAGCCCCGTCAATGACCAACAGGCACAACGGTTCTCGGAAATGCGTGCGCAGGCCCGCGAGGCCGGCGTCGAGTTCGAGGTGGCGCACCTGTGCAACTCTCCTGCGGCGATGACGCGGCCAGACCTTGCGTACGACATGGTGCGACCAGGTATCGCGGTGTACGGGCAGACGCCGATTCCAGCCAACGGTGACATGGGGCTGAGGCCGGCGATGACGTTGAAATGTCCCGTCGCGCTGACACGTTCGATCAAGGCCGGCGACGGAGTTTCCTACGGACACACGTGGGTGGCCAAGGCCGACACCACCGTGGCGCTCATTCCACTCGGCTATGCCGACGGTGTCTTCCGCGGTCTGAGCAATCGCATCGCCGTGCTGATCAACGGGCGGCGCCGGCCGAACGTCGGGCGCATCTGCATGGATCAGTTCGTGGTCGACCTCGGGCCAGGGCCCGTAGACGTCAGCGAGGGCGACGACGCGATCCTCTTCGGCCCCGGTGATGGCGGCGAGATGACCGCGCTGGACTGGGCCGAACTGCTCGGCACCATCAGCTACGAGGTCGTCACCAGCCCACGGGGTCGGGTGTCCCGCCTGTACGTCGACGCGCCAGGCGGAACCCGTTGAGCGACGCCAAGAGTGACCTGCCTCCTCGCCGCAGGCGTAGGGGTCGCTGGCTGGCCGGCGCCGCCGGGATCTCCGCCGTCGGCGGGCTCGCGGGTGCCACCGTGGCGCGCTCGCTGACGCGACGAGTCGCCGACGTCGATCCCCACGAGGACGAGGACTTCGAACTCCTGGACGCCGACCGCGGGTGTGTCGTGACGACGCCCGACGGCGTGCCGCTCGCGGTCAGGGAAGTAGGCCCGGAGGACGCGCCGCTGACCGTGGTGTTCGCGCACGGCTTCTGTCTGCGCATGGGGGCCTTCTACTTTCAGCGAGCCAGATTGACCGAACAGTGGGGGACGCAGGTCCGCATGGTCTTCTACGACCAGCGTGGACACGGTCAGTCCGGTGACGCACCGCCCGAGTCGTTCACCGTTCCCCAGCTGGGTCAGGACCTCGAGACCGTCCTCGCGGTGATGGCGCCACGCGGTCCGGTGGTACTCGTCGGGCACTCGATGGGCGGCATGACGGTGCTGGCCCACGCTCGCCAGTACCCGCAGCGGTACCGCAACCGAATCGTCGGTGCAGCGCTGATCTCCTCTGCAGCCGAGGGGGTTTCGCGCTCACCACTGGGCGAGGTACTGAAGAACCCGGTCCTCGAAGCCGCCCGCTTCGCTGTGCGCTATGCGCCGAAGACGGTTCACCGCACCCGTGGCGCGACAAGTTCGGTGATCGGCCCGGTGCTGCGGGCGGCGTCCTACGGTGACGAGAAGATCAGCAGAAGCGTCGTGGCGTTCTCCGAGCGGATGATGCACGACACGCCCATCTCCACCCTCGTCGGCTTCCTGCACGCACTGGAGGTGCACGACGAAACCGAGGGCCTGGCCGTCCTGGCCAAGGTACCGACCCTGATCGTCTGTGGTGATCGCGACCTGCTGACGCCCAGCGAGTACTCCGAGGCCATGGCGAAGGCGCTGCCGAAAGCCGAGCTCGTCATCGTCGGCGGCGCAGGGCATCTCGTTCAGCTCGAGCAGCCCGAGATCGTCGACGACGCGTTGGTGCGACTCGTCGAGCGCGCCACGCCGTCGAAGCTCGTCGCGATGACCCGTCGGCTGCGGGAGCGGGCGCGCACTCATGGCTGAGGTTCTCGAGGGAACGGTGGAGCTACTGACCGCGGACGACACGGTCGCCTTCGGTGCCCGGCTCGGAGCGGACCTACGGGCAGGCGACGTCGTCGTGCTGTCCGGCCCACTCGGGGCGGGAAAGACCGTGTTGGCCAAGGGGATAGCGCGCGCCATGCACGTCGGCGGCCCCGTCACCTCGCCGACCTTCGTGCTGGCCCGCGTGCACCCCGCGCTGAAGGAGGGCGCGCCCGCGATGGTGCACGTGGACGTGTACCGGCTGCTCGATCATCCAGGTGCCGACTTGCTCGGGGAGCTCGACTCCCTCGACCTGGACACCGATCTCGACGATGCCGTCGTCGTCGTCGAATGGGGCGAAGGCCTTGCGGAGCGGCTGTCCGATCGTCATCTCGACATCCGGCTGGAGCGTGGCCGCGATACGGACGCGCGGATCGCGACCTGGCGGTGGTACCAACCTGGCGAGCGAAGCGACGGGGGGTGCCCATGAGCATCGTGCTGGCGATCGATACCGCCACTCCCGCCGTCACCGCCGGGGTGGTCCGCCGCGGTCCGTCCCGAGTGGAGGTTCTCGGCGAACGCGTCACCGTCGACCCACGCGCCCATGCCGAACAGCTCACTCCGAACGTGTTGGGCGCCTTGGCCGATGCCGGTGTCGGCATGGCGGACCTCGCCGCGGTCGTCGTCGGTTGTGGCCCTGGCCCGTTCACGGGTCTGCGCGTCGGGATGGCGACTGCCGCCGCCTACGGCCACGCTCTCGGCATCCCCGTGTTCGGGGTGTGCAGTCTCGATGCGATCGGAGTGGACACCTCCGGCGACGTCCTGGTGGTCACCGATGCCCGCCGCCGCGAGGTGTACTGGGCGCGCTATCGCGACGGCGACCGCATCGAGGGACCAGCAGTGAGCGCTCCTGCCGACGTCCCAGCCGGCGCGTCGGCCGTCGCCGGATCACCCGAGCATGCCGCGCTCTTCGACCTGCCGCCATTGGCGCCCGTTCAGCCGACCGCGTCCGGACTGGTTCGCGTCGTCGACTGGGATGTGACACCAGAGCCGCTGATTCCGCTGTACCTGCGCCGTCCCGACGCCAAGCCGCAGCAGCCGAAGTCATGACCGTCGAGTACGGCTCGCTGACCGTCGGCGACGCCGATCGCTGCGCCGAGCTGGAGGCCGAGCTTTTCCCCGGCGACGACCCGTGGCCCGCCGTCGCCTTCATCCGCGAGCTGGAGTCCAAGCACAACCACTACGTCGCTGCTCGCCTCGACGGCGAACTCGTCGGGTATGCGGGCGTCAGTCGGCTGGGCCGAAAACCGCCGTACGAGTACGAGGTTCACACCATCGGTGTCGACAAGCGCGTGCAGGGACAGGGCGTGGGCCGCGTCCTGTTGGACCGCCTGCTCGAGATCGCCGACGGTGGCACGATCTTCCTCGAGGTGAGAACCGACAATGCGGCGGCGATCGGCCTGTACGAGAGCGCCGGCTTCGCGGTGACGGGAGTCCGCAAGAAGTACTACCGGGTGAGCGGCGCCGACGCCTACACGATGTGCCGGCAGGCCGAGGGAGGCGCAAAGTGATCGTCCTGGCCATCGAGAGCTCCTGTGACGAAACCGGAGTCGGGATCTGCGAGCTGCATGACGACGGCACGGTGACGCTGTTGGCTGACGAAGTGGCCTCGAGCGTCGACGAGCATGCGCGGTTCGGCGGCGTCGTCCCCGAGATCGCCTCGCGCGCACACCTCGAAGCGCTTGGCCCCACGATGCGGCGTGCGCTCGCGGTGGCTGACGTGCCGAAGCCGGACGTCGTCGCAGCCACCATCGGGCCCGGCCTCGCAGGTGCCCTGCTGGTGGGAGTCGCTGCGGCCAAGGCATATTCGGCCGCCTGGGACGTGCCGTTCTACGCGGTCAACCACCTCGGAGGACACCTCGCCGCCGACGTCTACGACCACGGCCCGCTGCCCGAGAGCGTCGGGCTGCTGGTTTCTGGCGGGCACACCAACCTGCTGCACGTGCGGTCGCTGGGTGAGCCGATCGAAGAACTCGGCAGCACCGTCGACGATGCGGCAGGGGAGGCGTACGACAAGATCGCCAGGCTTCTCGGCCTCGGGTATCCGGGAGGCAGGGTGCTCGACGACCTCGCCCGCACGGGCAACCGCGATGCGATCGTGTTCCCGCGCGGAATGACCGGGCCCCGCGACGACCCGTACGCGTTCAGCTTCTCGGGTCTCAAGACGGCGGTCGCCAGGTACGTCGAATCCCATCCGGAGGCGGCCACCGCGGACGTCGCGGCGGGTTTTCAGGAGGCGGTCGCCGACGTGCTCACCAAGAAGGCAGTGCGCGCCGCCGAGATGCTCGGGGTGTCGACCCTGCTGATCGCCGGTGGCGTCGCGGCCAACTCCCGCCTCCGGGAGTTGGCCGAAGAGCGATGTACCTCGGCAGGGCTGACACTGCGTGTTCCGAGGCCACGGCTCTGCACGGACAACGGCGCGATGATCGCGTCGTTCGCCGCGCACTTGATCGCGGCAGGCGCGCCGCCGTCCCCGCTGGGGGTGGCGACCGACCCGGGCCTTCCGGTGGTGAAGGGGCAGGTCGCGTGAGCGTCGAGCGTGACGTGGCTGCGACTTTTGCGATGATTTCTCGCAGTGGCGTCACGCTCGGGAGTTAGCTCGCGAGACAGGCATGGACCCAGCCTTGAGGAACTGGCACTCGCATGTATAGAGTGCTAAGTGGCAGGCGGCCAATCCCCGCTCCGGCTCCCGCGACGACGGTGTGAAGGCTAGGACGCGTGCCGAACAACTAACAACTGCTGGAAATCCGTGAAGGTCCGGGAATCGTCCCGGACCGCACCCCTATCAATGTGGAGGGCTCCATCGTGGCCGTGAACATCAAGCCACTCGAGGACAAGATCCTCGTTCAGGCCAATGAGGCCGAGACTACGACCGCCTCCGGTCTGGTCATTCCCGACACCGCCAAGGAGAAGCCGCAGGAAGGCACCGTCGTCGCAGATGGCCCCGGCCGCTGGGACGAGGATGGCGAAAAGCGCATCCCCCTGGACGTCGCCGAAGGCGACACCGTCATCTACAGCAAGTACGGCGGCACCGAGATCAAGTACAACAACGAGGAGTACCTGATTCTGTCGGCACGCGACGTGCTGGCTGTCGTCTCCAAGTAAGCATCGCCATTCCGCCCCGGAGGTCCCCGTCAACGCGGGTGATGTCCGGGGCGGCATGCGTTGTGTCTCATTCACGTAGACAGAAAGAACATTCATGAGCAAGCAGATTGAGTTCAACGAGACTGCGCGCCGGGCGATGGAAGCCGGCGTCGACAAGCTCGCCGACGCGGTCCGCGTGACCCTGGGACCGCGCGGTCGGCACGTGGTGCTGGCCAAGGCATTCGGCGGCCCGGTCGTGACCAACGACGGCGTCACCATCGCCCGCGAGATCGACCTCTCGGATCCGTTCGAAAACCTGGGTGCGCAGCTGGTCAAGTCGGTGGCCACCAAGACCAACGACGTCGCGGGCGACGGCACCACGACCGCCACCGTGCTGGCCCAGGCGATCATCAAGGCCGGCCTGCGCAACGTGGCCGCCGGCGCCAACCCCATCGAGTTGGGTCTAGGCATCGCCAAGGCCGCCGACGCGGTGTCCGAGGCGCTACTGGCCGCTGCCACGCCGATCACCGATCAGAACGGCATTGCCCAGGTCGCGACCGTGTCCTCGCGCGACGAGGTCATCGGTGCGCTCGTCGGCGAGGCCATGACGAAGGTCGGCCACGACGGCGTGGTCACCGTCGAGGAGTCCTCGACGCTGAACACCGAGCTCGAGGTCACCGAGGGCGTTGGCTTCGACAAGGGGTTCACCTCGGCCTACTTCATCACCGACTTCGACGCCCAGGAGGCGGTCCTCGAGGACGCGCTGGTGCTGCTGAACCGCGAGAAGATCAGCTCGCTGCCGGATCTTCTGCCGCTGCTCGAGAAGGTTGCCGAGTCGGGCAAGCCGCTGCTGATCATCGCCGAGGACGTTGAGGGCGAGGCCCTTTCGACGTTGGTCGTCAACGCGATCCGCAAGACGCTCAAGGCCGTTGCGGTCAAGGCGCCGTTCTTCGGTGACCGTCGCAAGGCGTTCCTGGACGACCTCGCGGTCGTCACGGGTGGCCAGGTGGTCAACCCCGACGTCGGCCTGCTGCTGCGCGAAGTCGGCCTCGACGTTCTGGGCACCGCCCGGCGCGTGGTCGTCAGCAAGGACAGCACCGTGATCGTCGACGGTGGCGGTAGCCAGGATGCGATCGAGGGCCGCAAGTCTCAGCTGCGTGCCGAGATCGAGGCCTCCGATTCCGACTGGGATCGCGAGAAGCTCGAGGAGCGGTTGGCCAAGCTGTCCGGTGGCGTCGCCGTCATCAAGGTCGGCGCGGCCACCGAGACCGATCTGAAGAAGCGCAAGGAAGCGGTCGAGGATGCGGTGTCGGCGGCCAAGGCTGCCGTCGAAGAGGGCATCGTCACCGGTGGTGGCAGCGCCCTCGTCCAGGCCGGGTCGGTGCTCACGGAGCTCCGCGCGTCGCTTTCGGGTGACCAGGCGCTCGGCGTCGACGTCTTCGCCTCGGCGCTGTCGTCCCCGCTGTACTGGATCGCCACCAACGCCGGGCTGGACGGCTCGGTCGTGGTGAACAAGGTGTCGGAGCTGTCCGCAGGGCAGGGCTTCAACGCCGCGACGCTGACCTACGGCGACCTGCTCGCCGACGGTGTCGACGATCCCGTCAAGGTGACCCGCTCCGCAGTGCTCAACGCGGAGTCGGTGGCCCGGATGATCCTGACCACCGAGACCGCGATCGTGGAGAAGCCTGCGGACGAGCCGGATCACGGCGGCGGCGGTCATCACGGCCACTCGCACTAGGTCGATTCGTTCGAGGCACCCCCGGTCCATTGGGCCGGGGGTGCCTTGTTTGGTTTGCGGACGGTCGCAACGGCTGGTCCACGAACCCGCCGGTGCTGTTCGTATCGCCGTTGAAAATGTCTCCTACAGCAATCTAGGTTGAGCCATGGCTGTCGTCGCCGGATTGGATCTGCATCTGGACCGACCCGTTGGCAGGGTGCGTGACAGCGTGATGGATGCCATCCGCGAAGCGATCCGGACGGGACGGTTGATGCCGGGGACGCGGTTGCCGTCGAGCCGAGCGCTGGCCGCCGACCTTGGCGTGGCGAGGAACACCGTGGCGCGTGCATACGCCGAACTCATCGCCGAGGGCTGGTTGTCCGCACACCAGGGCTCGGGCACCGTGGTCTCGCAGCGTGGGGCCGAGGTCGTCCGGTCCGTCGCCGCACCACCCAGGCGGGAGGCCCCACGCCGATTGGACCACGACCTGCGGCCCGGTCATCCAGACCTATCGTCGTTTCCCAGGTCCGAGTGGAGCCGCGCGGTGACGCGAGCGGTGAACGCGGCGCCGTCCGAGGCGTTCGGGTACGGCGACCCGCATGGCAGGCGGGAGCTTCGGCACGCCCTTGCGCAGTACCTCGCGCGGGCCAGGGGAGTTCGGGCCCAGCCGTGCAACATCATCGTGTGCAGCGGAGCCGCCGAAGGCCTGAGCCTCGTCGCAGGCGCCTTGGCGGCCGTCGGCGTCGGCGCGGTGGCCGTCGAGGAGTTCGGCCTCCCCGCGCAACGGGCGTCGCTCACCAGGGCGGGGTTGCACTGCCCCCCGCTGGCGGTCGACTCCGATGGAGCCGACGTCGTGGCGCTCGAGAGGATGGCCGAGGTAGGTGGTGTGCTGCTGACGCCATCGCACCAGTTCCCGCTTGGCGTGTCCTTGCACTCCGACCGCCGCGCGGCCGTCATCGATTGGGCGCGGAGGACCGGTGCAGTGATCATCGAAGACGACTACGACGGAGAGTTCCGGTACGACCGCCGCCCCGTCGGTGCTCTGCACGGCGTCGATCCCGAACGCGTCATCTACCTGGGCACGGCGAGCAAGTCCCTGGCGCCGGGGCTTCGGCTCGGCTGGCTGGTGCTACCGGGACGACTGGTCGAAGCGGTGGCCAAACAGAAGGGTGAGACCGAGGAGACCTGCGGCGTCGTCGAGCAATTGGCGATGGCCGAGTTCATCGAGTCCGGTTCCTACGACAGGCATATTCGCACCATGCGCGTCGAATATCGACGCCGTCGCGAACAGTTCGTCGCGGCGGTCGCCCGGTCAGCACCGAAGATCGCCGTGAGTGGGATGCCCGCGGGGCTGCACGTGACGCTCGAGGAACTCGATGGCGACGAGGGCGCACTGTCTCGTCGGCCCGCATGGCGACGGCTGGGCGTGGAAGGTCTCGACCTATATCGCCATCCCGAAACCTCAAGCAAGCGTGATGGTTTGGTGGTCGGATTTGCGGCGCCCGCGCCGAGCGCATGGTCGGCGGCGATGGATGCGTTGATCCGAGAGCTGTCATGACGCACTCGACTGGCCCCCACGCGCCGCGCCCAATTGGCCCCCGGCGGGGGCGATTCCGCGGCTACCGTTGAAGCATGTTGGTCACAGGCAATACGAAGGTCACCGATCTCTTGAGCGTCGCGCCGCCGCCAATCCCCGCGGGTGCACACGCAATGACGCAGATCGTCGAACTTGCGCCGGCGGACGCCGGGCTGGCTCCACATCGACATTCCGGGCCGGTGTTCGGGTACATGTTGCAAGGCCGGATGCTCTTCGAACTCGAGGGCGAAGCGCCCGTGGAAATTGCTGCGGGAGAGGCCTTCTGGGAGCCCGGCGGCGAGGTCGTGCACTATCAGACGAGAAATCTGGACCCGACTCACTGGAGCCGCTTCGTTGCGGTGTGCATCTGTGCCCCTGGCGTCGACATGATCACCATGCTCGAGCCATCCGAGATCGCCTCCCGCGATGCCCTGCGGCATCCCAGCGCCCGCCGGCATGCGCAGTGAAGACGATGCGCGCCATCATCGCGCGGGACCGCGCTGCCGGTATCGGTGGGCTCGCGGTCGCGGACGTGCCCTATCCCCACGCCGCCGAGAACGACGTCATCGTCCAAGTGCATGCGGCAGGGTTCACTCCGGGCGAGCTCGATTGGCCGGGCACGTGGACCGACCGGGCCGGACGAGATCGGACGCCGACGATTCCCGGCCACGAGGTGGCCGGGGTGGTTGCCGAGCTGGGTTACGGGACCACCGGCCTGGCCGTGGGTCAGAAGGTCTTCGGGATCACCGACTGGTGTCGAAACGGCACGCTGGCCGAATTCGTCGCGGTGGAGGCGCGCAACCTCGCGACTCTGTCCGCCGAGGTAGACCACGTCGTCGCTGCCGCGTTGCCGATCTCGGGTCTGACGGCGTGGCAGGGACTCTTCACCCACGGACGCCTCAGGGCCGGGCAGACCGTCGTAATCAATGGCGCTGCAGGCAGTGTCGGTTCGCTTGCGGTGCAACTCGCGTGTGAGGCGGGGGCCCGGGTGATCGGGACCGGCCGCGGCACCCACCGGCAGACGGTGCTCGGCCTTGGCGCGGAGATCTTCGTGGATCTCGACGGCGACCGGCTGGAGAGCATCGGCCAAGCCGACGTGGTGTTCGACGTGGTGGGCGGTGAGCTCTTGGACCGCTCAGCGGCGTTGGTCCGGCCGGGTGGTGCCCTCGTCACCGTCGCCGAACCGCCGCGAATCCTGCCTCGCGACGGACGGGCGGTCTTCTTCGTCGTCGAGCCCGACCGCACCGAGCTTGCCGCATTGGAGTCAAGGGTTCGAGAGGGCCGGTTGAGTGCGCTCGTCGGAACGACGTATGCCCTCGAAGACGCTCCCGCGGCCTTCGACCCGACCCGCCGCGGTCCCGGCAAGCCGATCATCCGCGTCGTCGACGATGGGGTCGACAATGGGCAACGAAACTAAGCAAGGGAAGACAGATGACCGACACTCCGCAGACGCCGGCGGCGATAGCTGCTCTTTCGGTGGCATCCCGCTTCTATTCGCCGGCGCTCCTAAACCATTGTGTCCGTTCGTATCTGTGGGGAGCCACGTACGCCTCGGCGCGTGGCATCGCCTTCGACGACGAGCTCTACTACGTGTCGGCACTCCTTCACGACATCGCGCTGACCGACCCATTCGATAGTCACCGAATGCCCTTCGAGGAGGCGGGTGGAGATTTGGCCTGGGTGTTCGGGGTGGCGGCCGGTTGGCCGGCCGACCGGGCGGCCAGGGCGATGGAGATCATCGTGTTGCACATGCGCGACGACGTCGCTGCGGCCACTGATCCGGAATCCCACCTCTTACAGGTAGCTACCAGCTGGGATGTCGTCGGAAGGCGGCCGGAGGAGTTCGGAGAAGAGGCAACCGCAGAGATACTCGCGCGTTATCCCAGGGAAGGATTCGGGAGCGAATTCCTGGCGTGCTTCGAAGACCAAGCGAGACGAAAGCCGGACAGCGCCGCGGCCTCGTCGGTGGCCAACAATGCTGCCGAGCGCATCACCGCCAACCCTCTCGACGGCTCGCACTGAGAAGACTCAGGCTGCGGCGGGCAGTTCGCGGACCGGGGTGCACATCTCGAAATAGGTCTCGCCGCAGGGCGGGCACGACACGTCGTAGCGAAGACCTCCGCCTTCGTTCGCGTCGAGCCGAAAGACCAGCGGCTCCGCACACCGCGGGCAGCTCGACAAACCGTCGTCGGCCGCAAAGGTCATCTCCACGCCTTTCTCGAGGGACTGATGGTCCGCTGTTGAGCGGATGCCCCCAAACTAGCTAGGCAAACTAATAGCTTGCTTAGAAAGCCTCCGGCGCTTGTCGAGTGTGCTGCTTCTCACTGGCGCGCGGCGCTGACGCCATGGCTTGCCATGAGTAAACTGGCTTTTGGTCCTGACTTCATCGTCAAGGGTCTCGTCGATTGGGAGGGCAGTGTTGTGGAGTTGACCCGTGATCGCGCGGGCCAGCAGTGGCGGGCACGCCATCGCGAGATCCTGAACCGACTCGTCAGGGAAACCGATCCGCCGACCGACAGCCTGCCGAGAATGACGAGTTCGGTGCGCGCCGAGCTCGACGCCGCATACAGCGAGCGAGTGGGCGAGGTGCTCGACCTTGCCGGAACCATCGGCGCCATTCTGATGGCGTCCGGGATGCCGGCCACCGCCACGATGGATCAGGTGACGGCCATTACTGGCGCCTACGGGATCGAGCGGTGCGAGGTCGACGTCATCAATACGACGATCCACGTCGCCGCCTACCGTGGGCCGACGTCGCCGCCAGCCAGCACGCTGCACATCGTGCAATCCCGATCGATGGACTTCAGCCGGCTGGCCGCCGTCGACCGTCTCATCGGTCGCATCCGCACGGGCGAGGTATCTCCGACGACGGCCCGCGATGAGCTCGACGCCATCATCACGGCGCCGCACCCGTACAAGCGGTGGATCGCCACGCTGGCGTGGGGCGGGCTCGCCTTTGCTACGGCGGGAACCCTGGGCGCCGGTTGGTTGGCTTGTGTGGTCAGCGCGTTGAGCGCCATGACGATCGACCGGGTCAATCGGCAACTCAACAGGCACGGACTGCCGTTCTTCTTTCAATACGCGGTCGGCGGCGCGATCGCGACCGCGCCGCCGTTGATCCTCTACTGGCTGAGTCCCAGGTTGGGGTTGCACTTCGAGCCGACGGTGGCGATCGCCGCCGGCCTCGTCGTCCTTCTTGCGGGGCTCTCCCTGGTGGGCTCGGTTGGCGACGTCATCACGGGCGCGCCCGTCACGGCCGCGGCCCGCTTCTTCGAGTTGGTCATGATGACCGCGGCAACGATCGCCGGCGTGGCTGTGGTGCTGCACTTCGCCAACCGCTTCGGGGCGCCGTTCGTGGCGATTGGTGCCGATGCGCCGCCGGCCCTCGCGGAGTTGCCTGCCCGCGTTGCGTTCGGCGCGGCGAGTGCCGCGGCTTACGCCTTGGCCTGCTATGCCGAACGCACGGCAGCGGTGGCTGCGGCATTCGGCGGTGCGGCAGGCACTGTCGTGTTCCTTCTGGCACAGGGCGCGGGCTTGGGCGCCGTAGTCGCATCGTTCGCCGCGGCGGTCCCGATTGGACTGGTCGGCCGGCTGATGGAACGTCGCAATCTTGCACCGCCGCTTGTCGTTTCGATCGCCGGCATCGTGCCGTTGCTACCGGGCCTCGCGCTGCTGCACGGCGTCTACGCGATTCTCAACGACCAACATGCGGTCGGGTTCGCTTCGGTGTTGGGGGCCCTTGCGATCGGCACTGCGCTGGCAGCCGGCGTCACACTCGGCGAGTGGAGCTCGCGGAAGATGCGGACCCGCCGACTCCAGGCTCGCCGCCGAAGTCGCGGCACTCGGCTCGACGGGCGCAAGCGCAGCGCTGCACTGACTTAGTCGTCGATCCGAACGGCCATCTCACCGACTACGTCGCGCAATACGGCGGGTTCGGTGCGGGTATGGATCGTGACGAGTAGTTCGTCGTAGATGCGACGGTCCACGGCCCCGCCCTGTTGCGAGGCTCGGCTGAAGTCCTCAAGCAGCTGCTCGGCCATCAGTCGAAGTTTCACGTTGTGATGCTGCGACTGCCACCGCAACAGGCCGAAGGCGGCGTCCGCGTCGATGCCGTAGACGATCATGAGCATGCCCTTGGCCTGGTCTATGAGAGCTCGCTTCTCGGCGATGTCACGAACGGCTTCGTAAATTCGCTGCTTGTCGTCGGGCAGCGCCGAATCGCTGGTCGGCGCTTGCTCATCGATCCCGGTGCTCATTATCGGCGCTCCCTCCTACGCACGAACCCCACGCCCAGTCTTTTCTACTATCGGGGTGGACGTCCTTCAACCCGACGGCCATGGGTACCCCCGACGGTCACGGATCAATCATGATCGACCTTGAAACCTGCCGTGCCGTCCTGCCCGGGCGTCGGGATGGCTAGGTTGCCAGGTATGAGTCAGCATTTGCACAGTTTGTGGCGCACCCGGTTGATGCTGGTGATCGTCGCGGTGGCCGCGGTGGGGCTGCTGGCGGCGTGTTCGGGGACGCCGGAACGCTCAGTGCCCGCACCGGCGTCCGGTGGTATCGCCGAGGGCGTCGGCGCACCCGCGCCTCAGAATGGGCCGCCGCCGGACCTGACGTCGAAGCGTGACGTCGTCAAGACCGCATCGATGACGATCGACGTCGCGAGTACCTCGGAGGCCGCCGACAAGGCTGCCGTCGTCGTCGAACGCGCCGACGGCCGCGTCGACAGTCGTTCCGAGGACGCCGGATCGCGGAGTGGGCGGGCGCAGACGTCGATGGTCCTGCGGGTGCCTGCCGCGAAGCTCGACGGTGTGGTGCGGGAACTGAAGACGTTGGGTGCCCTGCAGACCGCCGAAACCACCGCCGAGGACGTAACCGCTCAGCGGATCGATCTCGACGCCAGGATCAAGGCGCTGCAAACTTCGGTGGACCGGCTGTTGGCGATCATGCGGGACGCGAAGGATCCCGATGCGCTCATCAAGGCCGAGGATGCGCTGTCGCAACGCCAGGCCGATCTGGACAGCCTCCGCGCGCAGCGCGATCAGCTCGGTGATCGAATCGACTACAGCACAGTCTCCGTCACCTTCCTTGCCGACCAGCCAGGTGGCCCTGCACCAAAGCGGTACGACGGATTCGTTGGTCAGATCGAACGGGGTTGGGACGCCTTGGTGTCGGTGGTCGGCAACGCCGTCCTGCTGTTCGGTCTATTGCTGCCGTGGCTGTCGGTGGTCGCCGTCATGGGCGTGATCGGCTACGTACTCATTCGCTTGGTGCGCCGTACCCGATAATTCAGGCGGAGCGGCGGATGCCGCGCTTCAGCAGGAGCTCGCGCTCGGCCTCGCTGAGGCCACCCCAGATGCCGTAGGGCTCGCCGACGGCGAGGGCGTGGGAGCGACACTGAGCAACCACCGGGCACCCCCGGCACATCTCCTTGGCGCGCATTTCACGCTGGGCGCGGGCACGACCCCGCTCACCGTCGGGATGGAAGAACATCGAGGAATCAACGCCTCGGCAAAGTCCTGACATCTGCCAATCCCAGATGTCGGCGTTTGGCCCTGGCAACTGCTGCGGCTGTGGCATTGGGAAAACCCCTCTCTACGCACATCTTTCGCGAACGATCGAACGCGTGAGTCGTATAACCGATCCGAGCCCTGTCGCCGATGACTACTCGTGCACACAAACTAGAAGGCCTCGCGAACTTGGGTCAATAGCCCGCGCATGTGCTCAACCACATAACGGCAGGCCGAGAATTTACATCACGTTCATCAATGCGACGCGAGCGCAACGAGAAGAGTGATGGCGAATCGCCAACTGTCCTACTCCGATTCGCGTTTGCGCTGTTCGCGTCCCAAAGTGCTCCGTAGCAGCTGGCCTGCCAGCTAAAGGCGGTTGACCTGGACGTAACACGACGACCATGAAGAGTTAACCAAAGTTGGATTCCCACCCGTGACGCGCGGTATCGGGTTCCCGCGGTTCCAAACTTTCGGCAAATTGATAGCGTCGCCGCCGATGAGTGCATTCGTCGACGTCGCGTTCGG
>NZ_JAVRQA010000228.1:0-26933 GCF_032161845.1 Mycobacterium sp.
TGAACAAGGCAGAGCTCATCGACGTCCTCACGGACAAGTTGGGCACCGATCGTCGGCAGGCGACCGCCGCCGTGGAGAACGTCGTCGACACCATCGTGCGTGCCGTCCACAAGGGCGACAGCGTCACCATTACCGGCTTCGGCGTGTTCGAGCAGCGTCGCCGCGCCGCCCGTGTTGCGCGAAATCCGCGCACCGGCGAGACCGTCAAGGTCAAGCCGACATCCGTCCCGGCATTCCGTCCAGGGGCTCAGTTCAAGGCGGTTGTGTCTGGCGCACAGCGTCTCCCATCGGAAGGTCCCGCCGTGAAGCGTGGTGCCACCGCTGCGCCTGCCAAGAAGGCCGCGGCCAAGAAGGCAGTCAAGAAGGCTGCGACCAAGGCTCCGGCCAAGAAGGCCGCCGTCAAGAAGGCAGCGCCGGCCAAGAAGGCGGCGCCGGCCAAGAAGGCTCCGGCCAAGAAGGCCGCGGTCAAGAAGGCGGCGCCGGCGAAGAAGGCCGCCGTCAAGAAGGCGCCGGCCAAGAAGGCCGCCGTCAAGAAGGCGGCTCCCGCCAAGAAGGCCGCCGTCAAGAAGGCGGCTCCCGCCAAGAAGGCTCCGGTCAAGAAGGCCGCTGCCAAGGCTCCCGCCAAGAAGGCCGCCACCAAGGCGCCCGCCAAGAAGGCGCCCGCCAAGCGCGGCCGCAAGTAGCAACAGTCCCGGATTCAACTCCGGTACAAGGCACGCCGTGGATCCATCGGATCCACGGCGTGTCTTCGTGAGGGCTACGGGTCAGTGGCCAGCGGGCTGCCGATGTGGTCGGCGGCGATCAGCTTGCCACCCACCAGCGACAGCACCCAGGTGCTGCCCTTGCGGTTGCGGGACTTGTCCGGACGCACCCCGTCGCGCTCGCACCACCACGCGATGAGATCCGGAATCACCTTGCCCTGAGAGCAGATCACCGGTGTGCCGTCAGTCGTGGCGATCTCCAGGATGCGTCGTCTGGCCGCCCCGTGGCCGTCCAAGTACGCCTCTTCGGTGAGCGCAGGCTCGTCGTGGATCGGCACACCAAGCTCCTCGGCGAGCGGCCCCACCGTCTGCTGGCAGCGCACCCTTGGCGCCGCGTAGACCTCGGTGGCGCCGAAGGCCAGAAGCTGGCCAACCAGTGATTCAGCCTGCGCTCGGCCATGTTTGTCCAACGGTCGCTTGCGATCGTCACCCTTGTATCTGGCCTTGGTGCCTGCGGTCCCGTGCCGGACAACCAGAATCGTCCGGGTATCGGCCGGCTGTTTGACGAAGCGTCGCAGCACCTTCCGATCATGGGGATACTGAAGGCGTTTCAGGGCGTGCGCGGTGGACAACCAGAGCAGTTCGTCGACCTCGTCGTTCGGGGTGAACTCTCCACCGAGCGTGCGGGCCGCCCAGTAGCGGACGTGCTTGACCCCGGACTCGAGGGGATAGCTCACGGCGGCGAGCCGTCGACCCAACTTCGATGCGTAGCCGGTCTCTTCGAGGACCTCGCGCACTGCGGTCACCGGTGCGGTCTCACCGGGATCGACCTTGCCCTTGGGCAGCGACCAGTCGTCGTACCTGGGTCGGTGCACGACCGCCACCAACGGTTCGGCGACTCCATCGGCGGCGTCTTCGTCGGGCCGCCACAGCACGGCGCCTGCCGCGGATGTCACCTTGCTGGCCGCCAGCGACTGGGCTTTCTTCGTCACCTCAACTCCTGCAGGTCATTCGAGGGACGGGGTGAGGAGGAGACGTCACTGATGCCGGTGACGTTCCATCAGCGACACCTGGTGGTCCCGCACCGTCTCGCCCGCGCGCGGCGACGCGGTCCAGTGCCCGTCGGGACCGAGTTCCCAGCACCTGGTGGTGGGATCCAGCGCAGAGGTGAATACGTCGTCCAGTTGGTCTGCCAACCGCGGATCCTTTACCTGTGCCATCACCTCGACGCGACGGTCGAGATTACGATGCATCATGTCGGCACTGCCGATCCAGATCTCATCGATGGCGCGGAAGTGAATGATTCGCGAATGTTCAAGGAACCGGCCGAGAATCGATCGCACGGTGATGTTCTCCGAGAACCCTGGTACACCGGGCCGTAGTGCACAGATGCCGCGCACCACGACTTCGACTCGAACCCCAGCTTGGGAGGCCCGATACAGCGCGTCGATCACCTGCTCGTCGACCAACGCGTTGGCCTTGACCCGAATCTGCGCATCCGCGCCGTCACGGTGGGCGGCGATCTCGCGCTCGATGCGTTCGACGATGCCCCTGCGGACGCCGTACGGGGCGACCAGCAGGTTGCGGTAGGAAACCTTGCGTGAATAGCCCGTAAGGGAATTGAAGAGGTCGGTGAGGTCGGCGCCGATGTCGGGCGAAGCCGTCAACAACCCCACGTCCTCGTACAGCCGGGAGGTCTTCGGGTTGTAGTTGCCGGTGCCGATGTGGCAGTAACGCCGGATCGTCGACCCTTCGCGCCGCACCACCAGACATGTCTTGCAGTGGGTCTTGAGTCCGATCAGCCCGTACACCACGTGCACGCCAGCCTGTTCCAGCGCGCGGGCCCACTTGATGTTGGCCTGCTCGTCGAACCGCGCCTTGATCTCGACCAGCGCAACGACCTGCTTGCCCGCCTCTGCCGCGTCGATCAGCGCGCTCACGATGGGTGAGTCACCAGACGTGCGATAGAGCGTCTGCTTGATGGCGAGGACGTTCGGGTCAGCTGCGGCCTGCTCGATGAATCGCTGCACCGTTGTGGAGAAGGAGTCGTACGGGTGATGCACCAGCACGTCTCCGTCGCGGAGCGTCGCGAAGATGCTCTTGGGCGTCTCCCGCTCTCCGAACGCAGGGGGAGTGGCGGGGACGAACGGCGGATCCTTCAGCTCGGGACGGTCCACGCCGTAGATCTGCCACAACGACGACAGATCGAGCAGACCCGGCACCTCGATGACGTCGCCCGGATGCACGTCGAGTTCGCGCAGCAGAAGCTCGAGCATGTTCTCGGTCATGTCGTCGGCGACCTCGAGGCGCACCGGCGAACCGAATCGACGGCGGGCGAGTTCGCGTTCCAGCGCCTGCAGCAGATCCTCGTCGCGGTCCTCCTCGACCTCGAAGTCCGCGTTGCGCGTGATCCGGAAGGCATGGTGCTCCACGATTTCCAGACCGGGGAACAGCACCGAAAGGAAGGCCGCGATCAGCTCTTCCATCGGCAGGAACCGGATGGCGGCGCCGCCCTCGCGCGGGCCCAACTCGACGAACCGGTCGACGTTGTCGGGCACCTTGATGCGGGCGAAGTGCTGGGTACCGTCTTCGGGCTGCCTGACGGTGATCGCAAGATTCAGGCTGAGCCCGCTCACGAACGGGAACGGGTGCGCCGGATCGACCGCTAGCGGGGTCAGGACGGGGAACACCTGCTCGTGGAAGTAGGTGGAGAGCCGGGACCGTTCGTCGTCGTCGAGCTGAGCCCAGGTCACCACGATGATGCCCTCGTCGGCCAGCGCTGGCCGCACCGATTCCATGAACTCCTTGGCGTGCCTGCTGGCGAGCTGCTGTGTCCGCTCGCCGATGCGGCGCAACTGTTCGCGCGGCGACAGCCCGTCGGCCGAGCGCACCGACAGTCCCATCTCGTCGCGACGTTTGAGGCCGGCCACGCGGACCATGTAGAACTCGTCGAGATTCGACGAGAAGATCGCCAGGAACTTGGCCCGCTCCAGCAGCGCCAGCGACGGATCGGCGGCCAGCGCCAGGACCCTGGCGTTGAAGTCCAGCCAGCTCAATTCGCGATTGAGGTAGCGGTCATCGGGTAGGGCGTCTTCGATCGCGTCCGCGGTGGTGGCCGGCGGCGCCTCCGGCGTGCTGCCATCCGTCGCCCAGTCCGCTTCGGCAGTTCGTATCTCGGCTTCGGTCACAGAAGAGATCATCCCCCATGTTCCGCCGGGGGTGCTAGGTGCCGCCGACAGTGTTCTTGGTGACCGCCCCCACCCCGAGGCCAAGTGCCGTCGCGAGGTCGTCGGGCGTGTCGATGTCGCAGCGCAGTCCTGGCCACCGGCCCGTCAGCTCAACCGCACCCGAATCCTTGTGTCGCCGTGCTGAATCGGCGCCGAACATGGGCAGCAGCGGTACGCCGAAGGCAAAGAGTGCCGAGGTTCCCGTGCCGTGTCGGTCACTGACGAAGCTGCGCTGATTTCGGCGCGCCTGCGCGATGGCCTCGGCGAGCTCACGCGGTTGAAGCGCGGGCAGATCGCCTTGCAGCACGCCGACGTTCGGCGTCTCGGCGCGGATCGAGGCCTCGGTCACCGAGATGGCGTTGTTCAGCGGATCGGGATGTCCTTCTGGGGTGGGATCGACGAGGACACGAGCCCCGAGCTCGCGGGCGGCCGCGGCCGCGACGAGGTCGGGGGTCACGACGGTGATCGCACGGACCGTCAATACGGAGGAGGCGGCGGCGATGGTGTCCTCGAGCATCGCCAGCACGACGCCTTCGCGGACGTCCGAGGCGAACGCCGAGGCGAGCCGCGTCTTGGCTGCACTCAACCTCTTGACCGCGATGATCAGCCCGACGTGCTGATTCCCCGTCGCTGCGTTCGCGCCAGAAGCCGATCTGTCGGTGCTGGTGCCGCTCATGGGTGCCATCCTGCCAGCAGCGCCCGTCAGGCTAGATTTGTTCCCGTGGTAAAGGCTGCGGTAATGGGCGCTGGAGCGTGGGGTTCGGCGTTGGCGAAGGTACTCGCCGACGCTGGCAACGACGTGACGTTGTGGTCGCGACGTGCCGAGTTGGCCGACGAGATCAACGACACCCATCGCAATACCGGCTACATCGGCGACGTCGAGCTTCCCGCGTCGATCCGCGCGACGGGCGACGCCGCATCGGCCCTCGACGGCGCGTGCACCGTGCTGCTCGCCGTGCCGGCGCAGACGTTGCGCGTCAATCTGGAGTCCTGGCGCGAAGCGATCGGCAGCGACACCACGCTGGTGAGCGTCGCGAAGGGCATCGAGCTGAACACCCTGCTGCGGATGAGCCAGGTGATCGTCCAGGTGACCGGGGTTGATCCGGCCCGGGTCGCCGTCGTCACGGGCCCCAACCTCGCAGCCGAGGTCCTCGACGAGCAGCCGGCGGCCACCGTCGTCGCGTGTTCCGACTCTGGGCGAGCCGTGACGCTTCAGCGGGCCTTCTCCACCGGCTACTTTCGGCCGTACACCAACTCGGACGTCGTGGGTGCGGAGATCGGCGGCGCATGCAAGAACGTCATCGCGCTGGCCAGTGGCATGGCCGCCGGTGTGGGTCTAGGGGAGAACACCGCCGCCGCGATCATCACCCGCGGGCTCGCCGAGATCATGCGGCTGGGAATCGCGTTGGGTGCCAAGGGCGCCACGCTCGCCGGCCTCGCGGGAGTCGGTGACCTGGTGGCCACCTGCACGTCGCCCCGGTCGCGCAACCGGGCCTTCGGTGAGCGTCTCGGTCGAGGCGGCACCATGGAGTCGGCGCTGCACGACGCGGGCGGGCACGTCGCAGAAGGTGTCACGTCGTGTGAGTCGGTGCTCGCGCTGGCGACCAGTTACGACGTCGAGATGCCCCTAACCGACGCGGTGCACGGGGTGTGCCACCAGGGGCTGTCGGTCGACCAGGCAGTGGCGCGGCTGCTCGGCCGCAGCACGAAGCCGGAATGATCCGATGACCGGACCGTACGGCGACTCGACTCGTAGCGTCAAAGCTGCATCCTCGCAACAGATTCCAGGCCAGCCGGTGACCTCGCCACCGGTTCCGGTTTCGGCCTACCACCTTTCGACGGATGAATCGCTTGCGCTGGATTCGTATGGGCGCAGCTCCAATCCGACCTGGCGCCAACTCGAGTCGGCCTTCGCCGAGCTGGAGGGGGCCACCTCCGCGCTCGCCTTCGGGTCGGGCATGGCCGCCATCACGTCGGTCCTTCGCGTGCTTGCCAAGCCGGGAACCACACTGGTGGTGCCCGCCGACGGCTATTACCAGGTGCGCCAGTACGCGGTGGAATACCTTGCCCCGCTGGGCGTCGAGGTGCGCACGGCGCGCGCTGCCGACATGTGTGCGGCCGCCGAGTCCGCCGACGTCGTCGTGGCGGAAACGCCGGTCAACCCGACCCTGGACGTCGTAGACCTGCACCGGCTGGCGCTGACCTGCCGTAGCCGCGGCGCCACCCTCGTCGTCGACAATACGGCGCCGACACCGCTTGGGCAGCAACCACTTTCACTCGGTGCCGACCTGGTGGTGGCCAGTGCCACCAAGGCGCTATCCGGTCACAGCGATCTGATCGCCGGATACGTCGCCAGCTGCCACCCCGAGCTGATGGCGGCCGTCGAGCGCGAACGACTGCTCGCCGGGGCCATTCTCGGCCCGTTCGAGGCCTGGCTGGCGCTGCGCAGCCTCGGCAGCGCCGGGCTGCGGTTCGAGCGCCAGTGTCAGAACGCCCTTGCGATGGCCTTCATGCTGCGCGACCACCCGGCGGTCCGGTCGGTGCGGTACCCCGGCCTGCCCGACGATCCTGCGCACGACGTCGCGTGCGCGCAGATGAAGCGCTTCGGTGGCCTCGTCGCGTTCGAACTGGCCGACGCGGCCGCGGTGCATCGCCTGGTCGAGCAGAGCGAACTGGTGGTGGCCGCGACCAGTTTCGGCGGCATCCATACCTCGGTGGACCGGCGAGCGCGGTGGGGCGACCCGGTACCGGACGGGTTCGCGCGGATGTCGTTGGGCATCGAGGACACCGACGATCTCATCACCGACGTCGGGCAGGCATTGGATGTCTGAGGCGCCGACGCTCGGTGAAATCCCAGCTCAGCGAGCAGTGCGCACCGCGTTCGAGGGTGGGCGGTAACCTCTCTAGGTTGTGACCGACCGCCCGAACCCCCGCGTCCGTGTTGCCGTCGTCTACGGCGGGCGAAGCTCTGAGCACGCCATCTCCTGCGTTTCCGCAGGCAGCATCCTCCGCAACCTCGACCCGGAGCGCTTCGAGGTGGTCGCCGTCGGCATCACGCCGGAGGGATCCTGGGTGCTGACCGACGGCCAGCACGAGTCCCTCGCGATCACCGACGGTCAACTGCCAGGGGTGACGGGAGCGGCCGGTACGGAACTTGCGCTTGCGGCGAATCCAGGACGCCGCGGCCAACTCCTGTCCCTCGGCGAGGGGCCGGGAGAGATCCTCGCCGCCGTCGACGTGGTCTTTCCCGTGCTGCACGGGCCGTACGGCGAGGATGGCACCATTCAGGGGCTGCTCGAGATCGCCGGCGTGCCGTACGTCGGCGCGGGCGTGCTGGCCAGCGCGGCAGGCATGGACAAGGAATTCACCAAGAAGCTGCTCGCCGCCGAAGGCCTGCCCATCGGCGACCAGGTGGTGCTGCGCGCACACGATGAAACCCTCGAACTCTCCGACCGTGAGCGCCTCGGCCTGCCCGTCTTCGTCAAGCCAGCACGCGGTGGCTCGTCGATCGGCGTCAGCCGGGTCACGTCCTGGGACGATCTCGCCGCCGCCATCACCCATGCCCGTCGGCACGACCCCAAGGTGATCGTGGAGGCCGCCGTTCCCGGCCGTGAGCTGGAGTGCGGCGTGCTGGAATTTCCCGATGGGCGCGTCGAGGCCAGTACGGTCGGCGAGATTCGGGTGGCAGGCGTTCGTGGTCGCGAGGATGCGTTCTACGACTTCGCGACGAAGTATCTCGAAGACGCCGCCGAACTCGACGTCCCCGCCAAGGTGGATGACGAGATCGCTTCTGAGATAAGGCAATTGGCGATCAAGGCGTTCCGTGCCATCGATTGCCAGGGTCTCGCGCGCGTCGACTTCTTCCTCACCGACGACGGCCCGGTGATCAACGAGATCAACACGATGCCAGGGTTCACCACGATCTCGATGTATCCGCGGATGTGGGCGGCCAGCGGCGTCGACTATCCGACCCTGCTGGCTGCCATGGTCGAGACCGCGGTCGCGCGTGGCACGGGCCTGCGCTAGCGGATCGGTCCCGGATTGAGCGGGGTCGGGGGCATCGCCCGCGCCACCGCCTTGGAGATCAGTTGGATCGGCGTCGGCCCCGATCCGTCGGGCAGCGTCAGTGCGACGTACACGGGCCGGTCGACGGTGACCCACGTGGTGCGGCCATCCCCGGGTATCCGGAACCACTGCACGTCGTCCACACCTTGGAGCGGCGAACTCGAAACGAAGTCGTCGGGGCGATCCAGTCCGCACCGAATGATGACCGGCTCGCCGTCGGGTTGGGCCTGCCAGGCCGCCGCGCCCGCCGGAACGGGTTCGACCGCCTGCGCACGGTGGTAATCACCCATCACGTCGGGGAGGGCACTCATCAAGGCGCGGCAGGCGTCGTCTGCGGCATGGGGCGCTGGCGCAGCGGCAATGGCGACGGGCCGGGGTGCGGGGGTCGCCTCCCTGGTTGCGGCTACCACCAAGAGGGCGCCGATCGCTCCCACCGCGATGACGATTGCCGCGATGAGGATTCCACGCGGGGGGCCGTCACGTTCGTCGTCGGGAACGGATTCGGTCACCCGGCAACTCTAGGTGTGCGCCCCGTCGGCGATGGGACAGGTCAGCGTGCGGGTGATGCCGACGACTTGCTGCACGCTCGGGACGACGGCGGACTCCAGCTCGGATGCCGTGCCGGCCTCGACGCGGGCCACGACGTCGTACGGGCCCGTCACGTACTCCGAGGAGGTCACCCCGGGCAGCGCTGCCAGCTGTTTGGCGACGACCTCGGCGCGGCCCACCTCGGTCTGAATCAGCATGAATGCCTCGACCACTCGCGCCGTCCTCCGTTCGGGCTGCATAGACTCCACGCCGCAGGGACCAAACGTACCGCAGGTCGCGCTGGTGTTCAGGGCACGCAAAATCGGGGGTAGCGAACTGCTCGGCTACACGCGCAGATGTGTGAGTTTGTATAAGTGAATGTGTGTTTGGCTGGCGTTGTGAAGTTGGCGGTATGGGCTCGGCCGGTGGGTGTGTATCCGCAGACGGCCTATGCGTGGGTGCGTGAGGGTCGGATGTCAGCGCCGTTCCGGCGATTGCCGTCAGGGACCATTTTGGTTGACGTCGCCTCCGGTTCGGCCGGGATCCAGCAGCGGGTGGTGCTAATGCGGGTCGCCAGTAATGATCAGCGTTCGGATTTGGATCGTCAGGTTGGCACGGTTGTGTGGGTGGGCGACCGCTGAGGGCATCGAGGTTGGCCAGGTGGACAGCGAAGTCGGCGGGGGCGTCAATGGCAACCGCCCCGGGTTGGCGCGGGTGTTGTCGGACCTGTCTGCCACGGTGATCGTCGTGGAGCATCGGGATCGCGCTGGCCCGTTACGGAGCGGAGTATCTGAAGGTTGCGTTGTGCGCCCAAGACCGGGGGGTCGCCGTGGTCGATGACGGGGAGGCCGACGATGATCTGGTCCGCGACGTGATCGAGGGGCTCACTTCGACGTGCGCCCCCTCGTATGGGCGCCGGGGCGCCCGGAACCGCGCGATACGGGCGCTGACGGCGACGAAAACCCAGCCGGATCCGGTCGAGGTGGGTTGATGGCGGGTTTCGAGATTCCGCAGGGGTGGACCGCGCAGTCCTACCAGTTCGCTCTTGCACCCACTGGGGCCCAGACGGGTGTATTGCTGTCCCATGCCGGCGGCGCCCGGGTGGCCTACAACACGATGCTCGCGGCGGTGAAGGCCAACCTGGATCAACGCATCGCGGAACGTTCCTACGGTGTCGCCGCGCAGGATCTGACCCCGAGCATCGGGTGGTCGTTTCAGTCGTTGCGCAACGAGTGGAACCGCCGCAAACACACCGTCGCCATCGGATCAGACGGCGTGCCGTGGTGGACGGAGAATTCCAAGGAGGTGTACGCCGGCGGATGCCGAAATCTGGCGCAGGCCCTGTCGAATTGGTCGTCGTCGAAGAAAGGCACCCGGCGCGGGCCATCCGGGTTTCCTCGTTTCAAGTCCAAACACCGCGCGGTCAAGTCGTTTTCGTTCACGACCGGGACCATCCGGGTCGAGGCCGATCGCCATCACGTCACGTTGCCGCGGGTGGGCACGATCCGGACGCATGAGTCGACCCGAAAGTTGGTGCGCCGCGTCGATGCTGGGACTGCACGCATCCTGAGGGCCACCATCCGGTTGGAACGGGGCCGCTGGCTGGTGTCGTTCACCGCCCTGGTGGCCCGCGAGATTGGGCGCCCGGCGCACGTCAAGGCCGGAGCCGCAGTCATTGGGATCGATGCTGGCGTGAAGGACCTCCTGGTTGTTGCCGACCCCAACGGCACCGAACTCGCCCGCCATCGGGCACCGCGGGAACTCAAGGCCGCCGATCGGACATTGCGGGCGTTGCAACGCAAGGCGGCCCGCCAAGTCGGCTCCTGGGATCCGGTTGCTCGATCCCGGCGGGACGCCTCGCGCGGCTGGGTCCGCACACAAGCCGAGATCGGTCGCGCCCATGCACGGATTGCCCGGCTGCGGGCTGATCGGATCCACAAGCTTACGACGATGCTGGCCCAGCGCCACGCCGTGATCGGTGTCGAGACGCTCGCGGTGAAGAACATGATGGCCGCCGGCGGGGCTCGCAAGCGCGGCCTGAACCGTGCCTTCGGTGATGCAGGCCTCGGTAATGTGTTGCGCCAACTCGATTACAAGACCAGCTGGTACGGGTCGCGCCTTGTGAAGGCCGATCGGTGGTTTCCCAGCTCGAAGACATGTTCTGGCTGTGGTGTGGTGAAAGCCAAGCTGCACCTGGCCGAGCGGACCTATCAATGTGATCGCTGCGGCCTGATCATCGATCGTGATCTCAATGCGGCGGTCAACCTCGCGCGCCATGCGCAACGCGTTACGGACCCGAGTACCGGGGTCGTTACGGGCGGAGCCGACCATAAGACCACACCCCCTGGTGCGGCTGGTGGCTGTGAAACCCGAACCCACACCGACGTAGGCGATGAACACGCCCACGACGACGGGAGTGCTTCCCCTAACGAGGAGGCTGCCTGAAATGCTTGGTAACACAATGACTCACATTTCAGGTAACGGGTGACATGGCCGACGACGAGCACCCCGAGACGCTGGCCGAGCTCGGCGAGTTTGCGATGATCGACCGCCTCGTCGATGGGCGTTGGCAGCCGCCGACCGTCTTGGTGGGCCCCGGCGACGACGGGGCCGTCGTCGCCACGGCCGACGGTCGGGTCGTGGTGTCGACCGACATGCTGATCGAGGGGCGGCACTTCCGACTCGACTGGTCGACGCCGCACGACGTGGGTCGCAAGGCGATCGCCCAGAATGCCGCGGACATCGAGGCGATGGGTGCGGCGGCGACGGCGTTCGTCGTCGCCTTCGGTGCGCCGGGCGACACCCTCGGCGACGATGCGCTGCGGCTCTCCGACGGAATGTGGGAGGAGGCCCGCACATTCGGCGCGAGCATCGTCGGCGGCGATCTGGTGGCCGCACCGCAGTGGGTGATCTCGGTGACCGCGCTCGGTGACCTCGGGGGGCGGGTGGCCATCCCGCTCAGCGGAGCGCGGCCGGGCGACACCGTTGCAGTGGTCGGTGGACTGGGTCGGTCGGCCGCCGGATACGCGTTGTGGCTCAGAGACATTCGAGAGGACATCGGAGACTTCGCCGAGCTGAGACGCAGCCACCTGGTGCCCACGGTTCCGTACGGCCATGGGCGGATGGCGGCCGATGGGGGTGCCACGGCGATGACCGACGTTTCGGACGGTCTCGTCGCCGACCTCGGTCACATTGCCGACGCGTCGGGTGTCGGGATCGACCTGTCACGTGCGGCGCTGGCGCCTGACCACGATGCGCTCGTCGACGCCGCCCTGGCGGCCGACGAGGATCCATGGGCATGGGTCCTCGGTGGCGGCGAGGATCATGCCCTCGTCGCAACGTTCCCCGGCGCAGTCCCCGCCGGCTGGCGCCGAATCGGCACCGTGTTCGCGGGGTCCGCACGCGTGCTGGTGGACGGCGTCGAACCGACGGGAAGCGCGGGCTGGCAGTCGTTCGGTGGCCCGACCACTACGACGTGAGTTTGAGTATCGCTTCCGCATTCCGGTGGCCGACGAGGGCACGGGTGTCTTCCGATATCGCTGCCGTTTCCATGAATCGGCCTGCGATGTCCGAGGATTCGTACGGATAGTCGATGGAGTACATCACCCGGTCCTGGCCCATCGACGCCAGCGATGCAAGTAGTGGGACGTCGGAGCATTGCCCCGACGTCGTCACCGAGAAGTTGTCTCGCAGGTAGTCCGACGGATTGCGCTGCACCCGACGGTCGGTGGCCGTGAACGCATACCGGCTGTCGAGCCGCCACAACATGAAGGGCAGCGTCTCACCCATGTGGCCGAGGATGACCTGTGCCCGCGGATACCGGTCGAACACGCCCGTCACGATCAGTCGCAGTGCGTGGCTGGCGGTTTCGGTCGTCCACTCCCAGGTCGGCTTGACGAGTTCGGGGGCGCCTTCGAACACGTAGGGAAGCCGGAACGAGTCGCCAGGGTGGAGGTACAACGGCACGTCGAGATGCTGCAGCCGTTCCCAGAACACGTCGTTGCGGGCGTCGTCCAGGTACACCCCGAGGGTGTGGTTGTTGATCATCGCTCCGCTGAATCCGAGGTCACGGATGCACCGCTCGAGCTCGTCGGCGGCCGCACCAGGGTCCTGCATGGCGAGATGGGCGAATCCGCCGTAGCGGTCGGGCCGCTGCGCCATCACGTCGGCGAGCGCGTCGTTCGCTTCGGCGGCACGTCGCGTCGCCGTCGCGACATCCGGTTCGCACTGCACTCCGGGACCGGAGATCGACAGCACCGACTTTCGGACGCCGCCGGCATCCATTTCCGACAGCCGTTCCTCGCCGAAGTCAAGGAGCCGTCGGATCAGCGTCGTCTTGGCGTCATCGGGGACGTTGGGCATTCCCTGCGCGAGGTAGTCGAGGAACGAGGGGATGATGAAGTGCTCTTCCAGCGCGACACTGGTTGCGGTACTCATAGCGCGAAGACCTGTCCGTCCTTGGCGACCGTGGCTTTACCCGAGTAGTGCTTACTGATTTCGCCGAGCCATCGCGCGTCGGTGATGATGCCCGACGGGGCGAATACCTGGTAGTGGCTCAGGATCACCTGTTTGGCCTTCGCCGCCGCGGCGACCTCCCCGACCTGCTCCGCCGACGTGTGCGAATTCGGCAGATAATCCGGCGGGAACCTGTTGTCGTAGAACGCGTCGTCGAGGCTGAACTCGGCCTCGTGCACCAGGAAGTCCGTGTTTTGGGCGAGCCTGATCAGGTTGTCGCTCTTGGTGGTGTCGCCGGAAAAGGTCACTGACACAGCGGGATTCTTGATGTCGAAGCGAAAGGCGAATGCCGGGTAGACGTCGTAATGGGAGACGAGCGTTGCGGTGACGATGACGTTGTCATCCTCGACCACGAAGAACGGCTTCATCGTCGGCGATCTGTTCAGGTAATCCGATCCCGGCGGCACAGCGATCTCGGTGACGTTCATCAGGCTCTGGATGTCGTCGATGCCTTGGTCTCGAATCAGGACGTTGCCCGTGTAGGCGAACGCCTCGTTCAGGGATGCGGTCATCGCGGCGAGTCCTGGTGTGGGATTGGCGGGGTTGATGGTTGGTGGGTTCGGGTTGCCGACCTGGCTGCCGGTCAATCCCCCGGCGGGGCCGGGCCCGTAGACCATGACCGGTGCTTGGCCTGCCTTGGACTGATTGCCGCCGGAGAGGAAGAAGCTGTAGTAGTCGACGATGTGGTCGGCGTGCAGGTGGGTGATGAACATCTTCTTGATGTCGGGGAAGTGCAGGCCCGCGTTGGTGAAACCGTTGAGGGAGCCAAGTCCGCAATCGATCACGTATAGCTCGTCGCCGATCTTGAGCACCGAGCAGATCCCGAACCGGTCGGGGGTCGGTGGCGGACCGGCGGCGACGCCGACGGTGATCAGGGCGTTGTTGGGCAACGACGGAGGGGACAGGGGAGGCTGCGGGATTTCGGCCGGGCTGGACGCGGCCGTTCCGAGGGCGACTGCGCCCATGGCGGCCGATCCCGCCACCAGCGCGGCCCTCCGCGATATCTGGCCGGAGGCACCATGATCTGCGTTGCCTGGCGTGCCATCGCAACCACACATTGCGTCTCCCGACTCGAGCGTCGAACTCGACCACTTGCGGTGAAAAGAGGGCCGCCGCGGTAATACTCGCACGACACATTCCGGCGTTGCGGCGAATCCCAAGGCGCGTCGCGATCTTCGCGTCGGCTAGGTTGGCCTCTCGTGACTGCACGCCCGCTCTCAGAACTCGTCGAGGACGGTTGGGCCCGCGCGCTCGAACCGGTCGCCGATCAGGTCGCCCAGATGGGCGACTTCCTCCGGTCCGAGATCGCCGCGGGACAGCGCTACCTGCCCGCCGGTGAGAACGTGCTGCGCGCCTTCACCTTTCCGATCGAGCGGGTGCGTGTGCTGATCGTCGGGCAGGATCCGTATCCGACCCCTGGGCACGCGGTCGGGCTCAGCTTCTCCGTGGCGCCCGACGTGCGTCCGCTGCCGCGCAGCCTGGACAACATCTTCAAGGAGTACGTCACCGACCTGGGTCACCCCGCGCCCAGTTGTGGTGACCTGACGCCGTGGGCCGAGCGCGGGGTCATGATGCTCAACCGGGTGTTGACCGTCCGGTCGGGCACGCCGGCGTCGCACCGCGGCAAGGGGTGGGAGGCCGTCACCGAGTGCGCGATCCGCGCACTGGTGGCGAGGCCGCAGCCGATGGTGGCGGTGCTGTGGGGACGCGACGCGCAGACGCTATTGCCGATGTTGACGGGTGCGCACTGCGCGACCATCGAGTCGGTACATCCGTCACCGCTGTCGGCGTCGCGCGGGTTCTTCGGATCGCGGCCGTTCAGCCGCGCCAATGAGCTACTCGGGCAGATGGGTGCCGAACAGATCGACTGGCGACTGCCCTAGCTCACGAACCTAGCCCGCGAACCTCGCCGAGACTGCTGACAGATCGCGCTGACGCGTCAGCGCGATCTCACCGCAGTCTGGCGGCGAAGATCGAACTAGCCGCGTGCGACCTTGCCCGCCTTGATGCACGACGTGCAGGCGTTGATGCGCTTCTTGTTGCCACCGGGGCGCGACACGGCGTGCACGGTCTGGATGTTCGGATCCCACCGGCGATTGGTACGGCGATGGGAGTGCGACACCGACTTGCCGAAGCCGGGACCCTTCCCGCAGACATCGCAAACCGCAGCCATGTGAAACTCCTTGATCGGTTCTGGGGGGCCAACGACCGCAACGCGGGTGACCCAACAACCTGACCAGGATACCGGCAGCCGCTGCGATCGCCAAAACGGCGGGCATCGGCGCGACACCTCGTGCATGACCGAGGCGGAATCGGGGAGGTGTCGGGCACAGTGGCTAGGCTGACGCGCACGTGGCCGCGTTGGGTCGAAGGAGAGGCGGTTTGGCATGTCCGCACGCCTACTCGACGCCACCGCCCTGCAGGAGTGGGCCCACACGGCGGTCACGCACCTGATTGCGCGTACCGATGAGATCAACCGCCTCAACGTGTTCCCCGTCGCCGATGCGGACACCGGAACCAACATGCTGTTCACCATGCGCGCGGCGGGAGCCAGGGCCGAGGCACTGCGCGACGCCGACGTGGCGACCGTGGCCGCCGCGCTGGCCGAGGGCGCACTTCAGGGGGCCCGTGGCAACTCCGGGGTGATCCTCTCGCAGATTCTGCGCGGCGTCGCCGACGTCGCTGCCGGGGCCGCCGACGAACGCAACGGCGTACTCGTCGACATCGACGGGCCCGTTCTCGCAGCCGCGCTGAGACACGCCGTCGTCCTTGCCGACGCCTCGGTCAGCGACACCGTGCCGGGCACCATCGTCTCGGTGCTCGCGGCGGCCGCGGGTGCTGCCGAAGACGCCGCGCTCGACCGCGCGGACGCCGCGGAGGTCGTCAGGGTGGCGTCGGACGCCGCGGTGATCGCGCTCGAGAAGACCCCCCAGCAACTCGACGTGCTGGCCGATGCGGGGGTGGTCGATGCCGGCGGGCGCGGCCTTCTCGTCCTGCTCGACGCGCTGACGGCCACCCTCACCGGACACGCTCCGCACCGGCTGACCTACGAACCTTCCGGTGCCACGCCGGCGCGCGCCGACGTCTCGGTGGTGGCGCCACCGCAATTCGAGGTGATGTACCTCGTCAACGGCTGCGACCACGAGGGTCTCGACCTGCTGCGGTCGGCGCTCGACAACTTCGGCGAGTCGGTGACGATCGCCGCATCGGGAACCGGCGGCCGCTACTCCGTGCACGTCCACACCGACGATGCGGGCGCCGCCGTCGAGGCGGGCTTGACCGTCGGCACCCCCAGCCAGATCCAGATCACCGCGCTGACCGGTGCGGGGGCGCGTCCGTCTGGCGGATGGACCCGCGACCGGGCCGTGCTGGCGATCGTCGACGGCGACGGCGCGACCGCACTGTTCGAGGGAGAGGGCGCGCACGTGCTCAGCCAGGACGCCGACACGGCGATCAGCGCCAAGCACCTGCTCCGCGCGCTCATCGACGCGGGAGCCGCGCAGATCATGGTCCTTCCGAACGGCTACGTCGCAGCCGAGGAGTTGGTGGCCGGTTGCACTGCGGCGATCGGCTGGGGCATCGACGTCGTGCCCGTGCCTGCGGCCTCGATGGTCCAGGGCCTCGCCGCGCTGGCCGTGCACGACGCCGCCCGTCTGGCGGTCGACGACGGGTACACCATGGCGCGGGCGGCGGCAGGGGCAAGGCACGGGTCGGTGCGGGTGGCCGAAACCGAGGCGCTGACGTGGGCAGGTGCCTGCAGGCCGGGTGACGGCCTCGGCATCGCCGGCGATGAGGTGCTGATCGTCGGGGACGACGTGACCGCCGCGGGCGCCGGTCTCATCGATCTGCTGCTCAGTGCGGGCGGCGAACTCGTCACGGTCCTGACCGGCGCCGGCGTCGACCCCGCGGTGGGCGCTGCGTTGCAGGACCACGTGCACCATCGGCACCTCGGCGCCGAGTTGGTGACCTATCACACGGGCCACCGGGGCGACGCCCTACTGATCGGGGTGGAGTAGACATGCTGGGCGAGCGAAGCGACGGGACGACATGAGGGTCGCGCTCACGGACAAGCTGGATCGCGTCATCGGCGCCAAGTCGGCGGGGCCGCTGGAAGAACACTTCGGCATCCGCACGGTCGACGACCTGCTTCGGCACTACCCCCGCAGCTACAGCCACGGCATGTCGGTGCTCGAAGAGGGCTGGGAACCCCCCGCGGAAGGGGAGCACGTCACCTTCGTCGACGAGATCGCCAAGGCCGAGGTCCGCTGGACCAACCGGCAGCCCAAGCGTGAGTTCCTGGTGATCACCCTGGCCAACCGCAAGCCCAAGGTCACGGCCACCTTCTTCAATGCCAAGTTCACCAAGAAGATTCTGGTCGAGGGCACGCGGCTGATGCTGTCGGGTGAAGTCGGATTCTTCAAGGGCACAATGCAATTGACGCATCCGGCCTTCCTGATCCTGGAGGGAAGCGGGCAGGGCAAGGGCAGCCGGTCGCTGGCGAAGATCGCCGAAACGTCGCAGAAGACGGATGGCGACGTGCTGCTCTCGGCGTTCGAGCGGGACTTCTTTCCCATCTACCCGGCGTCGGCCAAGGTGCAGAGCTGGGATATCTACGCGTGCGTCCGGCAGGTCCTCGACGTACTGGATCCGATCGATGATCCGCTGCCCGAATCGATTCTGTGGCAACGGAATCTACCCTCCGAGGACGAGGCGTTGCGGGCCATCCACCTCGGCGAGCGCGAAAAGGATCGAGAGGGTGCGCGCGAGCGGTTGGCCCTCGACGAGGCCGTCGGCCTGCAGTGGGCCCTGGTGGAACGTCGGCACGGCGCGCTGAGCGAGACCGGGCCGTCCGCGCCGCCCAGGGACGACGGGTTGGCGGCCGCGTTAAGTCGGCAGCTGCCGTTCGACCTCACGGCGGGTCAGCGTGACGTCCTCGACGTGCTGACGACCGAACTCGCCGACACCAAGCCGATGCACCGGATGCTGCAGGGTGAGGTGGGTTCGGGAAAGACGATCGTCTCGGTGCTGGCGATGGCGCAAATGGTGGACTCCGGCTACCAGTGCGCCTTGCTGGCGCCGACGGAAGTCCTTGCCGCTCAGCACGCAAGGTCGATCCGCGACGTGCTTGGCCCCCTTGCGATGGCCGGCCAACTCGGTGGCCAGGAGGGTGCCACCAGGGTGGCGCTGCTCACCGGGTCGATGACGCCGCAGCAGAAGCGCCAGGTTCGTGACGAGGTGGCAGGCGGTGAGGCGGGCATCGTCATCGGCACGCACGCCCTCCTGCAGGACGCCGTCGAGTTCCACAACCTCGGCATGGTCGTCGTCGACGAGCAGCACCGGTTCGGCGTCGAGCAGCGGGATCGCTTGCGCGCGAAGGCCGTCGGCGGTGTCACTCCGCACCTTCTGGTGATGACGGCGACGCCGATCCCGCGGACGGTCGCCCTCACCGTCTACGGCGATCTCGAGACGTCGGTTCTTCGCGAGCTGCCCCGCGGCAGGCGTCCGATCACCACCAACACCATCTTCGTCGGCCAGAAGCCGGCGTGGCTGCAGCGCGCCTGGCAGCGGATCATCGAAGAGGTCGACGC
The DNA here is from genome assembly GCF_032161845.1 of Mycobacterium sp. Classification (GTDB taxonomy): domain Bacteria; phylum Actinomycetota; class Actinomycetes; order Mycobacteriales; family Mycobacteriaceae; genus Mycobacterium. The sequence continues at coordinate 18,625 of NZ_JAVRQA010000228.1, forward strand.
CGGCCGTCAGGCCTACATCGTGGCTTCTCGCATCGACGAAAGCGACACGGGTGGCAAGGATTCGGGCAAGAAGGCGAGCAACAATGAGCCGGGGCCGCCCGTCACCACCGTCGTCGAGTTGTTCGAGCGGCTCCGCAACGGACCGCTGAGCGGGCTGCGGCTCGGGCTGATGCACGGCAGGCTCACCGGGGACGAGAAGGATGCCGCCATGACGGCGTTCCGCGCGGGCGACATCGACGTGCTGGTGTGCACGACGGTCATCGAGGTCGGTGTCGACGTGCCCAACGCAACGGTGATGTTCGTCATGGACGCCGACCGCTTCGGCATCAGCCAGCTGCACCAGTTGCGCGGTCGGATCGGCCGCGGCGAGCACCCCAGCCTGTGCCTGCTAGCCACCAACCTTCCCGAGGACTCGAAGGCGGGGGCCCGGTTGAAGGCCGTCGCATCCACCCCGGACGGCTTCGTACTCGCCGACCTCGACCTCGAGGAGCGCCGCGAAGGCGACGTGCTCGGCCACAGCCAGTCCGGCCGACCCATCACCCTGCGACTGCTGTCGCTGGCAGAGCACCGCGATCTCATCGAGGAGGCCCGCGCCTTCGCCGAATCGGTCTACGACGCCGACCCCAGGCTGCTGGAGCACCGCGGAATCGCCGCGTTGGCAGCGCCGTTCGCCGAGACGGAGCGCGTCGAGTATCTGGACAAGGCGTGAGGAAGCCCGTCTGGCTCGTCGTGGCGGTCGCCATCGCGATCCTGGTCGCCGTTCAGGTGACGACGGCCACCGGCCGCGGCAGCCGGTTCGTCGCCGACGCCGACGTCCCCATCGTGGCACCGGGAGTCGACATCCTCGCCGGCATCCCCTTGATTCCGGCGCGCGTGCACGGAAACGATTACCGCCGAGCAGCTTTCGGCGATGCCTGGACCGACGACAACACCGCCCCCGGAGGGCACAACGGCTGCGACACCCGCAACGACATCCTGGACCGCGACCTCGCCGACAAGACGTTCACGGCCATCAAGCGGTGCCCCGCGGCGGTGGCGACCGGCACCCTGTACGACCCGTACACCAACGATACGATCGCATTCACCAGAGGCAATCAGGTGGGCGCGGCAGTGCAGATCGACCACATCGTCCCGTTGGCGTTGGCATGGGACCTCGGCGCCAGGGACTGGGCCGACGACATGCGCAGACGATTCGCGAACGACCCGGCCAACCTGTTGGCCGTCGACGGACAGGCCAATCAGGACAAGGGCGACGCCGAACCCGCTGACTGGATGCCGCCCAACCATGCGTTCTGGTGTCAGTACGCGGTGCAGTTCGCCGCCGTGCTGCGGGGCTACGCCTTGCCGATCGACGACCGGTCCGCCGTGGTGCTTCGCGACGCGGCCGGGACGTGTCCCACGGGTTAGGGCCGTGCCTCCACGGGACGCGCGGGCGACTATTTGTACGCGACCGCCGCGCTCGACGGCCCGGTCAGCGGGATGACCTCCGTGTGCTGGAACCCGGCCTCGCTGCACCACTGCGCAAAGTCCGCGCCGGTGTAGTCGAATGCGACGCCGAATTCGATCAGCATGTTGAGCGACATCATGAGACCTTGCGTGTTCTGCCGCCGTTCGTCGTCGATCAGCGATTCGATGGCGACGAACGCCCCGCCAGGGGGAAGGGCCTCGTAGGCCTTGGCGATCAGCATCTTCTTCGTCGGCAGGTCCCAGTCATGCAGAATCATGCCCATCGTGATGACATCTGCCGCGGGGAACGCGTCGTTGAAGAAGTCGAGGTTCGCCGTCTGGACGCGGTCGGACAGTCCGAATCCGGCGATCGTCTTCGCTGCGATGGCCGCGACTTCGGGCAGATCGGCGCTGACACAAGACATGTGCTCGTGCCGCTTCGCGACCATGATCGACAGGATGCCAGCCGATCCGCCCACGTCGTACAAGGTCCGGTAGCGCGAGAAGTCGAACTTCTCGGCCAACGCCATGAAGTTTCCCGCGGACGCGCCCGTCATCCCGTTGATGAATTGCTCCAGCCGAGCCGGGTCGCCGTAGAGCGCGCCGAACATCGACTCTCCGGTCGACTTGATCTCGGTCTGTGGTTGGCCGGTCCGCAACCCTTCGGTGAGATCCGCCCAGAACGGGTAGAGCCGGGCATTCGCCATCTCGAGGATGCCGCCGACGTAACCGGGCTCGGTGCGGTCGAGGAATCGCCTCGTCTCTGGCGTGTTGCGATAGCGCGCTTGGACGCCGTCGCCGTCGCGGTGCAGGAACCCCATCGACAGCAGGCCGTCGAAGAAGTCGGGGTTGGCTCGCGGGGCGAGTCCCAGTGACTCGCAGAGTTCGGCGCCTGTCATTGCATCGTCCGCCAGCACCGTGAACAGCCCGAGTTCCACTGCCGAAAGCAGGGTCTTCGACCGCATGAAACCCATGCCCACTTCGATGATCTGTCCCGGATCCAAGTCGTCCGTCATGACCCCACCCCCCCGGTGCGACGTCGTCGATCGTGCGGTGAGTCTAGGCGTCGCCGTTTGCCAGCGCAGGTGATATGGCCCACCTCCTGGCGAATACGCGGGTTCCTAGGTGCCGGTGTAGGTGGCCGGGTCGGGCCGGAAGCGGGTGCCGTCGTCGAGTCCGTCGAGCGCCGCCATGTGCTCTGCCGCCAGCTCGAACTCGAACACGTCGGCGTTCTCGACGATGCGGGCCGGTGTGGCCGAGCGGGGGATGACGACGTTGCCGAGTTGCAGGCTCCACCGGATGAGCACCTGCGCTGCCGACTTGCCGTACTCGCCGGCGATCGCCGTCACGGTCGGGTTGTCCAAGAGCCGGCCGACGCCCAACGGACCGTAGGCCTCGGTGACGATGTCGTGCTCGGCGTTGGCCGCACGAAGCGCGGACTGGTTGAGCAGTGGATGCAACTCGATCTGGTTGATCGCGGGCGCAACGTAGGACAGCTCGACGACGTTGGACAGATCCTCGGCGGAGAAGTTGCAGACGCCGACGGACTTGACCAGACCGTCCTCCCGCAGCTTGAGCATCCCGCCCCAGCTGTGGAGGTAGGCGCCTGCGTCTGTGCCCGGCCAATGGATGAGGTAGAAGTCGACGTAGTCCACCCCGAGGCGGTCGAGGCTGGCCCGGCAGGCGTCCTGCGCTCCTCTCAACCCCTGGTCCTCGGTGGCCAGCTTGGTGGTGATGACGATCTCGGCGCGCGGAATGCCCGATGCGGCGACCGCGCGTCCGACTGCGGCCTCATTGCCGTAGGCCGTCGCGGTGTCGATCAGTCGAATGCCGATCTCGAGCGCGGTGGAGACGGCGCGTTCGGTTTCGGCGTCCGACAATTCGCCGACGCCGATCCCGAGTGCCGGGATGCTGTTGCCGTCGTTGAGAGCCACTGAAGGAATTGCTGCCGCCGAGGTCATGTCACCTACCCTGTGAAGTTGAACGTCCGTGGATCGGGACCCAGTCGGGTTCCGTCCTCCAGCGAGCCGATGGACGCCATGTCCTCGTCGCCGAGTTCGAAGTCGAACACGTCGAAGTTGCTCGCAATCCTGTCTGGATTTACCGATTTCGGGATGACGATATTACCGAGCTGGACGTGCCACCTAATCAGCACCTGTGCTGGCGTTTTTCCGTGTGCATCGGCAATGGTGACGACGGTCGCGTTCTCGAGCAGCGAGCCCTGGCCCAACGGGCTCCACGCCTCGGTGGCGATTCCCAGGCCGGCGTGCAACTCGCGCAGTTCACGCTGGGGGAGCAGGGGATGCAGCTCGATCTGATTGACCGCGGGCACGATCCCCGTCGCGTCGACCAAGATCTTGAGGTGCTCGGGCTCGAAGTTGCTGACGCCGATCGAGCGAATGCGGCCCTGATCGCGCAGGTGCGCGAACGCCCTGAAGGTGTCGACGTAGGCGTCCACCTCGGGCATGGGCCAGTGGATGAGGTAGAGGTCGAGGTAGTCGATCCCAAGGTTCTTCAGGCTCTCGTCGAAGGCCCGCAGCGTCTTGTCGTACCCCTGCTCGGAATTCCACAGCTTCGTCACCACGTATACGTCGTCACGGCTGATGCCGGAGGCGGCGGCACCCGCCAGCGCCAGGCCCACCTCTGCTTCGTTGCCGTATGCCGCCGCAGTATCGACATGGCGATATCCTGCGTCGAGCGCGGCGGTGACGGCCCGTTCGGTATCGCCGGCGGGGGTCTGCCAAACGCCCAACCCGATGACGGGTATCGAATTACCGTCATTCAGCGGGATCGAGGGAACCGAAGGGTTCGGAGGAGAAACCATGACGCGAAGTCTGCCAGTTCAGGTTCCGACGGGGGCATCCGCGGCACCGCGGGCCGATCGGGAGGTCGGCCAACCCGGACGCGCCCGGTTGGCGGTCCTCAACGCCTCCAGTGGCGTGATGCTTCGCCTGCTGCCGCACCTTCCCGACGCCGTGAAGCGGCTTCTGCTGGGGCGCCGGACGGTGACGATCGACGGCAATACCCTCGACACCACATTGCAGTTCATGCTCGCGGCTCAGCGTTCGGCGGGCGTCAACGGATTGGTCGCCAGCACTGACGTCACCGTCGCCAGGTCGCAGCTGCGGAAACTCGCATCGATGATCGATGCCAGGATCGCGGTTGGCGTCAGGGACTCTTCGGTACCCGGTCCGGCGGGTTCGATTCCAGTTCGGCACTACACGCCGGTCCGTTCCGAGGGGTCGGGACCCGAGCCGCTTCTGGTCTTCTTCCACGGCGGCGGATTCGTCGTCGGGGACCTCGAGACCCATGATGACCTGTGCCGCTTGATGTGTCGCGACGCCGGAGTGCACGTCCTGGCGATCGACTACCGGCTCGCGCCGGAACATCCGGCGCCCGCCGCCATCGAGGACTGTTACGCCGCGTACCGCTGGGCGCTGGAGCATGCGGCGGAGCTCGGCGCCGACCCGTCGCGCATAGCCGTCGGAGGCGACAGTGCCGGCGGCAACCTCTCGGCGGTGGTGTGCCAGCTGGCGCGCACGGACGGCATCGACCTGCCCGCCCTGCAGCTGCTTTTGTATCCGGCCACCAACTTCGCGGCCGACACCAGGTCGAAGACCCTCTTCGCCGACGGCTACTTCCTCACCAAGAAGGACATGGACTGGTTCCGCGACAACTACCTCGGCGGTTCTTCCCTCGACACCGCTGATCCGCGGATTTCGCCGTTGCTGGCCGACGATCTCGCCGGCTTGCCACCAGCGATGGTGCTGACGGGCGGCTTCGATCCGCTGCGCGACGAAGGCAATCAGTACGCGGACGCGCTCGCTGCGGCAGGCGTCCCCGTCGATCACCGGCAGTTCGGTCCGTTGGTCCATGGATTCGCCAATTTCTTCCCGCTCGGTGGCGCCAGCGCCACCGCCGTCGCAGAGGTCGTCTCGGCGCTGCGGGCACACCTGAGCCGGGGCTGAGGGAGCGCTCGCAGGTCGCCGGTACCCTAGTGCCGTGGCCACGAAAAACAAGAAGACCGCCAGCTACGACTTGAAGGCTGCGGACCGCAGGCGCAACGTGATGATCCAGGTCGGGCTCACCGCGGTCGTGGTCATCTTCGCCGTCGCCCTGGTGGCCTACATCGTCACCTCCGGAAGCACCAAGCCCGCAGGCGGCGAGGCGAAGTCGATCCGCGTGGCGACCAGCAACGTCATCACCAAGGAGGGCACGACCGAGCCGAAGGCCGTGCTGTCTCTCTACGAGGACTTCCTCTGTCCCGTCTGCGGCAACTTCGAGCAGCAGTTCGGTCCCACCGTCTCCAAGCTGATCGACAGCGGGGCAATAGCCGCCGACTTCTACATGGTCGCGATCCTCGACCGTCCGGCGAATCAGAACTACTCGTCGAGGGCCGGTGCCGCCGCGTACTGCGTGGCCGACGAGGACACCACGCCGGACAAGCAGGCGTTCCGCCGGTTCCACGCCGCGATGTATGCCCAGCAGCCCAGCGAAACGGGCACCACGTTCCCGACCAATCAGCAGTTGATCGAGACCGCACGTCAGGCCGGGGTCGTCGGCAAGGTCCCCGAGTGCATCAACAACGGGCGCTACCTGGACATGGTGAAGGGTCTCGCCGCCGCGACCAACGTGACGGGTACGCCGACCGTGCGGATCAACGGCGAGGACTACAAGTTCTCCACCCCGGACGCGCTGGTGGCGAAGGTCAAGGAGATCGTCGGCAACGTCCCCGGATTGGGCACCGCGCCCGCGGCCCCGGCCCCCACGCCGCCGGCCCCGGCGCCGACCGGGAGCCCGACCCCCACGACCACGAGATGACGACGACCGCTGCGGACGAGACCGCGTCGGACCTGCCGGCCCGGCCAGGCGCCGGTGCCCGGGTGCGGACACCCAGCGCGGTCTGGGTGCTGATCGCCGGTGCGGTCGGGCTCACGGCGGCCATCACGCTCACGATCGAGAAGATCAAGCTGCTGGAGAACCCCGCCTACGTCCCGTCGTGCAGCATCAACCCGGTACTGTCCTGCGGTTCGGTGATGGCCACCCCGCAGGCGGCGGCGTTCGGCTTCCCCAACCCCCTCATCGGCGTCGTGGCGTTCACCGTCGTCGTGGTTGCCGGTATCTTGGCCGTCGCCAAAGTGCCTCTACCGCAATGGTTTTGGTCGGGACTTGCCGCGGGCACGCTGCTCGGCGTGGTGTTCATCCACTGGCTGATCTATCAGAGCCTGTATGTCATCGGGGCGCTGTGCCCATACTGCATGGCGGTTTGGGCGGTCACGATCCCGTTGTTGGTCGTGGTGTCCTCGGCGGCCCTTCGGCCCATGGCGGGCAATGCCTTTGCCCGGATCGTCCATCAGTGGCGGTGGTCGATCGTCGCGCTGTGGTTCACCGCGCTGATCCTGATGATCCTGATGCGCTTCTGGAATTACTGGTCAACCCTGATCTGAAAACGGTCCTGGCGGCGGCGCGATAGGGTAGCGCGTGATTTCCAAACTCCTGGTGGCGAACCGCGGTGAGATAGCGATCCGCGCGTTCCGCGCAGCGTACGAGATGAACATCGCGACGGTTGCGGTGTACGCCTACGAGGACCGCAACTCCGCGCACCGGATGAAGGCCGACGAGTCGTATCAGATCGGCGAGTCGGGCCATCCCGTGCGGTCCTATCTGTCCATCGACGAGATCATCCGCGTCGCCCGCGATGCGGGTGCCGACGCGGTATACCCGGGTTACGGGTTCCTCTCCGAGAACCCGGAGCTCGCGGCTGCGTGCGCGGAGGCCGGCATCACCTTCGTGGGTCCCGGTGCCCACGTGCTGGAGTTGACGGGAAACAAGGCGCGGGCGATCGCTGCGGCGCAGGAAGCCGGTCTGCCGGTACTGGCGTCGTCGGCGCCGTCGGATTCGGTGGACGAACTCGTGGCCGCGTCGGCGGAGATGAACTTCCCGTTGTTCGTGAAGGCGGTGTCCGGCGGCGGTGGCCGCGGCATGCGGCGGGTGACCGATCCCGACGCGCTGGCCGAGGCGATCGAGGCCGCCAGCCGCGAGGCCGAGTCGGCGTTCGGCGACCCGATGGTCTACCTCGAGCAGGCGGTACTCAACCCCCGCCACATCGAGGTGCAGATCCTGGCCGACACCCAGGGCAACGTCATCCACCTGTTCGAACGCGACTGCAGCGTGCAGCGGCGGCATCAGAAGGTGATCGAACTCGCGCCAGCTCCCAACCTGCCAGAAGAGTTGCGCGCCAAGATCTGTGCGGATGCGGTCGCCTTCGCGCGTCAGATCGGCTACACGTGTGCGGGCACCGTTGAGTTCCTGCTCGACGAGCGCGGCAACCACGTGTTCATCGAGCTGAACCCGCGGATCCAGGTGGAGCACACCGTCACCGAGGAGATCACCGACGTCGACCTGGTGGCCAGCCAGTTGCGCATCGCCGCGGGGGAGACGCTTGCGGACCTTGGGCTGAGTCAGGATTCGATTCGGGTACGGGGGGCGGCGATGCAGTGCCGCATCACCACCGAGGACCCGGCCAAGGGTTTCCGGCCCGACACCGGACGCATCACCGGCTACCGGTCTCCGGGCGGTGCGGGCATCCGGCTGGACGGTGGCACCACCCTCGGTGCGGAGATCGGCGCGCACTTCGACTCGATGCTGGTCAAGATGACGTGCCGGGGCCGCGACTTCGACACCGCGGTGACACGCGCCAGGCGAGGGCTTGCCGAGTTCCGGATCCGTGGGGTCTCGACGAACATCCCGTTCCTGCAGGCGGTCGTCGACGATCCCGACTTCCGCGCGGGTCGGGTCACCACGTCGTTCATCGACGAACGCCCGCAATTGCTGACCGCTCACGTGTCGGCCGACCGCGGTAC
>NZ_JAVRQA010000229.1:0-20083 GCF_032161845.1 Mycobacterium sp.
GACATCAACCGATGTCATATCCTGTCGGCGTCGTGTACCGCGTCGACAGGGGCCAGCCCTCGTCGGCAGTGAATCCGCACGCCACGACGGAATGTCAAAGGGGACATCGATGATGGTGCACGAACGAAGCATGGCGGACCCTGGCACGGGGTCGCCGCTACGGTTCCGACTCGCCGTGGCGACGGTGTGCATCGGGATCGCCGCTGCGGCGAGCCACGGCGTGGCGTGGGCCGACACCGGCCAGCCCGAACCCTCGGGCCACTCGACCTCGGATTCGGGTCAGGGACCCAAGAAGTCGTCCGACGGTGACGATCCCCACCCAAAGGCTTCCTCAGATACCGGACCGACCGAGAAGTCGTCGGCCGCGCACCCGAATCCGACCGATCCGCAACATGATTCGTCCAGCCCACCCTCGGGCACCGCCAGCCCCACCACCGCCAGCCCCACCACCGCCGTTGCGGCACCCCCCAGCGCCGATCCGACGACCGCGAAGCCTCCCGCGGCGGAGCCGCCATCGACGACACCGGAGCAGGACCCGGCGCCGACCACGACCCGGGAGGCGCCCCGCCCCACCAAGCCGACGGGGGTATCGCATCAGACCACCGCGGAATCAGCCCAAGGCGACTCGGCTCCCGTCGCGGCAGACGGCCCCATCACTACCCGGTCCCCGGCCACCGCCACCAAGACCGCCCTCACGACGACCACCACCACCACGGCCACGACGACCGCGACGCTGGCCGCCAAGGTCGCCGCGGTCGCCACCGTGACGACGGCCAGCGCCACCACACCCAGTCCCCCTGAGCCGCTCTCGCCGATCGCCCAGCTCATCGCGTTGCCTGGCCGCATCATCAACTCGCTACTTCAGGCGCTGGATCTCACCGTCGCCGCTGACGGGCCCAAGAGCCCGTTCGACTTCAACCCCATCGACGAACTGTTGTTCGCGGCGTTCCGCCAGATCGAGGGTGCGCTTGGCCTGAACAGGACCCCGGCCGTGCAACCGGTGCTGCTGACCCAGACCTACACCGGCCCGACGACCGCACCGACGCCGACGGTCGCCCAATTCCTCAACGCCGCCGCCGCCGAGTACGTATTGGGAGGCACCCCCGGCGGACTGCAGGCCTTTACCGTCGACGGCACGCCGATGGCATCGACCAACGTCTTGTCGGGGATGTCCGCGCAGGTGTGGGTGACGCCGCAGAAGCAGATCATCATCGCCTACCAGGGCACGACGGGTGGCACCAACCTGTTGTTCAATCCCCTGATCGCGATCACCCAGGCCATCACCGATGCCCAGGTGATCCTGACCAACACGACTCCGCAGGCGTTCACCGACGCGCTGTCCTTCCAGCAGAGGGTTCAGGCAGCGGCAGCCCTGCAGGGGTATGCCGCCGGGGACATCTTCGTCACCGGCCACTCGCTGGGTGGCTGGGAGGCCGAGTACGTCGCGCAGCAAACCGGCTTGGGCGGCATCGGCTTCGAGAGTCCCGGCATCAACACCATCGTGCCGGGCAATGGCAAGGACTCGGGGTTCATCAACGTCGAAACGTATGGTGACACCGCGGCCTACTCGGCCACCGATCTGCCTGGGCTGCAGCCCTTCATACCGGCGTACGTGCCTGGCGGGGGCAGCAAGCCGCACTACGGCTCGATCGTGATGATCGGTGATCCCAACGCCACCACGCCGCTGATCAACGCCTCGTCGCTGTGGGGCACCAGCCTCATCGGAAGCCTCATCTTCGTGGTCGACGTCCTTGGCAACTTCCTCGAGCATCACCTGCCCGGCATGCAGGCGTACAACCTGGGCATCACCCCGGATCCCGGGGTGGTGCCATGGCTGGGGGTCAACGCGGGTCCGGTCAACGTCGGCTGGGGCGATCTGACGATTTCCCAACTCAAGTATGCGGCGTCGCAGGCAGGAACGCTGATCACGCCGTAGTTCGGGCAGTTACATCGACTGCTGCAGCGCCGCAACGGTTTCCAGGTCGTCGATCGCGGCGGCGGCACGTGCCAAACCCTCCAGCGCGATGGCTTCGGTCTGCATGCCGCCAAGACCCGCCGTGGTCAACGGCGACACGAACGCGTACGTGACGGCCTGGCGGTAGCGCGTCCACAGCTCGTCGCGATCGAACTCGGGGCCACCGGAGGACGCGACGGCACGGCGATACACGTCGAGCAGGTCGCGTTCGGAGGCGCGGCGTTCGGAGGTCGGCATCCCGAGAACCAGCGTGTAGGTGAGGTCCCTTGACGGATGACCGCGCCTGACCACCTGCCAGTCGAGTAGGCCGGCGTGCCCGTCGCGGAAGTACGTGTTGCCGGGGTGGGAGTCGCCGTGCAGGACCGTGTGCGTCCCAGCATCGACGATCGCCGTGGCCGCCTGGTAGTTCTCCCAGAGGAAGCGGCCCGATTCGATGGGAATCGCGGTGCGGTCGGCGAGCTTGCCTGCCGACATCTTCATCAGCGGCGGAGTGAGCAGGTTGGCCGGATCCAGCGCTGGCGCCATCAACCAGCCGAATTCACCTCCGCCGCCGGGCTTCTCGGGGAGCTTGCCCCAGAATGCGCCGTGCAGGCCCGCGAGCACCTCCATCAGTGACGCCATCTGGTCGACCGATAGCGGCTTCAGCGTGTCCGCGAACTGGCACGGTGTGGTCGCCATGTCCTCGAGGATGACGACGTAGCGGCCGGTGAGCGGATCGAACGCCGACCCGTAGGACCGTGGGATCCCCTCTCCGAGAGAGGGTGCCAGCTGGCGGTAGAACCGGGCCTCGGTCTCCCCGAGTCGGGCCAGTTCACCGAGCATCCTGGTTGCCGCCGTGGCAGCCGGGAGCTTCACGAAGACCGAGTCGGGCACACAGTCGCCACTGAGCGCGAGCCTGGCTCGCGACGAGGTGCCCGCCTCACCGTCGATGACCGCCACCGTATCGACGCGACGACCGATCAGCCCGGTCAGCACCTCGGGGGTGAGATGCTCGACGCGACGGGGAAACGTGCGAATCCTGCCGAGGGCAGAGTCCGTCACCAGCCGTTGCAGACCGTGTCCGAGGTGAACGCCAAGTCGAGCGGCGGACATCATGTTTCGATCCCCACTGCGTCGAAGTTGGTGTGCAGCGCACGCTTGAGTGCCGCACCCTGCAGCGCAAACAACTGCTGGCTGACCTCCCACTCGGGAAGTAGCGAGTCGAATCCGTGACACGTGCCGGGGAACACGTGCAGCTCGGTCGAGACACCCGCCCACAGCAGCCGCAAGGCGTAGTCGACCGCCTCGTCGCGCAGCGGATCGAGCTCCGAGCAGGTGATCATCGCGGGCGCCAGTCCGCTCAGGTCATCGGCCCGCGCGGGTACGGCACCGGGTGGGACGGACTCGGCACCGGAGACGTGCCGCCACATCTGTTCCGTTGCCGGACCGTCGAATCCCGGCGTGGCGGCATACTCCTGTTTCGACGGCGTCGCAGCGTCGTCGAGGACGGGTTGGTGCAGCAGTTGGAAGACGATGGGTGGCGCGTCCCCGGCTGCCGCGCACTGTGCGAGCCGCGCGGCCAGTGCGCCACCCGCGCTGCTACCCGCCACGGCGATCCGGTTGACGTCGATGTCCAGCGTGTCGCATTCGGCCGCAACCCATCTGAGCGCCGCGAGCGCATCGTCCAGCCCCGCGGGATACGGGTGCTCAGGGGCCAGGCGGTAGTCGACGGACACCACGGTGCAACTCGCGCGCTGCGCCAACTCGACGCACTGCCGGTGATCGGTATCGAGGTTGCCGAGCACGAACGCACCGGAATGACAGAACACCACCGCAGGTGCGCGCGATGAACCACCGCGGTAGATGCGGATCGAAATGTCACCGCTGATCATCTGGTCGACGATCTCGACCCCCGGCGTCTCGAGCGCGGCCGCGCACTCTCGGCGCCTGCCGTTCAGCGAATCGCGCAGGGCGGGAAGCGCCTCCAGCGAGAGATCGGTCCGGAACTCCGCGAGATGCGCCAGCTCCGGGTCGAGCCGGCTCACGAGGCAGCCTCGCCGTGCGCCGTGACGTGAATGTCGGGCCGAGCTGACGGTGGGTCGAACGCGTAGTCCGCTTCCCGGAACCGTCGGGTCATGGTCCAGAAGTCGCGTGCGCTGCGGGGCCATTGCGTGACGACGCGTCCGTTGGCGGCGCGAAAGTAGCTGTTGCACCGGGTGGTCCAGACCGTCCCGGCCATCCAATCGTCGATTCGAGCGATGAAGTCGGCCATCGTCCGTGCCCGCACCGCGATGTAGGACTTCCGGTGGCGACGCATGTACTTCAGCGCCCGCACCACGTAGTGCGCTTGGGCTTCCAACATGAAGATCACGCTGTTGGATCCCACGTTCGTGTTCGGCCCGTACAACATGAAGAAGTTCGGGAAGCCGGGCACCGTCATGCCCAGATAGGCGTACGGGCCGTCGCGCCACGTTTCCGCCAGTAGCGCGCCGTGTTCGCCAGTCACCTCGATCTGGCCGAGATAGTCCGCCGCGGCATATCCGGTCGCACAGACCACCACGTCCACGTCGAGTTCACGGCCGTCCTCGGTGACGAGGGTCCTGGCGCGCAGCGCCCTCGCCGGGCTGGACACCACCTCGACGTGTGGCTGTGTCAGCGCGGGGATGAAGTCCGAGGAGAACACCAATCGCTTGCAGCCAACCGGAGTTTCGGGGGTGAGCTGCTTGCGCAGCCCCGGGTCGGCCACCGCCCTCTCGAGCATCGTGGCGGCGACGGCGCGAAACTCGGCCGTCTTGTCGCTGCCGTGTTCGATGACCGAGATGTTGGCCTCGCTACGCAGCCACATCCTGGTCCGGTGGACCTTCTTCGCGAACGGGACGTTGGTGAAAACCCACTTCTCTCTGTCGGTGTACTCACGGTCCGGTTTCGGGAAGATCCACGTCGGCGAACGTTGGATCGAGTAGACCTTCTTGGCCACCTTCACCACCTCGGGCACCAGTTGCGCTGCCGTTGAACCGGTTCCCAACACCGCCACGCTCTTGTCTGCCAGGTCCAGCGAGTGATCCCAGCGCGCCGTGTGCACTAGCCTGCCCGCGAAGGGCTCCTCTTCGTGGAGTGTCGGCATCGTCGGTCGGGTGAAGAGCCCCACCGCCGAAACCACGACGTCGAAGGTGTGCACGGCACCGGTCGACGTCGTCACCCGCCACGTTCGAGTCTCGGCAACCCAGCGCGCGTTGGCGATCTCGGTGTCGAGCGCCAGATGCGGCCCGAGTTGGTACTTCTCGGCACAACGCTCGAAGTAGGCCAGAATCTCGGCCTGGCCGGACCACAGCCGTGACCAGTTGGCGTTCTTCTCGAACGAGTACGAATACAGGTGCGACTTCACGTCACAGGCCAGCCCGGGATAGGTGTTGATCCGCCACGTCCCCCCAACGCCGTCTTCACGGTCGAAGATGGTGAAGTTCCGGAATCCGGCTCGGCTCAGGAATATTCCCAGTGCCAAGCCGCCGGGTCCCGCGCCGATGATCCCCACCGAGAGGCTCTTGGACATCACGTCATCCGATCTGAAGGGATTGTCCGCCGTCGACGACCAGTTCGGCACCGGTGATGAACGATGCCTGGTCGGACACCAGGAACGCCACCGCGTCGGCGATCTCCAGCGGCTTGCCAAGCCGACCCATGGCGGCGAGGCGCGTCTGCGTGGTCGGATCGAGCATGGGGGTCTCGACGGGCCCTGGAAGGACGGCATTCACGCGGATTCCGAACGGAGCCAACTCCGCCGCGGCGATCTGCGTCAGCCCGCGCAGCGCCCACTTGGCCGAACCGTAGGCCGAATGATGGGGAAACGGTCTCAACGCACCCGTGCTGCACGTGTTCACGATCGAGGCGCCGTCGGCGCTGCGGAGGTGTTCGAGCACCGCCTGGATGCCGATGAACGGACCGAGGCAGTTCACTCTCCAGCTGCCCTCGAAGCCCTCCGGCGTCTCGTCGGCGATCGACGCACGGTGCAGGACACCCGCATTGTTGACGAGCGCAGTCAAGGCACCAAAGTGCTCGACCGCGGCCTTGGCGGCAGCGTGCCACTGCTCGGGCGAGGTGACGTCCAACGGTATCGCGACGACACCATCGTCGAATCCCGCTGCCATGGCGTGTAATTCGTCGATGATCACGTCGCAGGCGGCGATCAGGAAACCGTCGGACCGAAGCCGTCCCACGATCGCCGCGCCTTGCCCGCGGGCCGCTCCCGTGACCAGGGCGACGCGATCGGGCTTGCGCGGTTCGAGGGGTGCAGTGGCGTTCAGTTGTAACCTCTTTCCCTTCTGGACGGTTCGTCGCTCTGCGCCTTCGCAGCGAGCAGATGAGCAGTCGCGCCGTGGCGTAGCGCCTGCGACTCCGACGCGAGGGTGATCACGCGGAAGCCCAGGTCGACGGCTTGGCGGCCGATCGCCCCGTCGCCCGCATGGACACCGGTGATCAATCCCGCCGCGTCCGCGGCGGACACGATCCGCGCCATGGCGTCGAGCACGTCTGGATGGGTCCACGCATCGGGAAACCCGTGTCCCATCGAAATGGCCAGATCCGCAGGGCCAACGTAGATGCCCGCCAACCCCTGGACGGCGCAGATCTCGTCGATCGCCCGCAATCCCGTGGCCGTCTCGACCATCGCGTACACGCTGACGCGTGACTCAAGGGCGGCGACGTCGGTTCCCATGCTGGCTCGCAGCGGGCCGAAGCTCCGCACGCCTCTTGGCGCGAACCGCGTCGCCGCGACCGCCTCGGCAGCCTGCCCGGCGGTTTCGATCATGGCGACGATGATCGCGTCGGCTCCCGCGTCGAGCACCCGGCCGATGGGCGCGGATGCGGTGGAGGGAAGTCGTACCGCGGTGGCGATCGGGACGTGCTCGAGCCGATCCAGCAGCAACGCCACGTCGGCATCGCCGAGATAGCCGTGCTGGCAGTCGAATCCGACGTAGTCATATCCCGATCGCGCAAAGACTTCCGGTCCGATGGTCGTCGGACCGACCACCCAGCCGCCGAAGACGTGCGAACGATCGGCCAGCGCCTTCGCAAACCTTGACACTCCCCCGGTCGCTTCGTTCCTGCCCGCCGTACTCATTCGACGATCGCGATCTTGACTCGCCCTGGTGTCGGACGGCAGGCCACTTCGAACGCCGACTGCACCTCGTCGATCCCGAAGGTGTGCGTCAGGTAGTTCGGCAGGAGGTCGGGATGCTCGCGGGCGAAGGCATCGGCCTCGTTCAACATTCGCCGCCGATCCAGCGTCACACCGGATTTCAGCGTCAGGTTGTTGCGAAGCATGGTGCGGATGCTGATCGGGTAGACGTCGTCGTCGGTCACGCCGAAGTAGAAGATGGTGCCGCCGAAGGCCGCCGCGTCGATGGCGTGCCCCAACGTCGCCACCTGATGGCCAACCGCCTCGATCACCACGTCGGCCCTGTCCTCGGGGGCGAGATGACGAACCCATCTGTCGCTGGTAGCCCGCACCACGGTGTCGACGCCGAACGTCGATCCGATGCCGTCACGATCGGCGGGGTCGACACCTGTCACGTGACTCGCTCCGAATGCCTTTGCCACGTAGGAGAACAGCAGTCCGATCGAGCCCTGTCCGATGACGGCCACGCGTCGTCCGGCGAGGTCTGGCAGCTGTTCGATGGCATAGAGCACACACGCCAGCGGTTGCAGTCCGATGGCGAGCCCCGGCGTCAGCGACGGGTCGTAGGAGATGAGACCGTTGCCGTCGGCGATCACCCGACCCATGAGGCCGTCGAATCCCGATGCCCAGCCGACGACGTGGTCGCCATGGCGATGGTCGGGGTGGCGGCTCGCCAACACCTCCCCGGCGATCTCGTGGACGGGAAAGCCGTCCATCTCGGCGGCGCTGGCGCCGGTGTCGCCAGGCAGCTTGCCCTGGGTGCCCCGAAATCCAGGGAGATCGCTTCCGCACACGCCTGCGGCCAGGAACCGTAGCAGCACCTGTCCGTCCGAAAGGGACTCCGGCGAGCGCTCCTGGATCTCCGTCCGCTCGAAGGTGTATGGCGCGACGAGGCGATAGGACCACATCGTCACACCTCCACCGGGACGTTGTTCCAGCCCCACTGGAAACTCGACGGCGGTCGTGACGCCGACCCCTCAACGATGTGAAAGTCGGGCACGCGTTTCAGCCATTCGGTGACCAGCACGGTGATCTCGAGCCGTGCGAGATGGACGCCGAGACAGAAGTGCTGGCCGCGGCCGAACGCCAGCAGTCGCTCGATCGGCCGGTTCCACTGGAAGGCATCGGGGTCGGCGTACTCGCGCTCGTCGCGGGCTGCGGAGCCCAGCAGTGTGATGATCCGCTGGCCGGGGTCGATCGTGGTGTCGTGCAGGGTGAACGGTCGGCGCAGGGTTCTGGCGAACCACTGGGCTGGCGCACAGTAGCGGATCATCTCCTCGCGCGCGATCGCCACGTTCGCCTCGAGATCGGCTCGCACCGCGGCCATCTGGTCGGGTCGCCTGCTGAGCTCCCACAGTCCGTGCGCGACGATCTTCGGGACGGTCTCGGTGCCTCCGATGAAGACGCCGAGCATCTGGACGGCGGCCTCGACGTCGCTGAGGGCCGACCCGTCCGGCAACCGGTATCCGATCAAACCGTCGACGATCGGCAGTTCACCTTCGACGGCGGAAGCGCGTCGACGCTCCACGATCGGGACCAGGTACTCCAGATAGCCGGGTCGTGCGTTGGCGGTGTTCACGCCGTCGCCCGGCTGCGCCAGGCTGCCTGCGTTGACCGTCGCCAGCACGTCGGCTGCGAGTTCGGTTGGCAGACCGACCAATTCACACACCATGGCGGCGGCGACGTGGCCGCCGTAGTCCTGGGTGAGGTCGAAACTGCCCTGCGGCAGCAGAACGTCCAACCGCGCGTTGGCCAGGTCGCGAACCCGGTCGGCCAGCCTGGCAACGTTCCTGGGACGCAACGGTCCCGAATGTGACCGGCGGACACCGTCGTAGATTGGCGTGTCGAAGTTGGCGTGGAAGGGCATGGGGTGCAACGGCGGATCCGCCACCGGGCCGTCGTTGTGACGGGCCAGCACAGAGGCGGCGGGCAACGTGCCCTCCGATGCCACGAAGGTGCCGTCGTTGATCTCCAGCACCCGCCAGATGTCCTCGAACCGCGACACCGCATAGGTGTCCCACTTCGGCAGGTAGTAGACCGGATGCTCGTCGCGCAGTTTGCGGTAGTACGGCAGCGGGTCCGACATGACGGCCGGATCGAAGGGATCATAGGAGAAACCCTGCACAGCAACCACTTTCGGGGCGGTCACTGCAGCGGCGACGGGGCGAGGGCCGCCAAGATCGAGTCCTCCCAGCCGTCGCGCAACGCGGGGGCGACGCTCATCCAGGTGACGATCTCGGCGGGCGGGTTGCCCTTCCACGACGGATAGTGGTTCTCGAAGCAGTCCCAGCCGCCGTCCAGCGCCCAGTAGTGAATGACCTCGTTGAACCGGAAGGTGGTGGTGTATGAGCCGAGCCACCGCTTGCCGGTGCTCTCCGACCACGGCACGTACAGCCGCTCGAGCTCGCGGATGTAGTCGCCCTGCTTGCCCGGCTTCGTCTGCATGATCTCCTGGATCACCAACCCCGCCGTGAAGCCCGCCTCCGTAAGTTCCGCCAGCGTCTTGTTGCTCGGGCCCGGATACATGATTCGACCCTCACCGGAGGCGCCGAGGTCGGCCAGATGACTCGACCACTTGGCGGCCGCGGCAGCGTGGCTGCCCCCGCAGGCCTGGGCGCGCCCGATGCGGGCATAGTCGGCGAACGCGTCGATCTCCCACATGATCGTCACCTGCGGCCAACGACCGTTGTAGGGCGTCGCCTCCCAGATCGAGAACAGCCGCGCGCCCAGCTCGGCCATCATCGGGTGGTACAGCTCGCTGAAGGCGTCGGTGAACGAATCGCTGCGCCCCGAACCCAGTGAGATCGTCTCCTGCAGATACAGAAGCGTGTGGTCGTAGTGCTTCCGCATGACCACTCACCACCCTCCGACGAGGCACGACGAGAGGCTCACACCGGACCCTTGGGTGGTTGACACCGACACCCAGCGAGCGTGACACTTATGGCATGTTTTGTAAAGTCAACTCGCTTACTCGGTCCTGCGCGTGGTGAATCCGCTGCCGTTGGTCAACGGATTCTGCTTCGGCGAGGGCCCGCGCTGGTTCGAGGGACTTCTATGGTTCTCCGACATGCTTGGCGAAGCCGTCCACACCGTCGACCTCCGAGGGTCCATGACCACGCTGCCCCTGCCCGGCCGCGCCCCGTCGGGACTGGGGTTTCGACCCGACGGGACGCTGCTGATCTCCTCGACCGAGGATCGGCAGGTCTTGCGCTATGACGGTGACGCCATCGAGCTGGTCGCGGACCTGCACGACGTGGTGCCTGCCAACCTCGGGGACATGGTCGTCGACGACGCCGGCCGCGCGTTCGTCGGATCACAGTCCCGCACCGACGGAGTCATCGTGTGCATTGGCCTCGACGACACCGTCGCCGTGGTGGCACGTGACCTCGACTTCCCCAACGGCATGGTCATCACCCCGGACCAGAGGACGCTGGTCGTCGCCGAGTCGATCGGACGCCGATTGACGGCCTTCACGATCGGGCGGGACGGCGCCTTGGCGGACCGACGCGTCTTCGCCGACGGTCTCGAGGGACCGCCCGACGGCATCGCCCTGGACGCCGATGGCGGGATCTGGACCGCGATGACGCTCGAACACGAGTTCCAGCGGATCGTCGAAGGCGGCGCCGTCACCCATCGCGTCGACATGGCCGGTCGCACCGCGATCGCCTGCGCACTGGGTGGCCCGGAGAACCGCACCTTGTTCCTGCTCTCCAGCACCGACGCCTACCCCGAACGTCTGGTCGGCACCAAGCTGTCCCGCGTCGATGCGTTGATCGTCGACGTGCCCGGCATCGGGCCGATCCCGACCCACCATCACTAAGGCGGAGATGTCCGACTCCTATTACGAACTCGTCGACGCCGACGAGCACGGTGAGAAGTTTCGCGCGACCGACATGGTCCGCAGCACCTGGACGGCCGCGATCCAGCACGGCGCGCCGGTGTCGGCGCTACTCGTCCGCGCGCTCGGTCAATGCGCACCGCGCGACGACGCCCGGCTGAGCCGCGTCATGATCGACCTCCTTGGCGGCGTCCCCGTCGATGGCGAGCTATGGGTCCGCGCGCGAGTTGAGCGGCCGGGCAGGCAGATTGAACTGGTGAGCGCCGAGATGCTGGCACCGGGACCGGACGGAACGCCCCGTCCCGTGGCACGTGCCAGCGGGTGGCGGATGACCACCGTCGACACCCGTCCGGTCCTCCATCAACCCGCACCGCCACTGCGTCCCCTTTCCGACGCCGTCAGCCGGGACATGGCCAAGGACTGGGACAGAAACTACGTCCACAGTCTCGACTGGCGCTGGCTGACGAAGCCCATGGCCGACGGTCCCGGCGAGTCGTGGCTGCGGCCGACGGTGGATCTGGTCAAGGGCGAGGTGATGACGCCGCTGCAGCGACTCTTCACCGTCGCGGACGACGCCAACGGCATCGGGACCAAGCTCGACATCCGCGAGTGGACGTTCATGAACACCGATCTGGTCGTGCACGTGCACCGGGTGCCCGCCGGTGACTGGATCGGCATCCGCGCCGAGACCAGCTACGGCCCGGACGGCATCGGCACCACGTTCGGCACACTGTTCGACGAGAGCGGTCCGGTCGGCGGCATCCAGCAGTCAGTCCTGGTGCGTCCGCGCCGGGTGTGAACCACCGAAAGTCTCAGTCCAGCAAGCGAAGCGCCGCCGCCGGGCACTGAGTGACGGCCTGCCGCATCCGGGTCAGATCCCCGTCGGGCCGCGCGGCGTCGTGGATCACCACGCTGCCGTCATCCTGGACCTCGAACACGTCCTCGGCGATCGATTCGCAGATTCCGTGGCCGGTGCACTTGCCGAGGTCGACCTCCACCCGCATCATTCGACGACCGCAGGCAGTCGCTTGATGCCATGGACGAAATTGCTGTGAAGCAAGTCGGCTTCGCCGAATTCGACGCGCTTCAAACGAGTGAGCAACTCGCGGAACAGGTTCCGCAGCTCACTCTTGGTCAGTTGGTTGCCAAGACAGAAGTGCGGTCCACCGCCGCCGAAGCCGAGATGGGGGTTGGGCGATCGCGAGAGGTCGAACGCGCCTGGCGCCTCGAACACGCTCTCGTCGCGGTTGGCCGAACAGTAGAACAGTCCGACCTTCTCCCCTGCCTTGATCACCTGTCCAGCGACCTCGGTGTCCTCGGTGGCGAACCGCGCGAACTGCAACACCGGTGACGACCATCGCACGAATTCCTCGATGGCCAAACCGATCCGATCCTCGAAGTCCACCATCAGCCAGTCCCGCTGTTCGGGATTGGCCACCAACGCCATCATTGCGTGGGAGGTGGCCTGTTTGGTGGTGTCGTTGCCCGCCGAGGCCAGCAGGATCAGGAACGAGCCGATCTCCTCGTCGGTCAACCGGTGGCCGCCGACCTCGGCGTCGACGATGCTCGTCATCAGGTCGTCGCCGGGGTTGTTCCTTCGGTACTTGGCCAGCTCGGCGCCGGTACTCGACAGCAGCATGATCTCGTTGATCGTGTCGGCGGCCCGCTCCTCGAGGCTGCTGTATTCGTCGTCGCTCATGCTGAAGAGTTTCTCGGCTGCCTTCGCCACCCCCGGCTGCTCGGACGGCGGGACACCGAGCATGTCCATGATGGTCATCATCGGCAGCCGCGCGGAACAGCTTGCAACGAAGTCGATCTCGCCTACGCCGATCAGATCGTCGACGACCTTTACCGCGGTGTCGTGGATCTGCTCATCGATCCGCCGGACGTTACGCGGCGTGAACGCCGAGCTGATCAGCCGTCGGTAGACGGTGTGCTGCGGAGGATCCATGGTCAGAAAGAATGACGCGAATCGCTGCACTTCGGCGGGCATCGGGTCGAGCGCCACGCCGCGGGCCGAGGTGAAGAGTTCGGGGTGCATGCTGACGTAGGCGATGTCGGCCCGACGCGTGAGCGCCCAGAAGCCGGGTTCCTCCAGATCGAACAGCGACGGAAGCGGTCGGTGCCAGGTCAACCCGTCCGTGGCGCGCAATTCGGCGAACGTGTGGTCGCGCTCGTCGAACGTCTGACTCCAAAACGCGTGTGACGTGATGTCATACGGGCTGTAGTCACGCGCAGTGGGAGCAGGGGCAATCGTCACCGAAACGCTTCCCTTCACCAGGTGGGCCTGAGCATTAGCGTGACACTTGAGCAAAAATTTGTAAAGCTTGTGCGATGACGCGGCCGGTGCGGGGTACCGAGGTGGTGCTGCCCGTCGACGCCGACACCTCGACCCGTGAGCGAATACTCGCCGCGACCGCCGAAGTGCTGGGCAGCAACGGGATCACCAAGCTCAGCCTGTCCGACGTGGCGGCCCAAGCCGGCCTCTCACGACCCACGCTCTACCGCTGGTTCGGATCGAAGCAGGACCTGATGGACGCCTTCGTGGTGTGGGAACGCAGTTTCTACGAGCGGGCAGTCGCAGATGCCAGCGCCGGATTGCCTGCTGCCGAGCGACTCGAGGCGGCGCTGCGGGTCATCGTCTCCTACCAGCACTCCTATCCCGGCCTGCGCATGGTCGACGTCGAACCCGAGCACGTCATCCCTCGGCTCGCGCGGGTGATTCCCCTGATGCGCCAGCAGTTCGAGCAGCTCATCCCCGGGCCCGGCGCCGCGTTGGCGGCGGCCGCAGTGGTACGGGTGGCGATGTCGCACTATCTGGTTCGCAGCGACGACGACGATCAGTTCCTGGCTCAGCTTCGCCACGCCGCGGGCCTCAAGAGCCCGCGGTAGCCTCGCCCGTAATCCGTTGGGCCGCAAGCTCGGCAAGAATCTCCCCGGTGTGTTGGCCCAAGCCGGGGGCGGCGGATCTCGGCTCCCACGGCGTGCCGTGAAAGTCCGCGGGCGTGGCCACCATCGGCTGCGTGGAGTCCCCGTCGGGTACGTAGACCACCCCGCCCGCCTGGTGGAACTGCTCGTCGGCAAGCACGTCGGAGATCGAATTGATGGGCGACCAGAAGAAGTCCGGCTCGCGCGCGAAGATCTCCGCCCACCCGTCGAGGTCCCTGGTTGCGAAGATCGCGTCGAGTTCGCCGATGAGCGCCGACCCGTTGGCCGCCCGCGCACGTGCGGTGGCGAATCGTTCGTCGTCGAGCCAGTCGGTCCGACCGATTGCGCGACAGAGGGCGGGCCAGTGCCGGTCGCCCTGGAGTCCGACGATCCAGAACCGTCGTCCGTCGCCCGCCGCGTAGTTGTTCATGCATGGGTTGCCCATCGACTCCCGCTGCCCGATGGCGACCTGTTGCCCCGTCAACAGCAGGGTGTTGAGGTCGAAGCTCACGGTGTAGGCGCCCTGGCGATAGAGCGACGTCGTCACCAACTGGCCGCACCCACTTCCTTGGCGCGCGACCAGCGCAGCGCACACCGCGCCGGCCAGCGTCATGGCGACCGAGTGGTCGCCCATTCCGCCGCGCTGGAACGGCGGGGTGTCGCCGGGTCGGGTCAGCAGGTCGGCAAGGCCTGCCCGCGCCCAGAACGCGGCGACGTCGTACGCCGCGCGGTCGGCGTCCGGTCCCGCCATGCCGTACCCGGTGATCAGCCCATAGACCAGGCGCGGGTTTCGGTCGGCGACGGCGGCGAAGTCCAGTCCGAGGCGCTGCAGTGCCGCGGGTCGCACGTTGGTGATGAAGACGTCTGCGTCGGCGAGCAACTCGAATGCCGTCCGCAATCCGCCATCGGTTGCCAGGTCAAGCACGATGCTGCGCTTGGAACGGTTGTCCATCTCGAACGGCGGGTTCTCCCCCGAGGTGATCTGCAACATCCGCCCGAACATGCGGGCCGGATCCCCGGCCGGCGGCTCGATCTTGATCACGTCGGCACCCCAGTCGGCGAGGATGCCGCCGGCCGCGGGGGCCGCTACCCACACCCCGAGTTCGACGACCCTGATCCCCGCCAGCGGTCCGGCCACGTGAACCTCCCCACAGCGGATGCGTGATTGCGCCGTTTGGCCGCTGTTGCGGCACCTGGGTACCTTACGATTGCCAGTGCATCTGCAACGTTCCGGGGACTCGAGAGCTGGGAAGCGAATGAACCCATGACCGCGGAGCGGGCCACCCCCGACCCCGGTGACGACACCTCGACGCGCCGCCGAATTCTGGCGGCGACCACCGAAGTGCTCGCCCGCAGCGGCCAGTCCAAGTTGAGCCTGTCGGAGGTCGCGCTCCAGGCCGGGGTGTCGCGCCCGACGCTCTACCGCTGGTTCGCCTCGAAGGGCGAGCTGCTCGACGCCTTCGGACATTACGAACGCGAGATGTTCGACTACGGCATCGGCAACGCGACCGCCGGACTCCGCGGTAACGAGAAGCTCGACGCCGCACTGCGATTCATCGTTGCCTACCAGCAGTCGTACTCCGGCGTCCGGCTGGTCGACATCGAACCGGAGGTCGTCATCGCACAGCTGGCGACCATCATCCCGCAGATGCGCATCCGGCTGGAGAAGCTCCTGTCCGGCCCCAACGCCGGGGTCAAGGCCGCGACCGCGGTCCGGGTCGCGGTCTCCCACTACATCGTGCGTAGCGACGACGGGGACCAGTTCCTTGCGCAGCTCCGCCACGCCGCGGGGATCAAGCAGCCCGACTGACGTCGCGGATCGGCGCAACACCGGTGACAAATCATCGTTAGTTTGTAAAGCTAGCTAGATGACGAGCGTGCAGAGCGATACCGGGGTGCTGGCCGGCGACGAGCGGATGTTGATCGACGGCGAGTTGCGTCATACCGCGACCCGCGCCTCGTTCGACGTGATCGATCCGGCGTCCGAGCAGGTGGCCGGTCAGGCGACCGACGGCACGGTCGAGGACATGGCGGCCGCAATCGGGGCGGCCCGGCGCGCGTTCGACGAGACGGACTGGTCCCGAGATCTGGAGTTCCGCCACCACTGCCTGTCGCAGTTGCACGACGCGTTGGAGCGAAACAAGGAACGCCTGCGGCGGGTGTTGATCACCGAGGTCGGTTGCCCGGTCACGGTGTCGGGCAGTCAGATCGAAAGCCCGATCGCCGAGGTGAAGCACTGGGCCGACCACGGCAGGGACTTCGACTACCTCGTCGACACGGGCGTGCACGACACCGCCATGGGTCCAGCCCGGCGCAAGATCGTCTACGAACCCGTCGGCGTGGTCGGCGCGATCACCCCGTGGAACGTGCCGTTCTACCTCAACGTCGCGGAGACGGTGCCCGCACTGATGGCGGGCAACACCGTCGTCCTCAAGCCAGCGCAGCTGACCCCGTGGTCGGGCAGCGAGTACGGCCGTATCGTCGCCGAGGAGACCGACATCCCGGCCGGTGTGTTCAACGTCGTCATCTCCAACTCCAACGACGTCGGCGCCGCCCTCTCGGCCGACCCACGCGTCGACATGATCACGTTCACCGGATCCACCGCCACCGGACGGGCGATCTTGGCCGCCGGCGCCGCGACGGTGAAGAAGACACTGCTGGAGTTGGGCGGAAAGTCGGCCCACATCGTCCTCGACGACGCCGACTTCAACTCCGCCCTGCCCCTGGCGGCGATGATGGCCTGCGTAATGTCGGGGCAATCGTGCATTCTGCCTAGCCGAATCCTTTTGCCCCGCACGCGTTATGACGAGGGCCTAGAGATCCTGAAGACCAGTATGGAGAACTTTCCGTATGGGGATCCGTGGGATCCGGGCAACATGCAGGGTCCGCAGATCAGCGATGGGCAACGCAAGAAGGTGCTCGGTCTCATTCAGAGCGGAATCGACTCTGGCGCCACCTTGATCACCGGTGGCGGCGCGCCGGAGCATCTGCCGATCGGCTACTACGTGCAGCCAACATTGCTCGGCGACGTCAATCCGAATTCTCAAGTGGCGCAGGAGGAAATCTTCGGCCCGGTACTGACCGTGACGCCGTACGACACCGACGACGAGGCCGTTGCGATCGCCAACAACTCGATCTACGGGCTGTCCGGCGAGGTCAGCAGCGGCGACGTCGACCGGGCATTCGCCGTTGCGAGGCGGATGCGCACCGGCAACGTCTCCATCAACGGCAAGTCGCACTTCGGCATCACCAGCCCCTTCGGCGGCACCAAGCAGAGCGGGTTGGGCCGCCGCAACGGCGACGAGGGTTACCGGGAGTACCTGGAGGGCAAGACGATCGGGCTGCCCGAGTAGGCGCCGAATTCGCGGAACTCAGCCCTCGGCGGCGAGCTGACCGCAGGCGGCGGCGATTTCGCGACCGCGAGTATCGCGGACGGTGCAGGACACCCCCCGCTCGCGGACCCGCTTGACGAATTCCCGCTCGGCGGGTTTGGGGCTGGCATCCCACTTGCTGCCCGGCGTCGGGTTGAGCGGGATGACGTTGACGTGTACCAACGGCCCGAGCGCCCCGTGCAACTTCTTGCCGAGCAGATCGCCGCGCCACGACTGGTCGTTGACGTCGCGAATGAGGGCGTATTCGATCGAGACGCGACGACCGGTCACGTCGGCGTAATACCGTGCCGCATCGAGTGCTTCGCCGACGTTCCACTTGTTGTTCACCGGCACCAGCGTGTCGCGCAACTCGTCGTCGGGGGCGTGCAGCGAGAGCGCCAGCGTGACGCCGAGACGTTCGTCGGCGAGCTTCCGAATGGCGGGCGCCAACCCGACGGTGGAGACCGTGACGGACCGCGCCGAGATGCCGAAGCCGTTTGGCGATGATGCTGTGATTCTTCGCACGGCGGCCACCACCCGGTTGTAGTTGGCCAGCGGTTCACCCATGCCCATGAACACGACGTTGGACAACCGACCGTCGTGTTCGTCGCGCATGGCGGCCGCGGCCGCCCGAACCTGCTCGAGGATCTCGGCGGTGGAGAGGTTTCGGGTCAGCCCGCCCTGCCCGGTCGCGCAGAACGGGCAGGCCATGCCACAGCCCGCCTGCGACGAGATGCACACCGTGTTGCGCTGCGGATAACGCATCAGCACCGACTCGAAGGTGGTGCCATCCACCGCCCGCCACAACGTCTTTCGGGTGTCCGCGTTGTCGCACTCGATGGATCGCACCACGTTGAGCAGTTCAGGAAACAATGCGTCGGCGACCTGGTCGCGCACTGCCGCTGGCAGATCGGTCATGGCACGAGGGTCGGCGATCAGTCTGCCGAAGTACTGGTTGGCCAACTGCTTGCCGCGGAACGCGGGTAGCCCGAGATCGGCGACCGCGGAACCGCGGGCGTCGTCGTCGAGGTCGGCGAAGTGCCGCGGCGGCTTCCCGCGGCGCGGTGCGTCGAACACCAGAGGCAGTTTCATGGTCTCGCTCATTATCGCGCCTGCTCGGTGAGAACGTCGCGGACGGCCCTCTCCACGGCTGCCAGGGCGCTGGCATCGACGCCGGCACGACCCCGCACGAACACCGTCGCGCGACTCGTCGGAGGCAACCCCTCGGCCAGGCACAGCCCGTCGGGCAGCCGTCCGATCATCGGCAGCAGTGCCACGCCGAGACCGGAGCGCACGGCGGCGAACAGGCCCGACAGGTCGTAACTCTCGGCGACGATTCGGTAGGGCACCCCGATGCGGTCGAGCGCGGCGAAGGTTGGCTCACGCAACGTGCACGGTTCGGAGAACATCACCACCGGCAGTGGCTCGCCGGCCGGCATGGCGAAATTGCGGCCCGAGATCCACTTCAGCGCAACGATTCCCGATGCGTTCGTGGGATCCAGACCGGAGCCGTCGAGCAGGACGGCCAGATCGACGGCACCGTGGTCGATCGCGTCGGCGAGTGACACATTGCGGTCCAGCCGGAACCTCAGCCGCCATTCGGGCAGCCGCTCCCCCAGCGCTTCCGTCAGACCTGGCAGCATGACGTCGGCGCCGTGTTCGGTCGCTCCGATCAATAGCACCCGCTCCTCGGCGGCACCCAGGTCGGCGAGCGCGGCGTCGTGGGCGGCCAGAATGGTGCGCGCGTGGGCCACCACGCGATGCCCCAGCTCGGTGAAGGCCACGCCGCGGCCGGACTTCTCGACGACCGGCCCCCCGACGACTGCCTCGACGCGTCGGACGTGCTGACTGACGGCCGACTGCGTGAGGTGCAGAACCGTCGCGGCACGGTGAAATCCGCCACACTCGGCGACGGCCACCACGCTGCGCAACGGCGCGATGTCGAGGACCTGTCTCATGCCGCCAAGGTACTCCGATCAGTAGAAACGATCAAAGAACCGCGTTTAGACGGTGATCTGCCGAAGCAACACCCTGATCGATCAGTATCCCTAATCGATCGCGATCGCCGATATTCGTTGGACGGCGGCGGCGGACGTCCCCACCATGAATACATGACCCCGACCCGCATGCCGTTCCGCACCGCGTCGACCGTCACGTTCTTCTACGCCCTCGGATACCCGATCGGGAACATGGCGGTCAACGCGATGACGCCGATGGCGGTGTTGGCGTTCCGGTTCGGCTTCGCCGCGGTCATCCTCGGAACGTGGGCCAAGCTCGCCGGGGTGCGCTGGCCGATTGGCCGCAAGCTCGGCCACGTCGCGGTCACCGGCCTGCTGATGCAGGCGGTCCAGTTCCTCGCGCTCTATCTGGCCATCCAGCACGGGGCGCCCGCCGTCCTCTGCGCGGTGGTCGTCGCGATGAATCCCGTGGCGACCGCGGTGCTCGCTGCTGCGTTCCTGCGCGATCCGCTGACGGCGCGGCGGATTGTCGCCTTGGCCCTCGGCGTGGTGGCCGTGCTCGCCGCCTGCGCGGCCCGCCTCGTCGCCGAACGCGGCGCAGACCCCGCCGTCCTCCTGCTTCTGGTCGCGCTCGTCGGCATCGCCGCCGGCGGGGTGTACCAACAGCGGTTCTGCGCCGACGTGGACTTCCGCGCCTCAACGGCCGTGCAGAACGCAGTCGCCTTCCTTCCCGCGCTTGCGCTGACCTTCGCCACGCCGTTCATGGTGCACGATGTGCCGAAGGCGGTGTTCGCCGTCGCGGGAGTCGTGCTGCTCAACGCGACCCTCGGGGTCTCGCTCTACGTGCGGGCGATCAACCTG
>NZ_JAVRQA010000230.1:0-16426 GCF_032161845.1 Mycobacterium sp.
CACACCCGCCACCGTGGCAGCCGCCGCAGGCGACAACCCCAAGCTCAGCGCCGCCAGAACCTCCTCATGGGCGGACTTGGGAACCTCTTTGCTGCCGTACTTGCGAAACCCCATCGGACAACACCCCTAACCGAATCAGGTGTTGCAGCGACCGATTGAGTCTGAGTCGACATCCACGACCCACCTGCAGAAGTCGGCGTGGTCGAGCAATGGCGGCTTATCATCGCCTGGCGGGCAGACGGACGGAGGTCGGCGACGAGCGGCAACGACCACGGGGTCACCCTGCGCCAACTGCGCTACTTCGCCGTGCTGGCTGAGGAGCTGAACTTTCGGCGTGCCGCTGAGAAGCTGTTCATCACCCAGCCCGCGCTGTCGACCGCCATCAAGGCACTCGAGCACCAGACCGGTGCGACGTTGTTGCGCCGCAATACCCGCGAAGTGGCGTTGACCGAGGTCGGCGCGGCCTTCCTGCCCGTTGCTCGCGACGCGCTCCGGGCCGTCGATTCGGCCGTCGACGGCCTCGTCGCGCTGTCCCGGCGCAATCGTCACATCCGCCTTGGCTATCTGATCGGCACCGGCGCCGACGTGCTGTTCCGACTGGTCCGGCACTTCGAAACCGCTCACCCCGAAATCAAAGTGGAGACAAAGGAATTCGACTTCACCGACCCGACCGCGGGGCTCGCCGACGGCACCACGGAGGTCGCGATCATCCGGCCGCCGGTGGACCTGCCAGAACACCGCATGCTGATCCTGGACGCCGAGGACTGGGTGGCCTGCCTGCCACGGGACCACCGATTCGCTCAACGCAGCGAGGTATCGATCGCCGAACTCCTCGACGATCCGATCGTCGTCGCGCCAGGCAGCGCCGGCCGTTGGCGCGACTACTGGATGGCGATGGACGCCCGCGGAGGACGGCCGCCGACCATCGCCGCCGTCGCCTCCACCTACGAGGAGGAGACCACGACGATCGCGCGCGGTCTCGGCATCAGCTTCACCAGCCAGGCCAGCGCCCGGCTCTACGACAGGCAGGGCATCACGTACGTCCCGATCGTCGATCGACGCCGCAACTACACCGCGCTCGCCTGGCATCCCGCACGGTTGAGCAAGGATGCCGACGCGCTCATCCGTCAGGTCCGCGACGAGTGGAACTTCGAAGAAGGCCAATCACCCGAACGGCCGGCGACCTACAGCTGATAAGTCGAATTTATCAATAGATCAGTATTTGGAACTTCCGTCACCGCCACCCCATGCGGTTGTCTCGACACATTCGACTACGAGGTCGTGGCCTGCCAAACCTGATCTGGAGCACCCGATGACCGACACCGCTTCACCGATGACTCCCCCGTCCCCCCTCAGCGACGAAGACGCCAAGCTGGCTCAGTTCGGCTACGCCCAAAAGCTCGACCGCTCGGTCGGCAGGCTCGCCTCCTTCGCCATCGGCTTCGCCACCATCAGTGCGACCACCGCTGTCTTCACCGGCTTCGGTGCGGGTTACTTCACCGCGGGCGGACCCTTCGTGTGGACGCTGCTGCTCGCCGCCGCGGTGTTCGTGATCTGGACGCTGATCGCCGCCGACCTGACCGCGAAGATCCCCCTGGCCGGCTATTCGTACCAGTGGACCAGTCGCCTCGTCGGCTCGACGATGGCGCTGTTCACCGGTGTGCTGGCCCTTGCAGGCTGGATCTGCGGCATGACCGGCGTCGGCTACATTCTGTCCGGTTACCTCGGCAGCCTGTTCGGCTGGAACATGAGCCAGACGGCGCAGATCCTCGTCGCCATCGGCGTGATGGCGGTCTGCATGCTCATCAACCTCTACGGCGTGCGGTTCGCCACGATGGTCAACAACATCGGCGTAAGCCTTGAGTTCGTCATCACCGTCGGCGCAACGATTCTCGTCGCCATCGTCGCGTTCTCCTCGCCGGACAACCACCAATCCGTCTCGGTGCTCTTCACCGGCGGCACGTCGGACGGCAGTACCCCGTACGTCCTGGCCTGGCTGGCTGCGTCGCTCGGCCCGTTCTTCGGGCTCATCGGAGTGGAGGCCAGCGCGGACATCGCCGAAGAGACCGTCAACGCCCGCCACGTGATTCCGCGAACGATGTTCTACGCGTTGACGGCGTCGATCGTCATCGAGTTCGGCATGTACGTCGTCTACGTGCTGGCGATCAAGAATGCCGACGCCGTTGCGGCCGCGACTGCTGCGCCCATCGAGGAGATCATCACCCAGCAGGTCGGCCCGGTCATCAGCAAGATCGTCGTCGCCGTGGCCCTGACCAACGTGTTGGCGTGCATCCTGGCCAACATTCTGGTCGCCACCCGGCTGACCTATTCGATGGCGCGCGACAACATGCTGCCGTTCTCCCACGTCTGGCGGCACGTGTCCCCGTCGAACCGCACGCCAACGTACGCGGTGCTCGGAATCTTCGGTTTTTCGACGATCCTGCTGCTCTTCGCACTAGTCAGCGAGAAGGCGTTCTTCCTCATCCTCGGGCTCTCCTCGCTGGCGGTCTGCGCGATGTACCTCCTGCAGACAGTCGCGGTGATGATCGCCACCCGTCGGGGAACCATCCCTGCGCCCGAGCCGAAGACGTTCGACCTCGGCAAGGCCCGTGTGCCGGTGGCCATCATCGCGGCCATCTGCTTCACGTGCGTGTGCGCGGCGCTGATCCTCCTCCCGCAGTTCGCCGGCAACGGCTACGTGTTCGGTGGCCTGCTGGTGCTCGTCACGCTCTGGGCCTGCACGGGATTGCGTAAGCGGCTCGCCACCGGCGAAGCAGGGCCCGATTACGCCAAGACCCACACCTCCTGAAATTCACTGGCCAGCAAAGGAATTAGCTGAAATGACTCTCACCACCAGCCTCTCGAGCAACCTCGTCGCCGTCGAGCCGGGCGCGATCCGCGAAGACACCCCACCCGGTTCGGTGATCCAGTACAGCGATTACGAGCTCGACACCACCAGCCCGTTCGCCGGCGGAGTGGCCTGGATCGAAGGCGAGTACATCCCCGCCGAAGAGGCCAAGATCTCGATCTTCGACACCGGCTTCGGGCACTCGGACGTCACCTACACCGTGGCGCATGTCTGGCACGGCAACATCTTCCGGCTCGGCGATCACCTCGACCGACTACTGGACGGAGCGGCCAAACTCCGCCTCGACGCCGGCATGAGCAAGGCCGAACTGGCCGAGATCACCAAGAAGTGCGTGTCCATGTCGCAACTGCGTGAGTCCTTCGTCAACCTGAGCGTGACGCGTGGCTACGGAAAGAAGAAGGGCGAGA
This sequence comes from Mycobacterium sp., assembly GCF_032161845.1. Taxonomy (GTDB): domain Bacteria; phylum Actinomycetota; class Actinomycetes; order Mycobacteriales; family Mycobacteriaceae; genus Mycobacterium. The sequence continues at coordinate 3,277 of NZ_JAVRQA010000230.1, forward strand.
AGGACCTGTCCAAACTCACCCATCAGGTCTACATCTACGCGATCCCCTACCTGTGGGCGTTCCCTCCGCAGGAGCAGATCTTCGGCACCACCGCGATCGTGCCGCGCCACGTCCGCCGGGCCGGCCGCAACACCGTCGACCCGACCATCAAGAACTACCAGTGGGGCGACCTGACGGCGGCGAGCTTCGAGGCCAAGGACCGCGGTGCTCGCACCGCGATCCTGCTCGACTCCGACAACTGCGTGGCCGAAGGCCCCGGCTTCAACGTCTGCGTCGTCAAGGACGGCAAGATCGTCTCGCCGTCGCGGAACGCCCTGCCCGGCATCACCCGTAAGACGGTCTTCGAGCTTGCCGACGAGATGGGCATCGAGGCCACGCTGCGTGACGTCACCAGCCACGAGCTGTACGACGCCGACGAACTGATGGCCGTCACCACCGCGGGTGGGGTCACCCCCATCAACAGCCTCGACGGCGAGAAGATCGGCAAGGGGGATCGGGCTGGCGAACCCGGCCCCGTCACCGTTGCCATCCGAGATCGCTTCTGGGCGTTGATGGATGAGCCAGGCCCGCTGATCGAGGCGATCCAGTACTGAGACCAATCCCAGCGGGGACCTACCCCAGCGAGACGAGGTCTTCGACGGAGTCGATCGGGAGCATGCCCTCGACCCAGGCCGTGACGTTGATGCTGGTGAGGTTGATCGCGCCACCGTGGTTGTCCAGGAAGGCGGTGTCGGCGGCGTCGCGGCCGGTGGCGATGCGCACCATCGACTGCCGCGGCGCCAGACACGTCGCGTCGACGACCCGCCACAGCCCGTCGACGTAGGCCTCGGCGACGGCGTGGAAGTCCATCGGATAGCAGCCCGGTGCGTACACCGCGACGAGGCGGGCGGGCACGTTGACCGCCCGCAGCAGGGCGATGACCAGATGCGCATAGTCACGGCACACGCCCTGGCCGGCGAGTACGGTGTCGGCCGCACCGTCGATGGGGTCGCTCGACCCCGGCACGTACTGCAGCCGAGTCCCGACCCAGGACGACACCTTCGCGAGTAGGGCAGATGACTTCGCCAGTTTGCCGAATTCCGTTGCGGCGAAACCGTAGAACTTGTCGGCCTCCGCGTAGCGGCTCGGCCTCAGGTAGGTGGAGAGATCGATTTCGGTGACCGGCGCAGGCTCGGCCTGGCCGATGATCGTCGCCTGGTAGTTCGCCAGGACCGTTCCCGTGCCCGACTCGAACTTGTGAATCCGGGTGCCGTGCTGGCCGACCAGTTCGATCGGCTGGATTGCATTGCCATTCAACGTGAATGACAACTCCTCGGTCACCTCGGCACCTGGTTGCGGCGCTACCGCAATCTGAAACTCGAGGGTCGTCGGGTCGAAGACCTCGACCTGGAGCTGAGCGCCGACCTCACGCCTCATGGGATCACCAAGACTTTCCGTGCTCGTACTGGGCAGAAGCGCGGTAAGCGCATCGCGTCGGCTCATCGTTACCCGGGGCGGGCTCGGGCGAAACACGAATCGGACACGTGCCGACCAAGCTCACACCGGCGTGACGCCTCAGAGCTTAGGGGACGATCGAGTCGACGTATCCCCCGTCGACGCGGACCGCCGCTCCGGTGGTGGCCGATGCGAGCGGCGAACTCAGGTAGGTGACCATGGCGGCGATCTCGTCGGGCTCGATCAAGCGTTGCAAGAGCGACTGCGGTCGGTGCTTGCGCATGAACTCGCGCTGCGCCTCTTCCCATGGCAGCGACGAGTCCACCAGCTGATAGACGAAGTCCTCCACCCCCGCAGTGTGGGTGGGTCCCGCGATCACGGAGTTCACGGTGACCCCCGTACCGGCCGCGTCCTTGGCGAAGCCCCGCGACACCGCGAGCAGCGCCGTCTTGGACATGCCGTAGTGGATCATCTCCTCCGGAATGACGATCGCCGAGTCACTGGCGATCTGAAGCACCCGGCCCCAACCGCGCTCGGTCATTCCCGGCAGGTAGGTGCGGATGAGGCGTACCGCGGACAGGACGTTCACGTCGAAGTAGCGGCGCCACTCGTCGTCGGTGATCTCGCGGGCAGGCACCGCGCCGAAGATGCCGAGATTGTTGACGAGGACGTCCACGGCAGGCAGTTCCTCGACAAGGCCCGCGACACCGTCTGCGGTGGTGACGTCGGCCGCGATGCCGATCACCTGCCCCTGAGTGGCCTTGCTCAGTTCGGCGACCGCCTCGCCGACGCGGGCCGACGTGCGGCCGTTCACGACGACGCGGGCGCCGCTCTCGGCGAGCCCCTTGGCGATCGCCAGGCCGATGCCCTGGGTGGAGCCGGTCACCAGTGCAGTCTTGCCAGTCAGGTCGATGTTCACGCCGGAGTACTACCACCATTGCCGGTGAACTATTCCTGGCGCACAACGCTTTCACAGGGGACTGTGTCACCGTTTCGGAAAGGACCGTTCCGCCTGAGCAGCGTCGCGAGGTGACGGTTAGACCCCCGCTGATGCTGAGGAGATCTTTGTGCGCCGGTTGTTCATCACGGCTTTCATGGCGGTTCTACTGCCCGTACTAGTAGGTATCACCGGCGGCGCCGCCACGGCGAACGCCTTCTCCCGGCCGGGACTTCCGGTCGAATACCTGATGGTCCCGTCGGCAGGCATGGGCCGCGACATCAAGGTCCAGTTCCAGAGCGGCGGTCCCAACTCTCCAGCCGTCTACTTGCTCGACGGCCTGCGCGCGCAGGACGACTTCAACGGCTGGGACATCAACACCCCTGCCTTCGAGTGGTACTACCAGTCGGGCCTCTCGGTGGTCATGCCCGTCGGCGGGCAGTCCAGCTTCTACAGCGACTGGTACCAGCCGGCCTGCGGTAAGACCGGTTGCCAGACCTACAAGTGGGAGACGTTCCTGACCCAGGAGCTGCCCGCGTACCTGGCTAGCGAGAAGCAGGTCAAGCCGACCGGAAGCGCCGCGGTCGGGCTCTCGATGGCAGGCTCGGCGTCGCTGACGCTGGCGATCTACCACCCCGAGCAATTCCCGTATGCCGCGTCGCTGTCGGGATTCCTGAACCCCTCCGAGGGGTCGTGGCCATTCCTGATCAATGTGTCGATGGGTGACGCGGGCGGCTACAAGGCCAACGACATGTGGGGCCCAACGGAAGACCCGAACAGCGCCTGGAAGCGCAACGACCCGATGGTCAACCTTTCGAAGCTGGTCGCCAACGGCACCCGGCTCTGGATCTACTGCGGTAACGGCACGCCGGACGAACTCGGCGGGAACAACCTCCCCGCCAAGTTCCTCGAAGGCCTGACGATCCGGACCAACCGAACCTTCCAGGACAACTACCTCGCTGCCGGCGGCAACAACGCCGTCTTCAACTTCCCGGACAGCGGCACGCACGACTGGGGATACTGGGGTCAGCAGTTGCAGGCAATGAAGCCCGACATCCAGCGGGTGCTTGGCGCCACGCCGACCACCACCTAGCCGACCACCACCTAGCCGACCACGACCTAGACCCCAGCGGAGAGCGCCATGGCTGGCACCGACGACGTCGTGACCGAGCGACGTCGTCGGTGCGCGGTCAGCGTCCTTGGCGGTCCCACCGTCGTCGTCGACGTCGCGGGGCTTCGGATCGTCATGGACCCCACATTCGATCCGCCGGGTCCTCATGCCTATCTGACGAAGACGGCGGGCCCGACCGTCGCGGCCGCCACCCTCGGGGTCGTCGACGTCGTGCTGGTCAGCCACGACGACCACCCCGACAACCTCGACGACGCGGGCCGCGCGCTGGCATTGTCCGTACCCCGGGTGATCACCAATCCTGGTGCGGCGCAACGACTCGGGCCGCACGCTCGGGGATTGGCGCCATGGCAGACGATCGAGATCGGCGGCCTTCGGGTGCAAACCGTTCCGGCCGTGCACGGGCCGGCGGACGGCGCACGCAACGAGGACGGCCACGTCAACTGCGAGGTCACCGGATTCGTCTTGGCCGGGGAGGCACTGCCGACCATCTACCTCAGTGGCGACAACGCTTCGCTCGCGGCGGTGAAGTCAGTGGCCGACAGGGTCGGCGCGATCGACGTCGCGGTGCTGTTCGTCGGTGCGGCGAGGGTCCCGTCGAAGGAACGCGGTCGCCCGTTGACCCTGACGAGCGCTCGGGCCGCGGCGGCCGCCGAAGTTCTGGGCGCGCGCGTGGTCGTCGCGGCGCACCTCGACTCCTGGGCCCACTTCAGCGAAGGCATGGACGACGTCGTCGCGGCGTTCGACGAGGCGGGCATCAGCGGCCTGCTCGACAAGACACCGCGCGGCCACTGGACCGACCTCTGACTATTCGTCGGCTCCGCCGACCTCTGACTATTCGTCGGCTCCGCCGACCTCGATATCCTTCAATTCGCGCTTCAGGATCTTCCCGGTGGGATTGCGCGGCAACTCGTCGAGGAAGATCACCTCGCGCGGGACCTTGTAGCGAGCCAGGTTGTCCTTGACGTAGGTCTTGATCGCATCCTCGTCGACCGAGGCGCCCTCGGTCTTGACGACGAACGCACGCAGCCGGTGACCCCACTCCTTGTCCTCGACGCCAAGCGCGGTGGCCTCGACCACCTCGGGGTGCCCGCTGATCAGATCCTCGACCTCGGCCGGGAAGACGTTCTCGCCACCACAGACGATCATCTCGTCGTCGCGGCCGCTGACGTAGAGCAGCCCGTGCTCGTCGAAGTAGCCGACGTCGCCGGAGGACATCAGACCGTCGATGATCGCCTTGTGGCCGCCGCCGGTATAGCCCTCGAACGGGAAGGTGTTGCCGACGAAGATGCGGCCGACCTCGCCCTTGGCCACCTCCTTGCCGTTGTCGTCGAACAGCTTGACCTTGACCCCCTTGACGACGGGTCCCACCGTCGAGGGGTTGATCGAGAGGTCCTTGGGCCTGGCGATGGTCGCGAACGCGATCTCCGTGGAGCCGTACAGGTTGTAGACGACGGGGCCGAGATCCTTGAGCGCGCGGGTAGCGAGCTCGCCACCGAGCTGGGACCCGGACACGAAGACGATGCGCAGGCTCGAAAGGTTGGGCTTGGGGCTGGTCTTCTCGAGCTCGTCCAGGATGCGCGACAGCATCACCGGCACCACGACCAGGGCCGTCACGTTGTTCTTCTCGATGTCGGCGAGCACCGTGGCCGGCTTGAATCGCCTGCGCAGCACCAGCGTGCTGCCCAACATCATCGCGATGGTGGCGTGCAGGAAGCCGAGCGCATGGAACATCGGGGCCGGAAGCGAGGTCACCTCACCTGCCTTGAAGGGCACGTGCGAGAGCACGCCGCCGATGGGCGCCAGCGACGGCGGGCTGCTCCGGTTGGCGCCCTTGGGCGTACCGGTCGTTCCGCTGGTCAGGATGATGATCTTCGAGTGCGCGGTGGACTTCGGCGGCGGCTTCGACTCGCTGCGGGCGATCAGATCGGCCAGCGTCTCGTCGGCGCTCTCCGACGGCTCGTCGTTGTCGGGGTTGGTCGGCAGTGCGCGCAGCTTCCCCAGTTCGGGGCTGGCCGCCGAGCACGCCTTGGTGTACTCGTCGTCGTGGATGATCAACCGGGCTCCCTCGCGCTCGGAGACCTCCTTGATCTGAGGACCCGAGAATTCGCTGTTGAGCAGGATCAACTTGACGCCGACCTTGGCTGCGCCGTACAGCCCGATGAGAAACCAGCGATGGTTGCGGATCAGCAGTGCGACTCCGTCGCCACCCTTGACGCCGAGCTGCAATAGTCCGTTGGCGACCGCATTGGCGGCGTCGTCGAGTTCCTTGAACGTGAGCTCACCATCATCGTCGATGATGGCCGTGCCATTGGGATTTCGACGGGCGTTGAGCGCCGGGATCATTCCGAACTCGCCCCAGCGCCTGATGTCGGCGAGCATCGCGACGGTGTGCTGAGGCGCCTCCAGCTTGAGCGCACCGGCCTCGAACATCTTCCTGGCGTAGTGCAGCTCGGCCGAGCCGCGCTCCAAATACTGTTGCACCTTGGCCGCTGCCTGCAGAGGGAGCTCAGTGAGGTTGGGCATGACCCCACAATATGTGACGCCCGTCGCACGCGGGCCCGACTACTCCGCATCTCCCGTCGCTTCGCTCGCCCCAACGCCCCACAACTAACATTGGCGACATGGCGTCTTCGCTGTCGATGGACATCGGCGGCCGCACGCTGCGCGTCACCAACCCCGACAAGGTCGTCTTCCCGGAGGCGGGCGTGACCAAGCTGGCCCTCATCGAGTACTACCTGTCGGTCGCCGATGGCGCCTTGCGTGGGGTGGCGGGGCGCCCGATGATCCTCAAGCGGTTCGTCAAGGGCATCGCGCAGGAGGCCGTCTTCCAGAAGCGGGCGCCCGAGAACCGACCCGATTGGGTCAACGTCGCCGAGTTGAAGTACGCGTCCGGCACGTCGGCCAAGGAAGCCGTCATCGACGATGCGGCGGGTCTGGCGTGGGCGGTGAACCTCGGCTGCGTCGACCTCAACCCCCATCCGGTCCTGGCCAACGACCTGGAGCACCCCGACGAGTTGCGCGTCGATCTCGATCCGATGCCCGGCGTGGAATGGCAGCAGATCGTCGACGTGGCGTTGGTGGCGCGCGACGTACTGACTGACTACGGCCTGACCGCGTGGCCCAAGACGTCGGGCTCGCGAGGCTTCCACATCTATGCCCGCATCGAACCGAACTGGCCCTACAAGCAGGTGCGGCTGGCGGCCGAGACGATCGCGCGCGAAGTCGAGAGGCGCGCACCGGATTTGGCGACCAGCCGGTGGTGGAAGGAGGAGCGCGAGGGCGTCTTCGTCGACTTCAACCAGAACGCCAAGGACAGGACCGTCGCATCGGCGTACTCGGTGCGTTCGCGACCCGACGCCAGGGTCTCCACCCCGCTGCGCTGGGACGAGGTTCCAAACTGCAGGGCAGAGGCGTTCACGGTGGCGACGGTGCCAGGGCGCTACGCCGACATCGGCGACCCTTGGGAGGGCATGGAGGGCGCGCGCGGCGGCCTCGAGGGTCTGCTTGCCCTTGCGAAGGAACTGGGTCCAGCCGAGAAGGCGCCCAAGGGTGCGCGACGGGGGAATGGCGGACCCGGTCACAGAGTCTCCACGATGCCGCTGATCGAAATCGCCAGGACCAAGACGAAGGACGAGGCGATGGCCGCCCTGGACACGTGGAAGGCGAAGTACGCGTCGGCCGCCGAGCGGCTGGAAGCGATCGACGTGCTGGTCGACGGCATGCGTGGCCCCAGCTCGATCTGGTACCGCGTGCGCATCAATCTTCAGCACGTGCCCGAGGAACGACGGCCACCGCAGGAAGAGCTCATCGCGGACTACTCCCCGTGGGAGGGATACTCGGGCGGCCAGTGGCGCAGGGGCTGATCAGCGACAGAACCGTTTGCTGACCGGCGTCGCGGCGGACTCTTAACGATGTTTTAGGAGTTACTCCCCGGTACCTTAACTTCGCCGCATAACGTCGCTTTCAAGTCGAAGTGACGGCATCGCCGCCTTCTCATTCGGCAACTACCGAAGGGAGGCAGTGCCATGACCGCAACGAGCACCAGCTCAGCATCGAATTCCCGCTTCCGCTATGGAAATCCGTCGGTCGAGTGCAACGGCGCCGAGCTTCACAAGCAATGCCGCCAGCTTGCGACCGTGCTGACCATCACCGGTGCCATCGACGAGGTGAACGTCGGTCTCGTCGTGACCGAGGCAAAGGGCTGCATCATCGCGGAGAAGCCATTCATCCTCGATCTGAGTGGCGTGACCTCATTCGCTGCGCAGGGCATCGGGTTGCTCGACGCCATCGACGAGACCTGCTACGCGGCGGGCGACGAGTGGTCGCTCATCGTCAGCCAGCCGGTGTCGCGGACGCTTCGGCTCTGCGGCGTCGACGACGTCTTTCCTGCGACTGCATCGGTTCCCGAAGCGCTGCACCACTTCTCGGATGTCGCAGGCGAGCGCCGTCGCATTCTCCCCATCCTCACCAAGTCCGCCTGAGCGGAAGGGATTACGACATGTTGATTGACGTCCGCTGGCTGAGGTTCCTCCTGCAGCGCCACCACAAGCCCACCCTGGCGCACCCCGCCCGCTGACTTCCGGGTCCCGGTTCGCCCGCTAACGACGAAACGCCCACCTCCGAGCGACTCCGCTCGGAGGTGGGCGTTTCGCTAGCAGTTGCCGAAGTGAAGCAGTCCCAATGGACCGGTGATGCAGCCACCGCCGCCGTATCCGTAGCCGCCGTAGTCGTACGCCGGTGGCGGTGGCGGACCCCAACCCGGACCGTTGTTCCAGCCGCGGTCGCGGCCGTGGTCGCCCCAGGGTCCTGGCCCGTGGCCCCAGCCGGGGTCCTCCGCCCAGGCAGTCTGGGTCGCGATGGGTGAAGGAGCGGCGTTGGCCACTCCCGTGCCGATGCCGAGTGCTGCGAATCCAAGCGCTCCCGCGATGGCAGTTCCTGCGGCGATTGCCTTCAAGTCGATCATCTGAACCTCTGCTTGCCTAGTACCGGAAGCAGCGAACCTGGATCGTCCACTCGGTCCAAAGCCGTTCCGGGATAACGGAAGCGACAATTAGTTATATCGACTTCCTAATTATGGACGATACGCCGCCTCCCATAAGCAGATGCTGTGTAGAGCGTGTGCATCTTGTCACCGCGGTTCGGGGAATGAAGGGTGCGTGACAGGTGGCACTCCCTCGTCGTCCGACTTCATGGCGGCTTCGCCGGCGGCCACCAGGAGAAGCACCAGGGGAATCGTCAGAAAGGGCTGGACCGCACCGGGGATTGACTTGATCGCGTCGGTCGACGCGGGCGGCAACAACCAAGCCAACGCGAGAAAGAGGTAGTAGAGCAGGGTAGACGTGGCCAAACGAACCACCGCAGAACTCCGTTCCGAGGCGCGCGCCAACGCCGCCGTCAGGCTCCAGACGGTGCCGATTGCGGCGCCCGCCAGCGCGAACACCGCCAGCCAGAGCTTCGCTTGGTCCGGTGCCGGCATCAAGGCGCCGATCAACGGGACCTCGATGACCAGGAACATGACGGCGAACGTCACGGTGATCTCGAAGGCATCGATTGTGGTCTGCAGTTTGACCGCGAGCAGGACGGCAGCGCCCGTCAGAAGAATCGACAGCGCCAGGTCGAAGTTGAGAAGTTCCATGTCCGCTGCCCACAACGGCTTCAACCCTGCGATCACGAGGATCCACGACAACACGGCGCCGAGGTAGATCAACCACGCATACCGTCGCCGCCTGATGGCGATGACGACGATCGCCGCCACGCCTGCCAATAGGCCGACGCCTATCACTGCCCCGCCGACGAGGATGGTCAGCCCGAATTCCGGCGATGGTGTCCCTCCGACGCGAACCGGCCTGGGAATGAGGACCGCTGCACCCATTGCGACGATCGCGGCGGAGGCATACGCGACGAGTCGCGCTCGATGGGCGCGTGCCCTGCCCGCAAGCAACGCGATCCCGATCACGGCTGCGACCCCGATCAGCATCACTGGCTGCCGGACCAACACCAGAGATATCGCGACGACGATGCATAGGGCGACGAGGGGGGCAAGCGACCCGCCGACCAGGATCCCCGCCGTTCGCGACACGGTCAGGTGGTCCGACTTGTTCAGGCGGACGCGATGGTTGACGCCGAACAGCACCGTGACTGCCAGGGCCGTTCCGCCGGCCAGCAGCCATGCCCCCAGCGACGAGCCGAGTGGAGAGTGTGTGGGCGACCGACTCCGCGACAGCGCCCACAGAATGACGATGACTCCTATCTTCACCACGCCGAGGGTCACTACTTGCCAGGGTCTCACCCGTAGGAACCGGACGCCACGTTCACCGCGGTTGCGAATGGCGTCCAAGCCCTTGGCTGCTCCACCGACGGCGACAGCAGGCAGGAAGACAACCGAGGTAAGGGCCGCAAGCACGAGTGCGGGCTTCAACATCACGGTCACCACCGACTCACTGCCCTCGGCGATTAGAACGACGAGTACGAGCGTGAGCGTGAGTAACGTCGGAACGCCGACTGCAGCAGTACGTTTCGGATCCAGCAAGTCAGGTGTCGCGCGCCCGAAGCGGTGTAGCACGTACACGCTAGTGACGGCGAGACAGAACCACAGACCCAGCGATGCCACCATGCCTACCTTGGACGCCAAGGCACTCAGATCTATTAGGGTTACCGACGCGACGAGTACGACCAGGCCGCCATACGGCAGCAACCACTCCAGGCCAGCCCACATGCGTCCCGTAGCTCCACGTGCCGCCGGCGCGCGGAACGCGCCGGCAAAAGTGGTCAGTGGCAGCAATAGGCCGATGAAAATAACCATTCCGCTGACGTCGTACCAGAATCCGGGCTTCGCGGGATTCACCGGACCACGACCGAAGATCAGCAGGCTGGTCAGCACCACCGCGACGCCGCTGAACCCGATAAGTGTCAAGGCGAGGGCGCGGTGAGCCGGCGCAATCTCATTGAGCCGTCTGTCCCGCAGGCCCTTTCTGAGCGCGTCGAGCCTGCCGACAGGCAATGGCCGATCTGCCGATGTCGTTGGTCCAACGGCGGATCCGTCCCCCATGCTTCCCCCCGGGTCCGAGCAGGGCCAGATTGCTTGGCCCCCATCATCTTCCCTCGGCCGTAGACGCTTTCACGCATTTTCCTGCCGATCCCGTGCGCCTACCGACCCTTCGCGATGCCCTTGAGTCCGACGAAGGTCTCTCGCAACAGGTCGGTGAGCTCACGGTCGTTGGATTCGCCGACCCATCGGCCGAAGGCAACCTTGAACACCGCAATGCCCGCCTCGGCGGTCAACAGTGCGGCGGCCTCGTCGACCCCGCGGCCGCGCAGCGCCTCCGCGACAGCGGCCGCCAGCGACGCGAGTTTGATCAGCTCGCGTTCCTGAAGGCTCGGATTCGCATCGATGACCGCTTGGCGCCGTCTCGAGTGCTCGATGCGGCCGTCGAAGAATGTGGCGGTGGCGGCGAGCGCTTCTCCCACCGCGTCGATGGGCGCCAGCGAGTCCGGCGCGTTCGCGACCGCGCTTCCGAACAGGTCACGAAGCGCCTCGGAGCCCGAGAACAACACCTCACGCTTGTCGGCGAAGTATCGGAAGAACGTTCGCTCCGTGAGCCCTGCACGCTCGGCGATGTCCGCCACCGCGGTCGGCTCGAAGCCGCGTTCGGCGTACAGCTCCAGCGCCGCCTGCTGAAGGCGGCCCTGCGCGTCTGGTTGCCACCGGCCCATTCGGCGATGCTAGTTGATGACAGCGACTGACATCACCGCTATGGTGGTGATGACAGTAACTGACATCAGATTGTGGAGGTCATCATGCGCGTTCTCGTCACCGGTGCGTCCGGGTGGATCGGCACCGCCGTCGTTCCCGAACTCCTCGGCGCGGGCCATCAGGTCGTCGGCCTCGCCCGGTCGGACGCATCGGCAGCCGCCCTCGAGGCCGCAGGTGCGCAGGTCCACCTGGGTAGCCTCGACGACGTCGACGGCCTGCGTACCGCCGCCGCAGCCGCGGACGGCGTCATTCATCTCGCGTTCAAGCACGACATCGCCTTCTCCGGGGACTTCGACGGAGCCGTCGCGGCGGACCGGAAGGCCATCGAGGCGATCGGAGATGCGCTCGAGGGGTCCGACCGGCCGTTCGTGATCGCCTCCGGAGTCATGGGCGTCGCACCTGGAAGGTTGGCCACCGAAGAGGACGGCCGGGACGTCGATCCGGGGTCCATCGGCGGCGGTCCCCTTGGTCGACAGGCCAACGCACAACTGGTGCTCTCGCTGGCTTCTCGCGGCGTGCGGTCGTCCGTTCTGCGGCTTCCGCCGACCACCCACGGCGACGGTGACAACGGCTTCGTCGCCACCCAGGTAGGGATCGCCCGCGGCAAGGGCGTGTCGGGCTACCTCGACGCCGGGGCCAATCGCTGGCCCGCCGTTCACCGGTCCGACGCCGCCCGTCTCTTCCGCCTCGCGGTGGAAGGCGCCCCAGCAGGCTCGGTGCTTCATGCAGTCGATGACGAGGGCGTACCCGTGCGCGACATCGCCGAGGTGATAGGCAGAAAGCTGCAGATCCCCACGGCTTCGATCGCCTCGGAGCACGCGGGAGCACACTTCGGTTGGCTGGCACCCTTTCTCGGCAGCGACGGCCCCGCGTCCAGCGTGCTGACTCGCAAGTTACTCGGCTGGCACCCCACCGGTCCTGGACTCCTCGACGATCTGAACGATGGTCACTACTTCGACGTTTGACATCTGCTGACGTCGGGGTAAATACGGTGGATGACCGAACGAGACGACCTGGCTCCGCCTGAACCGCCTGCTGCCGGCGCCTCGAGTGGAGGCACGCCGATCAGCGGCGATCCGTCCCTCGAACTCTTCGGAAACGGCTGGACCCCGGCTCGAGAGTCGCCGCCCGCCACCGACTCCTACCGAGGACGACACCGCGCCGAGGACGCCTAGCGAAGTCTCGCCGAGAGGTAGGGCGCAGTTCTGCTCTCTTGGACCTTCGCAATGTCATGCGGCGTGCCGGCCGCCACCACTCGGCCGCCGGCACCACCGGCGCCAGGACCGAGGTCGATCACCCAGTCCGCACCCGCCACTACGCCCATGTCGTGTTCCGCGACGACGACGGTGTTGCCCGCGTCGACCAATCGGTGTAGTTGCCGCTCCAGCAGTTCGACGTCGGCCGGGTGCAGTCCGGTCGTCGGCTCGTCGAGGACGTAGAACGTGTGTCCGCGGCGGGCTCGCTGCAACTCCGACGCCAGCTTGATGCGCTGCGCCTCGCCGCCCGACAACTCGGTGGCGGGCTGCCCGAGCCGCAGATAGCCCAACCCGACCTCCCGCAGAGTCGCAAGGCTGCGCACCGCGCCGGGAACGTCTGCCAGGAAGTCGGCGGCCTCGTCGACGGTCATCGCGAGGACGTCGGCGATCGTGCGACCGCGATAGCTCACCTGCAGCGTCTCTTCCGAATACCGCGCGCCGTGACAGGTCGGGCAGGACGCGTAAGTGCCTGGGAGGAAGAGCAATTCGACGGCGACGAAGCCCTCGCCTTGGCACGTCGGACACCGACCTTCCGCGACGTTGAAGGAGAACCGGCCTGCGCTCCACCCGCGGCGGCGTGCCTCGTCGGTCGCCGCGAACGCCTTGCGGACGGCGTCGAACATGCCGGTGTAGGTGGC
>NZ_JAVRQA010000231.1:0-10924 GCF_032161845.1 Mycobacterium sp.
GACGCCACGGCGAGTTCATGGCTGCTGTCGCCGACGACATCATTGCGGCACGCCAAGCGGACCGGGCAGTGGGACGCTCGGGGGAGTCGGCCGACCTCCTCGATCTGATGCTCGACTCGGACCTGACGAAGGAGAACATCCGGTACCAGCTGATCAACTTCCTCGTCGCCGGTCACGAAACGACCTCCGGCGCGCTGTCGTTCGCGCTGTACTTCCTGGCCAATGACCCGGTGGCGTTTCAGCGCGCCCGCGCCGAGGTCGACGACGTCTGGGGTGACGCAGAACGTCCCAAATTCGAGCAGACGGCCAAGCTCCGCTTCGTCCGGCGGGTGTTCGACGAGTCGCTGCGGCTGCAACCGACGGTGCCCGGCTACTACCGTGCCGCCCGCGAGGACACAGTGCTGGCGGGCTTGTACCCGATGCGCAAGGGCGACTGGGCATTGGCGCTCACGGCCACGCTCCACCGAGATCCGCGCTGGGGCCCCGACCCGGACCGATTCAATCCCGATCGCTTCGAGCCTGCGCAAGTTAGGAGCAGGCCGGGTGGCCTCTACAAGCCGTTCGGCACCGGCGAAAGATCCTGTATTGGGCGGCAATTCGCCCTACATGAAGCCATCCTCCTGCTCGGCACGCTGATCCGGCGCTACGACCTGGTTCCCGATCCCGGCTACGAGCTCGAGATCACGGAACGCCTCACGATGATGCCAAGCGGATTCCGGCTCGGCCTGCGCCGTCGCTGATCAGCCGAGCGTGCTCTGGTAGCGCCGCATGCCCGCAATCCACCGCTCGTAGTCGCTGCCCTTGTGGCGGTACATGTCCAGCACCGCTGGGTGGGGCAGCACCAGGAACTGGCCGTCGCGGACCGCGTCCACGGTCATGGACGCCACCTGATCCGGTCCGATCACCTCTCCTGCGGTGGCCACCGCCGCGCCTGCCATCCGGGCCGCGGGGTCCGACGATCTGAGAATCCCGTTCAGCAGCGGGGTGTCGACGCCCATCGGGCACACGCACGACACGCCGATTCCATTGCCGCCGTACGTGATCGACAGCCACTCTGCGAAACCCACGGCGGCATGTTTGGTGACGGAGTAGCCCGCCGCTCCGAGCTGGGTGAGCAAGCCGGCCGCCGAAGCCACGCTGACGAAGTAGCCCGTACCGCGCTGCTGCCATTCGGGCACTAGCGCCTTCGCCGCCCGGACGTGCGCCCGCAGATTCACGTCGATGATGGCATCCCAGTCGCGCTCGTCATCGCCGAGGCCTGGCGCGCCCATGATCCCTGCGTTCGCGACAAAGATGTCAACTGGACCGAATTCGTCACGTGCAGAACAGATCAGCGCGGCGATGCCGTCGACAGATGCGGCATCGGCGGTGACTCCGACTGCCGATCCACCTGCCGTCCTGACCCGCGTGGCCGTCTCCTCGACCCCCGCCGCGTCGAGGTCGCCCGCCACCACGGACGCACCTGCTGCCGCGAAGGCGATGGCGAGCTCTCGTCCGATTCCGGAACCGGCTCCCGTGACCACGGCGGTACTGCCCTCGATCTGCATGGGCCCATTCTTACAGTGCGAGTCGCTCCCGCAGCTCGCGCTTGAGCACCTTGCCGTAGCTGTTCTTTGGCAGCTCGTCGACGTAGAGATACCGCTTGGGCCGTTTGAACCGGGCGATGCGTTCCAGCAGATGCGCGTCGAGTTCCGGTTCAGCGGCCGTGCCGACGATGAACGCGACGACGATCTCACCCCAGTCCGGATCGGGTGCACCCACGACACAGGCCTCGGCGACGTCGGGGTGCTCAAGGAGGACCTCCTCGACCTCGCGCGGATAGATGTTGCTGCCCCCGCTGATCACCACGTCCTTGGAGCGGTCGCGCAGCGTCAGGTAGCCGGCGGCGTCGAAGGAACCCATGTCGCCGGTGTGCAACCAGCCGTCCTTGAGCGTTTCTCCGGTGGCGTCGGGGTTCTGCCAGTAGCCGGACATGACGACGTCACCGCGGCAGACGATTTCACCGATCTCGGCCGTCCCTGCGGGCGTTCCGTCGGTGCGCACCACCGCGACGTCCACCCCGGAACGCGCGTAACCCACCGAGCCGAGGACCGCATCGTCGGCGTTCACGTGGTCGGCCCGTCGGAGTCCGGTGATGGTCATCGGGGCCTCCCCCTGCCCGTAGAGCTGGACGAAGATCGGGCCGAAGGCCGCGAGGGCCTTC
This sequence comes from Mycobacterium sp., assembly GCF_032161845.1. Lineage (GTDB taxonomy): Bacteria > Actinomycetota > Actinomycetes > Mycobacteriales > Mycobacteriaceae > Mycobacterium. The sequence goes on from NZ_JAVRQA010000231.1 coordinate 2,204, forward strand.
TTCACGCTGTCGACGTACATGGGACCGCCGCCGTACACGATCGTTCGAAGGCTTGCTGGGCACGGGCGACCCGTCGCGACCAACCGCTGCACCATGGTCGGTGCGAGAAAGGCGCCGCTGCCCGGATGGTGTGCGCACAGATCGAGGAACTCGTCGGGGTCGAAGGCGGCCGACGCGGGAATCACCTGCCTGGCCCCCCGCAGCACGTACGGCAGAATGTACAAGCCCGAGCCGTGGGACATCGGTGCGCCGTGAACGAGGCTGCAGTCGTGGTCCGGGTCGTCGAAGTCGGCGAGGTGAGCCACGGTCATGGCCATCAGATTGCGGTGCGACAGCATCGCGCCCTTCGACCGCCCCGTGGTGCCGCTGGTATAGAACAGCCACGCCAGTGCGCCGGGGTCGGTATCCCTCGGTCGCTCGGATGGTGTTGCAGTCAAGCGCTTCTCGTAGGTCGGTGACGCGAACGCCTCCGCCGAGACGCCGGTGATCTTGGTCAGCGCCTGCGCGATCGTTGGGGAGGCGAAGACCTGCCCCGCGCCGCAGTCGTCGACGATCTCCAGGATCTCCCGTGGATGCAGCTTGTAGTTGATGGGGACGAAGACGCGCTCAGCCGCCCAGATCGCAAACATCAACTCGATGATCTCGGGTCGATTCTCGCTCACCACGGCGATGCGGTCACCTGGGCTGCCGGTCTGGCGAATCGAGGATGCGATCCGTAACGCCCTGTCCCGCAACTGGTTCCAGGTCAGCATGAGGCGTTCGCCCAGGTATACCGCGCCGCGGTCGCCGTGCCGGGTGGCGGTCTGGTCCAGCAGCGCGAACAGGTTCAACGAGCCACCCACTCCGAGGACAACGCGAAGTCGGACAGGTACTTCGTCGAGCTCCAGCCCCCGTCAACGACGATGGTCTGGCCGTTGATGAAACTGCCGCCCGGCGAACAGAGGAACGCCACGGTACTCGCGATGTCGTCGATGGTGCCGAGCCGCTGGTGTGGCGTCATCTCGGTGTTGATCTTCCGGAAGCGCTCGTCCTCCAGTCGTTGCGCGACCATGGGTGTCTGCGTGACGCCGGGCGCCACCGCGTTGCAGCGAATTCCGGCCGCACCGTACTGACAGGCGATGTGGGTGGTCAGCGCGGTGAGTCCGCCCTTGGCTGCCGAGTAGGCGCCGCCGCGCATTCCGCCGACGACCGCAAACGTGGACGTCACGTTGATGATCGCCGAACCCGGTCCCATGTGCGGGATCACGTCGCGCGCCAGCCGGAAGGGAGCCCGCAGCATCAACCCCAGAAAGTAGTCAAGGGATTCGTCGTCGGTCTCGTGCAACGGCTTGGGGCTGCCAACGCCTGCGTTGTTGATCAGGAAGTCGACGTGGCCCCACCGCTGGACCGCGGCGTCGACGATGCGGCGCGGGGCGTCGTCGGCGGTGAGGTCGACGGCGATCGTCGCCACCCGGTCGGGGTCGGACACGGCGGCGGCGAGGTCGGTCAGTCGGGCCATGTCGCGGCCCGCCCCAAGCACGGACATCCCCGCTTCGGCCAACTTCACCGCCGTGCCGAAGCCGATCCCACTGCTGGCCCCCGTGACGATCGCTACCTGCATGTCAGTCACCCACCCTCATCGGCGTTCAACGTGGCCCGGATCAGGTGCTTGAGCACCTTTCCGGCGTCGTTCTTCGGCAGTGCAGCCCAGATTGCCACCTGCTCGGGCACTTTGAACCTGGCCATCCCGTGCGCTTCGAGGAACTCGCGCAGATCCGAGACCGCCGGGCCGGTACTCGACGTTGGCACGATCACCGCGCAGGCCCGTTCACCGGTTCGGGCGTCGGGCACCCCCACGATCGCCACTTCGGCGATGTCAGGATGGCCCACCAGGACGTCCTCGACCTCCTTCGGCGAGATGTTCTCGCCGTTGCGGATGATGATGTCCTTCGCCCGGCCAGTGACTACCAGGCAGTCGCCCTCCCAGCGCCCGAGGTCGCCGGTGCGGACGAAGCCCTTCTCGTCGAAGGCTCCCGACTCGTCCTCCGAGTGGCGGTAGCCGACCAGCATCTGAGGGCCGCGGGCACGGATCTCGCCGTCAACCAGGCGGATGCCCGCGATGCCGGGGCGACCGTCGGTATCGGCAGCACGGTCGGCATCGTCGAGCGCGCCAACGGTAGTGACGGGTACCTCCGTCGACCCATAGACCCGGCTGACGGCGGCCCCATCGAAATACGCCGTCGCCCTGCGGATCAGCGACGGCGGAACGCCTGCTCCGCCGCAGATGAACACCTTGAGGTCGGGCAGTCTGGTGCCTGCGGCCTGGGCCGCGGCGAGGATCTGCTCGAGAAACGGGGTGGCGCCCGCCATGTGGGTGCACCGCTCGGACGTCATCAGTTCTACTGCAGCCCCGGCATCCCAGGTCTCCATCAGGACGGCGGTGGAGCCCGTCAGGAGCGGGCACTCGAACGCGTAGATGGAACCACCGATGTGCGCGATCGGCGACGGCACCAGGAACTTGTCACCTGGCTCGATCCGCCAGTTGTCGCGAATCTGCCGGATCAACGCATGGAGTGTGTTGTGGGAGTGCAGAACTCCCTTGGGGCGACCGGTGGTGCCGGAGGTGTACATGATCATCTGGACCGCGTCCGGGTCGAGATTGGTCGGGTACTCTCTTTGCGGCTCGGCGAAGAGGTCGCCGTAGGTGGTGTGGCCGTCAGGCTCGCCGCGGACGACGGTCACCTCGGGTGGATCGTCCATCGTCGCGATGACGCGGGTCAGCATTGCCGCATAGTCGTAGCCACGGAATGTACTTGGTACGAAGATGATCCGGCTGTCTGCATCGTCGAGGATGAAGCGCAGCTCGTGGTCGCGCAGCGACGGCAGGATGGGGTTCACGACCATGCCTGCCAGCGTGGCGGCGTGGTAGAGCACCGCCGCCTCCTGCCAGTTGGGCAGCATGAACGAGACCACGCTTCCGGCGGGCATCCGGCCGGCAAGTACGCGGGCCAGGGTGTCGGCCTTGGCAAACAGTTCGCGGCAACTCAGTCGAATGTCTCCGTCGACCAACACTATTCGGTCGGGCGAGGTTCGAGCGGCCTCCCGCAGTGCATCGGCCAAGGTGGTGGTGACCCACAGGCCGCGTGCGTACGCGTCGTCGTCGCGGGCTCTCATCGCGAGTCAGCCCTTGACCCGTCGCAGCGTCATCGAGTGCCGGAAGCGGGAGGCGGGGTGGGTGTTGATGGTGACCTGGGCGACGTCACCGTCGGAGGTCTTGTACGTGCGGTGTACCTCCACGGCGGGAGTGCCGGGGGCCACCTTGAGTCCGGTCGCCAGTTCCGGTGTGACGAGTACCGCGCCAATCTCCTGATAGACCTCGACGATGCTGACGCCGAAGAGGTCCTCGATGAGCGGGAAGATCGGCCCGGTGTGGCGCTGGAGCAGTCTGCCAACGGCAGCGAACGCACGGTTGATGTAGTACTCGGTCCAGCAGTGCGTGTATTCGGCGCCATCGGCTTCGCGGTAGCCGAGCACCGCCAGCCACTCCTCTCCTTCGGGAAGCCCGGTGCGCGAGGCGAGTTCGGCGTCGATGGTGACCATCCGGGTGGCCTCGATCTCGAGTCCGGCTCCGCTGGCGAAGGCGAGCAGATCGTCGATGGTCATGTTGTCCTGAGCGTAGGAGCTCGCCGACACGCGCGGCACCACCATGGTGCCTGCGCGCGGCCGCGACGACACCAGATTGTCGTCGCGTAGTCGTCGCAGCGCCTCGCGGACGGTGTAACGGCTGACGGAGAACCGTTCGCACAGTTCGTGTTCGGTGGGGAGCTGAGAGCCGACGGGGTAGACCCCTTCGACGATCTCCTTGCGAAGGGTGCGAGCGACCTGGAGGTAGCGGTGATCGGCGGGGCTGACAGTCATGCGCGATCCCGCTTCGCTTCTCGCTTCACAGTCATGCGCGATCCCTGCGCAGCGCCAGCACGCTGCCCTCGCCGTCCGCCGAGACGTACAGCGTGCCGTCGGGGCCGGCCGTGATGCCTGCGAACGGACCCTGCGGGCCCGAGAACGGAGGCATGCCCTTGAGTGGTTTGGGTTCCACGCCGGGCGGCGGTCCGACGGCCAGCCCAGTGGCGATCGTCGTGCGGGCGCCACTGGCGGGGTCGACGGCGACGACGGCCTTCGCGCCGGCATCGACGATGAACAGTTGCCCGTCGGCCACCAGGATTCCCTGCGGGCATTGCAAATCGTCGACGACCGTCTCGGCACCGGACGGGGTCACCCGCACGACGCGGCCCGCGCCGGACTCGGCGACCAACACGTCTCCGTCGGAACCGATCGCCACGCCAACCGGTCGATCGAGGCCCGTGACGAGGGTTTCGACGCCACCCTGCTGATTCACCAACAGTGCCCGCCCCGTGCCCTGTTCGACGGCCACCACGCCCCCCGGCGCGACGGCGACGCCGTAGAGTTGGTCGAAACCGTCTGCGAGATAATCGCATTCGTCTACGGCGGGCCGGTATCTGGTGATCTGGCCGCCCGAGGTAGTCACGACGAACTCACCGGGGGCCGAGGACACCAGGCCCCGGAGGAAACCCGGATAGCCCGGCGAGAACAGCATGCCGACCGTCTGCAGTGAGCCGTCGGGCTCCACCACGTAGAAGTACGTGCCATCGGCGACGTAGACGCGGCCGTCGTCGCCGACCGCCAGATCCAGTGGCCAGTTGAGTGCGCCCGGCAGCACGGTTCGCGTCTCCCCGCCACCGAGAATCTCGGTGATCGCGCCGGTGAAGTTCGAGACGAACAGCCGATCTCCGACGAAGGTGCAGTTGTCCAATCCCGGCGTCAACTGGGCGAGGGTGGTCCGGGCACCGGTGCGGGGGTCGATGCGCAAAACCTGGCCAGTGGCGACCTGCGTCGAGACGATGAATCCCTGCGCATCGAACTTGACCGAGTCCGGAACACCCAGCCCGGTGGCGACCGTCTGGGGCGGGCCGCCGGCATCGGGGTCGATGCGCCAGATCTCGTTGGCGCCCATCACTGGGAAGTAAAGCAGTCCGTCGGGTCCGACTTCCATGGCGTTCGGCGACGGCACGTTCTCCAGCAGGATTCGTGGTGGGCCGCCGGCCAGGTCGAACTCCATCAGCCTGCCGCCCTCGCGGCACTCGCCGATGAATAGTCGGCCGTGGTGGAACGTGATGCCGTTGGCCGACGGTACGTCGTCGCGCAGAACGCGGGTGGTGCCGTCGGGCTCGCGCACACTCACCCGGCCGTCCATGACCTCGGTGGCGAACAGGTTGCCACTGGGATCGAAGGCGACGTCGTCGGGTGCGACGATGTCGCCGCCCTTGGCGCTGACGGTGTCCACCTGGCCGGTCGCGAGATTCAGGGCGCTGATCTGGCTGCCGGTGACCTGCGCGACGTAGATCCGGCCGTCGGGGCCGGTGCGGAGACCGTTGGCGCCGAACAGTCGACTAGGTGCCACCAGGCGATCGAGTCTCCAGCCTTCGGCAGCCTCGGGGGAAGCCGGGGCAGCGTATCTGGTCATCGGTCCGCCGGTCACGAGTCGGACCTTATCAAGCCAGCTTGGTCCAGACAATAGAACGCACTGGATCGGAATTCACTCTTGACGATCTCATCGTTGCTGCGGAATAGTGTTCTCCAATTGACAGAACAGCATTGGTTGTCCGGACAATTATAGGAAAGCGAGTCATGGCTGCGTCTGACGGGCTGCTCGGTTTGAATGGCCGTGTCGTCGTCGTGTCCGGCGCCGGCGGCGGCGGAATTGGGACGACGATCACCGCCATGGCTGCCGAGGCCGGAGCCACGGTCATTGCGGTCAGCCGGTCGCAGGAGAACCTCGACGAGCACGTCGCCCCGCTCGCCCAACGCGGCCTGGCCGTCGTGCCCGTGGCGGCCGACGCCTCCACCGACGACGGCATCGCGATCGTGATGGACGCGGCCCGGCACGCCGAGGGTGACCTCTACGGGCTGGTAAACGTGGCGGGTGGCGCCGCTCCCGGGACGTGGATGCCCGCGACGCGGGTGACACGCTCCGATTGGCGCGACCTCTTCACGGCCAACCTGGAGACCGCGTTCTTCACCAGTCAGGCCGTCGCCGCCGAGATCCGGGCGAACGGGAATCCCGGCTCCATCGTGTCGATCAGCTCGATCAGCGGCATGAACAGCGCGCCGTTCCACATCGCGTACGGCAGCGCCAAGGCAGCGATCGTCGCGATGACGCGCACCATGGCACTCGAACTGGCGACCGACGGCATCCGGGTCAACGCGGTGGCGCCGGGCGTCACGGAAACCGCTGCGTCGCAGACGTACGTGGACGACGATCCCGTTCGCGACCGCGCCGCCATCGCGATGGGCCGCCGCGGACGACCGGAAGAGCAGGCGGGCGCCATTCTCTTCCTCCTGTCGGATCTGTCGAGCTACGTGACCGGCCAGACGCTCGTCGTCGACGGTGGTCTTGATCTGAAGTGGAGCCACCTCGCGGCAGACCACACCTCGTTGTTCCTGAAGGACGAAATCTTCCGCGCCGAGATCAGGAGGCCCTGATGACTGACATCGAAGCGCAAGAGACCGAAGAACTGTCGACACCGACGACGATCGACGTCGACGCCTACATCTCACCCGAATACGCCAGAGCCGAGCGGGACAAGTTGTGGCGCAAGGTCTGGCAGCAGGTGGGCCGCGTGGAGGAGATCCCCGAGGTCGGTAGCTATCTGACCTACGACATCGGTGACGACTCGATCATCGTGGTGCGTTCCGGCCCGAATGAATTCCGGGCACACCACAACGTGTGCATGCACCGCGGCCGTCGGCTGGTCGATGCGCCAGCTGGGGCGAAGAATGCGCGTGGCCGTAACAGGAAGTCGTTCGTCTGCGGATTCCACGGCTGGACCTACGACCTCGAGGGGGCATGCACCCACATCCGCGAGCAGGACGACTGGCAGGGCACCCTGACGCCGGCCAACACCCATCTCGCGCGTGTCAATGTCGACACCTGGGGAGGCTGGCTGTGGATCAACATGGATCCCGACTGTGAACCGTTGGCGGACTTCCTGTTTCCCGCTGCCAAGATCCTGGACCCCTTCGGTCTGGAGAACATGCGCTTCAAGTGGCGCAAGTGGCTGAACTTCGACTGCAACTGGAAGGTCGCGATGGAGGCCTTCAACGAGACCTACCACGTGTTCACCACGCATCCGGAATTCAACCAGTTCGGCGAGTTCAAGGGCTGGGCGAAAGCGCAGGGCAGGCACAGCAACATCGGCTACGACGCGCCAAAGGGTTTGGACGAGACCAAGTCCAAGATCCGGCTCGGCTCCGGGGACCCGCGGATCTCCACCGCGGAGATGCAGGTCTACACGATGGAGGAGACCAACGCGACCACCACGCAGACGCTGGTCAACGCGGCCAAGCGACTGGTCGACGAACTGCCGGAGGGCACACCCGCCAACGAAGTCCTCCAGCACTGGCTGACCTCGGCCCGCAACGACGACGCCGCCCGCGGCGTGGTCTGGCCGACCATTCCCGCCGACATCCTTGGCCAGAGCGGCACCGCGTGGCAGATCTTCCCGAACTTCCAGATTGGCCAGGGGTTGACCAGCGCACTCTGTTACAGCGCCAGGCCCGATCCCAGCTATGACCCCGACAAGTGCATCTTCGAGGTCGCGGTGTTCGAGCTGTATCCCAAAGGTCAAGAGCCGCAAACCGAATGGATCTACACCCCGGTCGGCGACCCGAACTGGCTGTCGGTGCTACCGCAGGATTTCTCCAACATGGCCGCCGTCCAGCAGGGCATGAAATCGCTCGGCTTCCCCGGCACCAAACCCAATCCCTACCGGGAGCGCAGCACCGTCAACCTGCACTACCAACTGTCGAAATACATGGGCACCGGCGAGCCCCAAGGCCTGACGCACGAAGGAGACATCGAATGAAGGTCAATCTGGGCACCGGAGCGCAGAACTCCCACGACTGGGACCGCGTCCTGGCAGGCGACTTCAACAGCCCACCAGAGACGCCCGACTGGCAGTGCGTCGAGGGCGCCCTCGCCCTCGGCGACCTCGCCGAACCGCTCGGGTTCGACGGCATCTGGTTCCCCGAGCACTGCGGCACCCCATACGGCATGACGCCCAACCCCATTCAGGCGCTCACCTACTTTGCGGGTCGCACCGAGCGCGTGAGCCTCGGCACCTTCGTCGCCGTGGCGCCCTGGTGGAACCCGGTTCGGCTGGCGCACCAGATCGCCTACCTCGACATCGTGTCCAAGGGGCGCTACAACACCATCGGCATCGGGCGCGGCGTGTCCAAGTCCGAGTTCGACGCCGTCGGGGTGCCGCGTGAAGAAAGCCGGGAACGGTTCAACGAGTGCCTGGACATCCTGGAGCTGGCGTTCAGCGGTGAACGGTTCTCCTACGACGGCGAGATCTTCAGCTTCCCCGAGATGTCCTTGCGCCCAGAGCCGGTCAGCAAGGACCTTTTCTCGCGGATCTACAGCTCCTCCTCGACCGCCGAGTCGTTGGAGATCCTGTCGCGGCGTGGCATGGTGCCGCTGTTCGTTGGCAACAAGCCGATCTGGGACGCCGGTCTCGAGGTGCAGAAGGTAAACACCTTCCGCAAGGAGGAAGGTTTCGAGCCCTGTCAGCCGAAGAACGTGATGTTCATGTACTGCACAGGTGCCGATGTGCCTGAAAAAGAGCTAGCGGCGCAGACCGACGAGTGGATCTGGACGGCCAA
>NZ_JAVRQA010000232.1:0-6693 GCF_032161845.1 Mycobacterium sp.
GAGGCCGCCTCCAGCGCGAGGCGAATCAGGTCGGCGTCGGACTTACCGGTCAAGCTTGTCCAGGAAGGCCGACAATTCGTCGCCGAAGCCCATCTCCTGGGCGATCCGGGAGAGCTGTTCGTCGGCGTAGTCGTCGTCGGAAAGGATGATGCTGAGCACGCCCTCGGAGAGGCCGATGTCGGAGAGCACGCCGAGATCGCCCTCCTCGAACGGATCCTCGTCCTCGAGGTCGTCGGGGTCGAGGTCGGCATCGAGCTTCTCGAGCACCTGCCTGGCGATGTCGTAGTCGACTGCCGCGGTCGCATCCGACAGAAATAGGCGAGCACCCGCAGGGGCGGGTCGGACGATGACGAAGAACTCGTCATCGACGTCGAGCAGTCCGAAGACCGCTCCAGCGCTCCGCAGTTCCCTGAGTTCGGTCTCCGCGGCGGTCAAACTCGTCAACGCGCTGCTGCGCAACGGCGAACAGCGCCACTTGCCGTCCTCGCGAACGACCGCCACCCCGAATCCGTCCGGGAGATCTGCGGCTTGGTTCTGCGCCTGCGCTCGCTGTGCTCCCATGAAAGTCACGGTAGTCCCAGATCACGCGCTTTGACCAGCGATCACGATCAAGCCTGACGCTCACGTCGGGCGACGATATGTCAACCTTGCATGGTGTCGACAGCGGTGTGCGTACTGGGCCTTGGGCTGATCGGCGGGTCGGTGCTGCGAGCCGCCAAGGCCGCCGGGCGCGACGCCTTCGGCTACAACCGCTCCGTCGCCGGCGTGCAAGCTGCCCGCAGCGACGGGTTCGATGCCACCACTAGCGTCACCGAAGTGCTGCGGCGAGCCGCGGCGGCCAACGCGCTTATCGTCCTCGCCGTTCCGATGCCCGCGTTGCCTGCCATGCTCGACCACGTTCGCGCGTTGGCACCCAACTGTCCAGTCACTGATGTAACGAGCGTGAAAGTAGCTGTCCTGCAAGCAGTTCGGGACCACAGCCTGCTCGACCGCTTCGTCGGAGGACACCCGATGACGGGCACCGCCCACTCGGGCTGGGCGGCGGGCGACGCGAAGCTCTTCGTCGGTGCGCCCTGGGTGATCAGCGTCGACGACCACGTCGACCCCGCGGTCTGGGCCGAGGTCATGCACCTCGCACTGGACTGCGGGAGCGTCATCGTCCCCGCGCGTTCCGACGAGCACGACGCGGCGGCCGCGGCCATCTCACACCTGCCACACCTGCTCGCCGAGACCCTCGCCGCCACGGCGGCCGACGTGCCACTCGCGTTCTCCCTGGCCGCGGGCTCGTTCCGGGACGGTACCCGCGTGGCCGCCACGGCTCCCGATCTGGTGCGCGCGATGTGTGAGGCGAACGCCGGACCGCTGGGCTCCGCCCTGGACCGGGCCATCGACCTTCTGACTCGTGCCCGCGACGGGCTGGCGGCGACGGGCTCGGTTGCCGAGCTCGTCGAGTCGGGTCACGCGGCCCGGATGCGTTACGACGGCTTCGACCGGCCTCAGATCCTTGCGATCGCCGTCGGCGAGGACGGCTGGCGCGAGGAACTCGCCACCGCGGGCCGGGCGGGAGAGGTGGTCAGATCCGCTCTGCGAGTCCTGGGTAGTCGAGGATGAAGCCCTCGTCGTCGACGGTGATGGTGGTGTCGGCGACGGGCGAGTGGAGCTTGATGCCTGCGCCGACCGCATCCCTCGAGTAGTCGATGGTGACCGTCTCCACCGTCAGTTCCGGAAGACGCACGTAGACCACCGGCAGCGAGATGGATTCGACTTGCTCGTACAGCCCGGTGCGGCGGATCGGCAGCGCGTTGAAGAACGGACTGTAGATCACGTCGACGTCGAGGGCGCCGTCGTGGGGTGCACGCGTGGCCTGGTTCTGCTTGTCCTGAACCAGCCACATGTTCTCTTCGTCACGCGCGATGTTGAGCTGGCGTTCCCGTTCGGCAAGGGTGACCGTCAGGGACAGGCGTTTGGTGGCACCGGCGTCATCGGTGACGAGATCGTAGGAGGCGCTGAACGCCGGATGCGACTCCGTCGCGGCCGCCACGATCCGGCCATAGGCCTTGATGCGGTTGCCCGACAGCTGCACGCGCACCGACTCCATCCGGGAAACGTCGTGCGCACGCCACGTCAGGACGGCGGGCCAGTTCTCCTGCGTCTCAGAGCGGACTGCTTCACTCACCCCTCTACCGTAGGCGACGGCCCCCGCGCTTCCTAGCCGCCTCGAGAATGCCCGTCAGATCGTGATGTGGACGTGGATTCGAGCGCGACCTCGTCGCCGAGGAACGGCTGCGGCATCTTCTTGAACCTGTCCGCGCCGGGCTCCGAGAGCCACACCGCGAACGCGAGGGCGGAGTCCAGGATCAACGCCAGGGCGGTCACCACCAGCGCGCCAACCAGGGCGAGATAGAACTCGCGCACCTTGATGCCATCGATGAGGTAGCGGCCAAGACCGCCAAGGCTGGCGTACGCAGCGACGGTGGCCGTGGCGACGATTTGCAGCGTCGCCGTGCGGACGCCGCTGAGAATCAGCGGCAGCGCGTTGGGTACCTCGACACGGAGCAGCACCCTTGACTCGGTCATCCCCATCGAGCGCGCCGCATCCACCACCGCTCCGTCGACGTTGGCGATTCCCGAGTAGGTGCCGGCGAGCATCGGCGGGATGCCGAGCAGCATCAGCGCGACCGTCGGGGGGATGAGACCAAGACCCCACAGCAGCACGCCGAGCAGCAGCACACCGAGCGTCGGAAGTGCCCGCAGCGCGTTCACCCCGCCGACGACCAGGAAGGTGCCGCGACCGGTGTGCCCGATGATCATGCCGATGGGGATCGCGATGAGCGCCGAGAAGACGAGCGCCACCGCGGTGTACTGCAGGTGTTCGAGGATGCGCACCGTCAGGCCTGCCGGGCCGCCCCAATTGGCTGCGGTGAAGATGTAGGACAGCGCTTGTGAGAGGAAGTTCATCGGGCACCGGCCTTGGCTCGTCCGCTGGCTCGCACCCACGGCGTCGCGAGCTTTCCGCCGACCATGATGAGGGTGTCCACGACGATCGCGAGCACGAAGATCGCGATGATGCCTGCGATGATCTGGTCGCTCTTGTCGGCCTGGTAGCCCTCGGTGAACCAGGTACCGAGGCCGCCGATGCCGATCACCGAGCCGACGGACACCATCGAGATGTTGGTGACGGCGACGACGCGCAGGCTCGCGACGAGCACCGGAATCGCCAGCGGCAGTTCCACTTTCACGATCCTCGTCACCGGCCGGTAGCCGACCGCGGTCGCGGCATCGAGGACGGCGGGCGGGACGGCGTCGAGCGCCTCTGGCACGGCACGCACCAGAAGGGCCACGGTGTACAGCGTCAGGGCGACGATGACGTTGGCTTGATCGAGGATGCGGGTCGGGATGACAAGCGGTAGGACGACGAAGAGGGCCAGCGAAGGGATCGTGAAGATGATGCTGGCCACGACGGTGGTGATCCGCCGCAACGCCGTGGTGCGTTGAACCAGGGCGCCCAGCGGCACGGCGATCAGGAGGCCGAGCACCAACGGGACCAGCGACAGCCACAGGTGGATGAGCGTCAGCTCCCAGGCGTCGCCGAGGTGGGTGAAGAGGTAGCGCACTTAGGTGGTCCCCCTCTTGGTCTTGATCGCCGCGATGACGTCATCGGCCTTGAGGCCGCCGATGACCTGTTTGCGGTCGTCGACGGCGACGCCAAGCCCGGCCGGCGATGACAGAGCGGCATCGAGCGCCAGACGCATCGTGCCGTCAGGAAGGAAGAGCGACCCACCGGCAATGGTGCTGTCGTACAACGACTTTCCCTGCCTGTGCAGCCCCACCCCGTTCGCGTCGATCCACGCAAACGGCGAACCGTCGGGCTTCGTGACCAGAGCCCACTCCCCGGGGCCGAGGTCAAGGGAATCGACACCGGCCTCCTCGACCGTCCTGATGTCGTGCAGCGGAAGGCCCGTGGCCTTGGTGAACTGCAGGCCGCGGTAACCGCGATCGGCGCCGATGAAGCCGGCCACGAAGTCGTTGGCCGGGTTGGACAACAGCCGCCGCGGCGCGTCGTACTGCTCGAGCACTCCCCCACGGCCGAACACCGCGACCTTTTCGCCGAGCTTCAGCGCCTCGTCGATGTCGTGGGTGACGAAAACGATGGTCTTGCGCAGTTCGCTTTGCAGCCGCAGGATCTCGACCTGGAGCTCCTCCCGAACCACCGGGTCGACCGCGCTGAACGGCTCGTCCATCAGCAGGATCGGCGGATCGGCCGCGAGTGCGCGAGCCACTCCCACGCGCTGCTGCTGCCCGCCCGACAGCTGCGCCGGGTAGCGGTTGGCCAACTTCGGGTCGAGCCCGACGCGCTCGAGGACGCCGAGGGCCGCCTTGCGGGCGGCGCGACGGGATTCGCCCTTGAGCACGGGCACGGTCGCGACGTTGTCCACGACGCGCAGATGCGGCATCAGCCCGGCGCTCTGAATGACGTAGCCGATGCCCAGTCGCAGCTTCACCGCGTCGACCTTCGCGATGTCCTTGCCGTCGACGGTGAGTACGCCCGAGGTGGGGTCGATCATCCGGTTGATCATTCGCATCGAGGTCGTCTTGCCGCACCCGGACGGGCCGACGAATACCGCGAGTGTGCCTTCGGGTACTTCGAGCGTTAGGTCATCGACGGCGACGGTGCCGTCCGGGTACTTCTTCGTGACACCGTCGAAACTGATCATCTAGTTCTTACCTCTAACCGGTTACCGGCTTGTCGAACCCGTTGTCCTGTATCCACTTGCGCGCCGCCTCATCGGGATCGATGCCGCTGTTGCCCGACGTGGCGGTGTTCATCTCGATCAGCGCCGCCGTCGTCAGTTTGGCCGAGACGGCGTCGAGGACGGTCTTGAGTTGGTCGGACATCTTCTGCGAGGCCACCAGCGGAACGACGTTGGCCGCCAGGAAGTTGTTCTTCGGATCCTCGAGTACGACCAGCTTGTTCTGCGGGATCGCCTGCGACGTACTGAAGATGTCCGCTGCCGTCACCGTCCCGTCGACGAGCGCCCGCACCGTCGCCGGCCCACCGCCGTCGCTGATCGAGACGAAGTTGGCAGGCGCAATGTCGAGGCCGTAGTTGGCCTTGAGGCCCGGCAGCCCCTCAGCCCTACTCTGGAACTCCGACGGCCCACCGAACTTGACCTCGGGCGAGTGCGCGGCCAGGTCGGCGATGGTCTTGAGGTTCCACTTCTTCGCCGTCGCCTCGGTGACCGCGACGGTGTCCTGATCATTGGCGGGAGAGGGCGTCAGTATCGAAAGGTCGCCAGGTAGCGCGCGGTACAGCGCGAGCTCGACCGACTCGGGATCGGTGGCCTTGGTGTTCTTGTCGAAGTACTGCAAGAGGTTTCCGGTGTACTCCGGTATCAGATCGATCGAGTGATCCTTGACCGCAGGCACGTAGGTCTCGCGACTGCCGATGCCGAACTGCCTTCGGATGTCGAATCCGTTGGCCTCCAACGCTTGCGCGTAGATCTCGGCGATGATCTTGGACTCGGTGAAGTCCGCCGACCCGACCGCGATCGACTTCAGATCACCTGATACCTCACCACCGCCCAGCGGGTTCGAGCTGCCGCAAGCGGCCGTCACCAGAGCCAGGACCGTGGCCACCACGGCCAGAGTGCTTCTGCGCGTGGATCGTCGTACGGGATTCACCAGAACGTCCTTTCGGCGTCACCTGCCTCGTGCGACCCTAACCAGCTTGCCGGCGGATCGCTCGGGTTTAGCTCGGGATGAGCGCACGGTGACGCGTGCGTGACCACCCGGTACCGCTGGTTTCATTCCGATGCAAAAGGGGCAAGGATGAGCCCATGAGCACCGACCCACAGTTCCCGCCCGTCGATCAGGGCGCGCCCGGCCCCCTGGATCCGATTCCCGGCGAGGTTCCCGCGGTCGACGCCGCGTCGATCAAGACCCCGCCGCCAGAGAACGCAGTGCACTTCACCAGGGCCGCGGCCCTGTGGTCGGCACTCATCGTCGGCTTCCTGGTCCTTCTCGTGCTGCTGATCTTCATCGCGCAGAACACCGATTCGGGCACCTTCCACTTCCTGGGCTGGTCGTGGAGCCTTCCGTTGGGCGTCGCGCTCCTTGCGGCGGCCGTGCTCGGCGGCCTCATCACGACGCTGGCCGGCATCGTCCGCATCGTGCAGTTGCGCCGCGCGGCGAAGAAGAACTACAAGGCAGCGCTCAGGTAGCGGCGAGTTCCGCGAGGCCTGCGGCGATCAACGGTGCGACGGCCTCGCCCACCTTGTCGCCGTACTCCGAACCGCCACCCATGCGGTCGCGGAACTGGATGCCCGCGGCGATGATGGCCAGCTTGAAGTACGCCAACGCCATGTAGAACTCCCAGTGCTCCAACGGCAACCCGGACGCCACCGAATATCGTTGTGCGAGTTCGTCGGCCGACGGAATCTGCGGTGATGACCACGCCGCGTTCGCATGCACCATGTCGAACATCGGGTGGCGGTACACGCACATCAGTGCGGCGTCGCTGAGGGGATCGCCGAGCGTCGACATCTCCCAGTCGAGCACGGCGCGCACCTTGGTCGCATCGACGGCGTCGAGCATGGTGTTGTCGATGCGGTAGTCGCCGTGCACGATCGAGGTCCGGGTCTGCGGGGGCAGCGCGTTTCCGAGCGCGGTGTGCAGTCGCTTCACGTCCGCGTC
>NZ_JAVRQA010000233.1:0-3243 GCF_032161845.1 Mycobacterium sp.
ATCTGCTCCTCGCGCAAGCGGCTCATCGCTGACGTCATACGCTTTGCCATCCACGGCTGATCTCCAGGACGCTCGGTGGGACACTTCCGGCAAGAGGTACTGTAAAGATTACAGTATCTTACCCGTCAGCCGTCCCGAGACGCTTGCGGCACCGGTGCGCCCGTCAGCGTGGCGGGCGCGGCGTCGCCATTCGCGGCTGAAGCGGCCCCACCAGTACTCTTCCAGCGTGACCAAGATCGATCCGGACAAGCTCAGCACCTGCCTGCAGGTGCTGTCCGAGGTCGAGTCGCTGCCTCCCGACCACCCCGATGCCATTGCGGTGCGCAGGGCCACGGCTGGCGTCTTCAAGTCGGTGAAGAGGGCCAGGCGGCACGCCAAGCGCGATGCGGTGGCCGCCGCAGACCGGGCCGTCATCGCCGCCACTGCGACCGCGGCTCCCGGCCGCATCGACGACGAGACGCAAGGACTGCCACTGGTGTCCGCCGTGGTCGGGGCCACCGCGGGGACGCTGCTGCGCTCGCGCGCCTGCTACATCTGCAAGAACCACCACACCGTGGTCGACGCGTTCTACCACCAACTCTGCCCCGACTGCGCCGCCCTCAGCCGAGCCAAGCGCGACGCGCGCACCGACCTCGCGGGCAGGCGTGCACTGCTCACCGGCGGCCGCGCCAAGATCGGCATGTACATCGCGCTGCGACTGCTGCGCGACGGTGCCCACACGACCATCACCACCCGCTTTCCCAACGATGCGGTGCGCCGGTTCGCGAGCATGCCCGACAGCGCCGACTGGCTGCACCGGTTGCGCGTGGTCGGCATCGATCTGCGCGATCCCGCCCAGGTCGTCGCGCTCGCCGACGCCGTCGCCGAGCAGGGCCCACTCGACATCCTGATCAACAACGCCGCGCAGACGGTCCGTCGCTCGCCGGGCTCGTACGCCGCACTCGTCGAGGCGGAACGCACTCCGCCGCCGGAACTCGTCGACGTCATCGCGTTCGACCACGTCAGCGACGCCCATCCGGCCGCGCTCGCGGGGAGCTTGGCCGAGCATCAGGTTCCACACGCCCGAGGCGCGCTGGCGCCGACATCCCACGCGGTGACCGAGCTGGCGCTCACGGCCCTGAGCGCCACGCCCGACCGGATCGCCGCGGGAACCGCGATCGACGCGGGAGGCCTTCTGCCCGACACCGCGTCGGTGAACAGTTGGACACAGCGGGTCGACGAGGTCGACGCGATGGAGTTGCTCGAGGTCCAGCTGTGCAACCAGACCGCGCCGTTCATCCTGATCAGTCGGCTGCGGCGGGCGATGGCCGCGGCGCCGGCCCGCCGCAAGTACGTCGTCAACGTGTCGGCGATGGAGGGCCAGTTCAGCCGCAGGTACAAGGGCCCCGGTCATCCGCACACCAACATGGCGAAGGCAGCCCTGAACATGCTGACCAGGACCAGTGCGGGCGAGATGCTCGAGCAGGACGGCATCCTGATGACCGCCGTCGACACCGGGTGGATCACCGACGAGCGTCCACATCCGACCAAGGTGAGGCTCGCCGACGAGGGCTTCCACGCCCCGCTCGACCTCGTCGACGGCGCCGCCCGCGTCTACGACCCCATCGTGCGGGGCGAGGCAGGCGAGGATCTGTACGGGTGCTTCCTCAAGGACTACGCACCGAGCAACTGGTAGCCCCTCGGGCTAGAGCCCCATGTTCTTGGCCACGATCAGTTTCATCACTTCGCTGGTACCGCCGTAGATCCGGTTGACGCGGCTGTCGGCGTACAGCCGGGCGACGGGGTATTCCATGATGTAGCCGTAGCCGCCGTGTAGTTGCAGGCACCGGTCGATGACGCGTGACGCCACCTCGGTACAGAACAACTTCGCCGACGCGGCATCGGCCGCGGACAGCTCACCCTTGTCGAGTGCCTCGACGGCGCGATCGACGACCGCCTCGCTGGCGTCGACCTCCGCCTGGCACGAGGCGAGCTCGAACTTGGTGTTCTGGAATGCTGCCACCGGTTGGTTGAAGACCGTTCGATCCTTCGTGTACGCCATCGCGAACTGCACGGCCGCCTTGGCCTGGGCGTAGGCGTTGACGGCGATGCCGAGCCGTTCCCGTGGCAGGTTGTTGCCCAGGTACGAGAAGCCGCGGTTCTCCTCACCGAGCAGATCCTCGACGGGCACCATCACGTCGGTGAAGCTCAGTTCGGCCGTGTCGGACACCTTCAGCCCGAGCTTGTCGAGCTTGCGGCCCACCGAGTAGCCGTCCAGCGTCGTGTCGACCACCAGCAGGGACAGCCCGTAGCGGCGGTCGTCCTCGCGGGGCGGCGCGGTCCGCGCGGCGACGATCATGCGGTCGGCAAGCACGCCGCCGGTGATGAACGTCTTGGCGCCGTTGAGGACGTAGTGCTTGCCGTCGTCGGTGAGCTTGGCGGTGGTCTTCATGCCCGCCAGATCCGATCCGGTGCCCGGTTCGGTCATGGCGATGGCGAACATGATGTCGCCCGAGACGAAGCCGGGCAGCCACCGCTGCTTCTGCTCGTCGGTCGCATAGGCCTGCAAATATGGCAGGCACAGCGTCACGTGAGCCCCGGAGGCGCCGAATGCGACCGCCGCGCGATTGGTCTCCTCGGACAGGATTGCCTGGAACTTGTAGGACTCGATCCCGGCACCACCGAACTCCTCGGCGACCTCGATCCCGAACACGCCGAGTTCGCCCAACTCCCTATAGAACTCGCGGGGGACGATGCCGCTCGCGTACCACTCGTCGTAGACCGGGACCACGCGGGATTCGATGAAGTCGCGGAGCGTCTTTCGGTAGGTCTCGTGGTCGTCGTCGTACAGTGTTCTCTTCATGGAACCAGCGTAGGCCGAGTGAGATTTCGCGCGCGATCGAACCCGGCCAAACCTGCGTCCGTCACGCGTCCAAATCACGTCACCAACGGCGGGGCGGCCGCTGGTCGACGTCGAGCGTTCCCGCGTAACGGTCACGGAGCCCCGTCAGCGTGGCCTCGATGCCCTTGGCATTGCTCTTCGCGAAACCCATCCTGCGGTAGTACTTCAGCCGCTCCTTGATCGGCCCGGCGTCGGTGTAGTCGAACGTCTCGGTCACCTTCGTGGTCGTCGCCGTCAGCTCGGTGAATTCCCAACGCCAGTGGTGTCCGACCGGGTGCCGCCACTCCACGAGTTCATTCGGCTTGATCGCCGTGACGACGCTGGTGACGCGGTACGGCACCCCGAACATCTTCATCTTGGTC
>NZ_JAVRQA010000234.1:0-10001 GCF_032161845.1 Mycobacterium sp.
ACCGTGAGTCTCGGCAACGGCAAGCGGACGCGAAGCTTCTTGGCCTTGCGCACCGACGAGGCCACCGAGCAGACGTCGCGGACCTGGTCCATCGCGGCCACCAGAGCGGGATCGGCAGGGAGTTCACCGGCTGCCGGCCAGTCCGTCAAGTGCACCGACCGGCCGTCGGTCACTCCACGCCAGATCACTTCCGCGATCAACGGAAGCAGCGGCGCGGCCAGCCTGGCCGTGACCTCCAGCACCGTGTGCAGGGTGTCGATCGCGTCGGGATCCTCGTCCCAGAACCGCGAACGTGACCGTCGCACATACCAATTGGTCAGCGCCTCGGTGAATTGGCGCAGCTGCTCGCAAGCGACCGAGATGTCGCACGTGTCCAGCGATGCCGTGAGGTCGTCGCGCAGCACGGCCAGCTTCGCCAGGATGTAGCGGTCGAGCACGTTGCTCGAGTCGGTCCGCCAGGTCCCCTTCTGCGGCGCATACAGCGCGAGGAAGGAGTAGGCGTTCCAGAACGGCAGCAGCACCTGCCGGACACCCTCGCGGATGCCCTGCTCGGTGACGACGAGATTCCCTCCACGCAGGATCGGCGACGCCATCAGGAACCAGCGCATCGCATCCGAACCGTCCCTGTCGAACACCTCGGTGACGTCGGGATAGTTGCGCAGCGACTTGCTCATCTTCTGCCCGTCACTGCCCAGCACGATGCCGTGGGAGACGCAGGTGCGGAAGGCGGGACGGTCGAAGAGGGCCGTGGCGAGCACGTGCAACAGGTAGAACCAGCCACGGGTCTGACCGATGTATTCGACGATGAAGTCGGCAGGATTGTGACCGTTGAACCAGTCGACGTTCTCGAAGGGATAGTGCACTTGCGCGTACGGCATGGAACCCGAGTCGAACCAGACGTCGAAGACGTCCTCGATGCGCCGCATGGTCGAATTGCCGGTCGGATCGTCGGGATTCGGGCGCGTCAACTCGTCGATGTAGGGGCGGTGCAGATCGGCTGGGCGAACGCCGAAGTCGCGCTCCAGCTCGTCGAGACTGCCGTACACGTCGATTCTCGGGTACGCCGGATCGTCTGACTTCCACACCGGAATAGGACTGCCCCAGTAGCGGTTTCGAGACACCGACCAGTCGCGGGCATTCGACAGCCACCGGCCGAACTGGCCGTCCTTGACGTGTTCGGGATACCAGGTGATCTGCTGGTTCAGTTCGACCATGCGGTCGCGGAACTCGGTGACCTTGATGAACCAGGACGACACCGCCCGGTAGATCAGGGGGTTTCGGCACCGCCAACAGTGCGGGTACGAGTGGTCGTAGGTCTCGTGCCGGAGAAGTACCGCTCCGTTGGCGGCTGCGGGGCCAGTGCCGTTCTTCAGGTCACGGATGATCTGCGCGTTGGCGTCGAAGACGTGTTGGCCCGCGTAATCGGGCACCGTGGTGTCGAACCGGCCCTTGGAATCGACCGGCGTGACGGCTGCGATGTCCGCAGCGTCGGCGGTGGCCTTGTCGTCCTCGCCGTACGCGGGAGCCATGTGCACGATGCCGGTGCCCTCGTCGGTGGTGACGAAGTCACCGGGCAACACGCGAAAGGCGTTGGGCGAGTCCATGAAATACGGGAACGGCGGGAGGTACCGAACGCCGAGCAACTCGCGACCGGGGTGCGAACTCACGACCGTGGGCTCTTCGCCCAATTCGCGCGCGTAGGCCGCCAGACGTGGCTCGGCGAGAACGTAGCGCCTGCCGTCGGAGCCCTGCACCTGAACGTAGGTCACGTCGGGGTTGACGGCGACGGCCTGGTTCGACGGCAGTGTCCACGGTGTCGTCGTCCACACCAGAAGGTAGGCGCCCGCCAGCTCCGCCCCGGCTGTCTGCTCCTCGCGCAAGCGCTCGTCGCCAGTCACCTGGAACCCGACCGTCAGCGCGGGATCCTGCCTGTTCTGATAGACGTCGTCGTCCATCCGCAGTTCATGGCTGGACAACGGCGTCTCGTCGTTCCAGCAGTACGGAAGGACACGGTTGCCCTCGTAGGCCAGCCCCTTGTCCCACAGCTGCTTGAACGCCCACAGGACCGACTCCATGTAGCCGAGATCGAGGGTCTTGTAGTCGTTGTCGAAGTCGACCCAGCGGGCCTGACGGGTGACGTAGGCCCGCCACTCCTCGGAGTACTTGAGAACCGACGCGCGGCACGCCTCGTTGAACTTGTCGATGCCCAGTTCCTCGATCTGCGCCTTCTCGGTGATGCCGAGTTGACGCTGAACCTCGAGTTCTGCGGGCAGTCCGTGGGTATCCCAGCCAAATCGGCGCTCGACCTTGAAGCCCCGCATCGTCTGATAGCGGGGAACGATGTCCTTGACGTATCCCGTCAGAAGGTGGCCGTAGTGCGGCAGCCCGTTCGCGAACGGGGGCCCGTCGTAGAAGACGTACTCCTCGGCGCCCTCACGCCGCTCGATGCTGGCGCGAAAGGTACCGTCGCGATCCCAGTAGTCCAGGACCTCGAGCTCGAGGTCGGGAAAGCTCGGCGATCCGCTCGCCGGTCTCGGGTAGGCCGTCACTTGTGTTCGTCTCCTGTGCCCATGTTCTGTCAGGCACGGGGACGACGTCGCGCCCTCGCGCGAACACCGCGGTACCACCCCGCTTGCGCACACCATGGTGCGCCGCTCGAATGTGGGCGATGACGGGCCCACCCGTTCGGTTCTACTTGGCGCTTGCGATCGAGAACCGGGCGCCGTTCTTCCGAAGGCTCCCCGGTGATGGCCGGATCGATGCCTCTGCGCAGATTCTAGTGCCTCGGCGTGTTAGCACCCAAGCCGACCGCCTGACCAATCGCTAGTGCGCCAGCGCCAACTGGGTGGTGGCGTGGATCGGCGGCGTGGCCTCCGAGGTCAGCTCGATGAGCGCCAGCGGGAACTGCTCGGCGAGTTCGGTGACCGTGTACGGCTCGAAGCTGCGGGCGTCGAACCACCAGTCCAGGGCGATGGCGTCGCCTTGGCGGTACGCGCGAAGTTCCAGGAGGTGGCCGAGATGTGATCGCGTGGCGGCCGAGCCGCCGTTGGCGAACAGCACGTCCGACACCGGCTGGGCGCGCGGGTCGTCGGGCACGCCGTGCACGATCCGATGACCGGCCAGCGCATCTAGCGCGTGATGAACGCCTGCGAGCATCTCGTCGGCATCGACCTGCGCGGGGGTGGCACACGACAGCGCGACCGGGTGGACGCTGGTGCCGTAGGCGGGCACGTCGACGCTCACGGCGCCGTTTCCGATGGTCCGCTCGATCGCGCGGCCCAGGGCGGCCAGCAGGATCTCGTCGGTGGTTAGCTCAAGGACCTCGGCGGCGCCGTCCAGCTCCATCGTCAACAGCGCCGACAGGGGTGCCGCCACCTTCTCCAGATCCTGGACAAGAGGGCGACCATCGGCGGGGTAATCGGCCAGCTGCAAGTTTGCGCGCGTCATGTGAGCCACGTTACACGATTGTCCCAAAAGTGGGACACATCTGCCAAAACTGTGACGACCGTGTCAATAACGAGTGGTTCGTCCGATTTGCGGATGGTACTGCCCATTCGAGGGAACACCAGCTAAGATTCGACTGTGCCACGGACTGATGAAAACGGTAGACAGCTAAAGACCCTGCTGGACTACCTCCTCGACGGTGACGTCGACGCAAAGGCGATCTATGACGCCCTCGGGACGTCGAGCAGCACGTACTACCGCCGCATCAAGGAAGCCGACTACCCCAACGCCGAGGAAATGCGATTGGTGGCCGACAGGTTCAATCTCAGCTACCCCGACCTTCAGGTTCGATTCGGCCTGATGAGCAGGGAAGAAGTCTGGAGCTACGTCGAGTCGGCGCCGCTTTCCGTCGCGACAATCGTCGAACCTGCCACCGAAAGGCGGACGGTCCACCGGCCGAGACTTCGCGATCTCACGCCGCGACCCGACGCTCCCCCGCTGTAGACGTATGATTTGCTGAGCGAACTTTAGTCCGAAGGCGACATCTCATGGGTTTGGCAGTCCTCATCACCATCACGCTGCTATGCATCGCGTGGAGTCTGTGGATTCGCCGTGTCACGTGGTCGTGCCGTTGGGAAGTTGCCGCCACCCTCAATATTGCTCTTCAGGGCGCGACGGTTCTATTGATGTCGCCGCTGGCCTCCGAGACGTTGGGACACTGGCTGCACTCCCTGACCGGCATGTGGAATCTCGAGGATTACATCGGCCACGACATGTACGTGGTCGCGGCGTCGGCGATCATCTACAACTCGCTCGGCAGGCTGCAGGACGACCACGCCATGCAGACCACCTTCAAGCAATACGTCGAACGCCCCGCCACGTTGTGCATTCCGCTCCTGCTTGGCGCGTTCTCGCTCGGCAACGGCGCAAGGATCTACAGCGCGGACTTCTTCGAACTGCGCACCGACTTCTGGCTCGCCGCCTACTGGATCATGTTGTGCGGCACGCTCATCTACCTTCTGGGGTACGGATCACGCGCGCTGCTGATCCTTCGCAAGGATCCTCGGTCGCGCACCGTCGCCAACATCTACCTGGCCGCCTCGGTCAGCGGCATCCTGGCGTGCGTCGTCCGCATCGTCACCACCCTGGTGCCATCGCTACAACCGATCGAGAAGGGCACGCTGGTGTGGGTCTTCGCGTGTATGTGCGGTGCCGGCTTCGCGCTGACGTCGGCGCATTCATGGCGCATCAAGACCAAGTGGTTCAGCAAGGCGAGCCACTGACCGCTCCGGTTCCGCAACGGCATGCGTCAACCGATGAGCATGGGCACTTCATCGCCCACTCGATGATCTCCCTCGCCCGGACCAGCGTCGCCATTTGAACGTCGATGTCCGCCAACTTCGCCTCGGCGAGTGAACGACTCGCGGGCCGGCCGGCGCTGTCGTCGGTCAGGAGGACGCGGATCTCCCCCAGGCTGAAGCCAGCGGCCTTGCACAGCCCGATCACCTCGAGTCGGACAAGCACCGTCTCCGCGTAGCGCCGCCGCCCGCCGACCCGATCCGGGGTGCTCAGCAGGCCCGCGTCTTCGTAGAAGCGCAAAGTCGTGGCGGCTACGCCGGATCGCTGGGAGACGTCACCGATGGACAGCTTCACGGTGCCACCATCCCATACCTTGACTTAGAGTCAACTCGAAGTCATTCAATGGGTCCATGAGCTACGACGCACTCCTGCCCGCCCTCTCGGCCGCCCGCTACGCGCAGCTGCGCACGTTCCGCCGCGACGGCACCGCCGTCGACACGCCGATTTGGTTCGCGCTCGACGACGACACACTGGTATTCCGCACCAAACGAGGGCCGAAGACTCGGCGGATCGCCGCCAACCCCAGCGTCGAACTCTGGCCATGCGACTACCGCGGCGGATACGCGGCGGGCTCCCCCACGATGGGCGGCGAAGCGACGATCCTCGACGGCTCGGCAGCCGAAGCGGCCAACACCGCGCTGCACAGCCGCTACGGCTGGCAGTACAACACCGTGCCGCTACTGAAACTGCCAGGCGTCAAGAACGTGGACAGCACCCTCTCGCTGCGTGAGAAACTTCGCCGGGCGACCACCAGAACCCTGTGGCCCGAGAGCGCGATCGTCGAGGTGAAGCTCACGGGCGCACGACCGAGCAACCGGTAGCTGGGACGCGTAGCCGACGTTGGCCACCCATGGCCGCCGGGAGCAGACGTCGAACCAAGGCAGCGACTGCCGAAAGATGAACCACGAACCCATCCGGCTACCACCCCTTGCTCAACGACATGGGCACGGCAGGCCTACGCTCCGCATGGAGTGACAGCTCAGGGCCTTGACGGCCGTCGAAGTGAAGCCATTTCGGCCAAAAGGTATGAATTCTGGTGAACACCAATTGGTTTGCGAGATTCGCTCGGCGACCGCCAGTTTCGCTACCTTGGGTCGAGGCGCCTAACCGACTGTGCCATAGTCATTCTCGCTACATTGCGCATTGCGTGGTCGCGTTCCCTAAGCTCGACCCAAACGTCTCGTTGCGCTGCAGAAAGGGCCGCCCATGCTGGACTCGTCGATTCCCGCGATCCTTCGCGAGCGAGCGAGCCTGCAGCCGAATGACTCCGCGTTCACCTTCGTCGACTACGACGCGGCATCCGACGGCGTCGAGGAGACGTTGACGTGGGCACAGCTGCAGCAGAGGGTCGTAGCGCTGGCCGCCGAGATCCGCGAGCACGCACAGATCGGCGACCGAGTCGTCATTCTGGCGCCGCAGAACATGTCGTACATCCTCGGCTTCCTCGCCTCATTCGAAGCCAACGTGGTCGCGGTGCCGTTGTCGACGCCGGCCGTAGGCGCCCACGACGAACGCGTTGCTGCCGTCGTGAGGGACGCCCGGCCGACCGTCATATTGACTACGGCCGACACCGCGGCGGCGGTGGCCCCCTACGCGACGTCCCAGGACGGCGACCCCGCGCCGGTACTGCTCGAGATCGACCGGCTCGACCTCACGGTGCGCCGCCGGTCGACGTCGCGGCGCGAAACACCGCCCGCCACTGCCTATTTGCAGTACACCTCCGGGTCGACCCGCACGCCCGCCGGGGTGATGGTGTCCCAGCGCAATCTGTTCGCCAATTTCGAGCAGCAGGTGGCAGCGCTGCTCAGCGATCACGGCAAGGTGGGGCCGCCTGGCACGACGGTGGTGTCCTGGCTGCCCTTCTATCACGACATGGGCCTGATCCTCGGAATCTGCGCACCCATCCTTGGCGGTTGGCACTCGGTCATCATGAGTCCCATCGCATTCCTGCAGCGCCCCGCCCGATGGCTGCAGCAGATGGCCGTCAGGACGCGCGCCCTGACGGCTGCGCCCAACTTCGCGCTCGACCTCGCCGCGGCCCGCTCCACCGACGACGACCTGGCCGGGCTCGACCTCGGAGGCGTCCTGGCAATAATCTGTGGTGCCGAGCGCGTCCAACCCGTTTCGGTCAAGCGGTTCACATCCCGGTTGGCGAAGTTCAACTTCCCCGGCAAGGTCATTCGGCCGTCGTTCGGACTGGCCGAGGCGACGCTGTTCGTCGCGACACGCGAACCAGGAGAACCGCCTTCGGTCGTTGCCTTCGACACGGAGAAGCTCACCGCGGGCATGGCCAAGCGCAGCACCGTCGGCACGTCCCTGATCAGTTACGGCATGCCCGAATCACCGCGGGTGCGCATCGTGGACCCCGACACCTGCCTCGAGGCTCCGGCCGCAACGGTCGGCGAGATCTGGGTGCACGGCGACAACGTGTGCGCGGGTTACTGGAACAAGGACGACGAGACCGAAGCCACGTTCCGCGGGGTCATCGCAAACCCGACCGACGACATTCCTACCGAAATGTGGCTACGGACAGGTGACTTGGGCTTCTTCTCGGAAGGCGAACTGTTCATCGTCGGCCGCATCAAGGATCTGCTGATCGTCCGCGGACGAAACCACTATCCCGACGACATCGAGGCGACCGTCGGTGCCGTCTCAGGTGGCCGCGTCGCCGCGATTGCGGTCGAGGACGACGCTACCGAAAAACTCGTGGCGATCATCGAGGTGAAGGAGCGGGCCACCGCGGAAGAG
This sequence comes from Mycobacterium sp., assembly GCF_032161845.1. GTDB lineage: Bacteria > Actinomycetota > Actinomycetes > Mycobacteriales > Mycobacteriaceae > Mycobacterium. Next base: position 7,552 of record NZ_JAVRQA010000234.1, read on the forward strand.
ACCTCTGCAAAACTCACCAACGTGAAAAGTGAAGTCACGTCGGCGATCTCGCAAGCTCATGGAATCAGCGCAGCCGACTTGGTGCTTGTTGCGCGCGGGTCCATTCCGATCACCACCAGCGGCAAGATTCGCAGGCAAGCGTGTGCCGACCAGTATCGCCAGGGGCGCTTCGTCCGGTTGGACGCCTGACCCAGAATGACCGCTCGACGATCAGCGGATTTCCTTCCATTCCTTGCTGGTGGACCTCCGGAACAGAAAGACCGTCACGGAATTGGAGAACCAGCTCGCGAGGAGCCTCGGCCAGCCCACCGCGTGGGCGCGCCGTCCGGTGTGAAACACCGTGAGCTCGTTGACGAAACGTGTCCTACCCGTTTTGGACAGTCTCCGAAACAGGTCCATGTCCTCCGACGCTGCGAGCCGCTCGTCGAAGCCGCCGACCCGCCGGAATGCGTCCGCCACGATCATCTGGAACTCACCGCCCGCGCCGCCGATCCTGAACACGTTGTTCTGAAGGAAGAACTGCACGCCGAGCATCGTGAAGACGGATCGGTCACCGAAGGTGCTCGACTCGGGAAAGACTCGGTACTTGCAAGTGATGGCCACCAGACCTGGCCTGCCGTGAAACTCCCCAAGCGCGATCGAGAAGAACGCATCGATGTCGGGGATCACCACGTCGGCATCGACGAAGACCAGGTAATCCCCTTGCGCTGCAGCCGCTCCCAGGTTCCTAGCCATGGCGATCGTCTGCCTCGCCGACCCGTCATGGACTACCACCGTGTCGGCGTACTTTCGACACAACTCGACGGTGCCATCCAAGCTGTTCCCGTCGGAGACGACGATCTCGTGCTCCCCGGAGAATCGCGCCAGCGACTGCAAGGTCTGTTCGATCGTCTTGACTTCGTTCAGCGTCGGGATGACGAAGGAGATCATGACTGGAACCCCACGCTCGATCGCCTCCTTGGTATTAGTCGGCGACTTTACCGGTCTAAGCTCATCCCTCGAAACATGAACGCCCAGACCACAGTAGCGTGCGCATCGTGATCGAGCTCGAGGGTGTCACCAAGACGTTCGGACCGTTGCCCGCCTTGCGCGACGTCAGCTTCTCCGTTCCAACGGGTTCCGTCTGCGGCCTATTGGGTCACAACGGGGCGGGAAAGACCACCATCGTCAAGATCTTGTCGACACTGCTCGAGCCCACCAGCGGCCGCGCGACCGTCGCCGGCTACGACGTGGTCGAGGACGCGGCAGAGGTGCGTCAGAGCATCGGCGTCACCGGACAGGACGCGGCGCTCGACATGACACTCACCGGTCGCGAGAATCTGGTGCTGTTCGGTCGATTGCGCGGCATGAAGCGCAAGCAGGCCGGTGGCAGAGCCGACGAACTCATCGAACGCTTCGAACTCGTCGACGCCGCGGATCGCGAGGTGTCGACCTACTCGGGCGGCATGCGTCGGCGCATCGACATCGCCGTCTCACTCATCGTGCCGCCGAAGGTGCTCTTCCTCGACGAACCGACGACCGGCCTCGACCCTCGGAGCCGGCGCGACGTCTGGGCGCTGGTGGCCTCGCTCGCCGCCCAGGACGTCACCGTGCTGCTCACGACTCAGTACCTCGAGGAGGCCGACGTCCTCAGTGACTCGATCGTCATCCTCGACGCCGGCCGCATCATCGCGAGCGGAACAGCCGAGGAACTCAAGCGCCGGATGGGCCACAGCTACTGCCAGGTCACTCCGCTGCATCCCGAGGACTTGGCGCGGGTCGCCGCGGTCCTCAGCGCCTACGAAGGCGCCGAGGTCGACACGGCCGCGAACACCGTGTCGGTGCCTGCGGCGCACGGAGTGACGACGCTCGGGGAGGTCTTCCGCAAACTCGACCAGCTCGACGTCGAGCTGATGGACATCTCCTTGCGCAAACCCTCGCTCGACGAGGTGTTCCTGCACCTCACCGGTCCCACGCTCACCGTATGACCGGAGTCGCCGCGCTCACCGAACGACAGGTCCGCGCTTCGGTCCGCAACCTCGACATCGTGTTCGCGGTCCTGGTGCCCGTGCTGACGTTCGTCGGGTTCACCGTCGGACTGCGCAACGTGATCGACACGGGCGGTATCAGCTATCCGCAGTACATCCTGCCCGCGGTGGTGGTGCAGGCGATGCTGTTCGGCGCCCTCAACACCACCGACCTGGCCGCCACCGAACGTTCGTCGGACTTCGGGGTGCGATTGCGGACGTTCCCGATCTCTGCGTACGCGCCCATGATGGCGCGGATGCTGTACTGCCTGATTCGAGGAGCCCTGGCCTTGGTCGCCGCGTTCGCCATCGCCTACCCGTTTGGTTTCCGACTCGGCGGGGGCCTTGGGTACGGGGTTGTCTTCGTTCTCATTGCGTTGGTGCTGACCCTGGCCCTGTCCTTTGGCGCCGAGGCCACCGGAACCCGGGCAAAGCGGTCCGACA
>NZ_JAVRQA010000235.1:0-3877 GCF_032161845.1 Mycobacterium sp.
AGAGGTTCACCGCAAGCTGCCGGTGCCAGTCCTCGGCGCTGACCGCACCCAAGCGTTGCTCGATCACCATGCCGGCGTTGTTGACCAGATAGTCCAACCGTCCGTGCTGCTCGAGGACCTCGGCAACCAGCTTCTGGCAGGACGCTGACTGCCCGACGTCAGCCTGATGCAGCGTCACGGTCGCACCCGATCGCGCAGCGTCGTCGCGGACCGCGTCCGCCGCAGCGACGTCGCGGACGTACACCGCGGCCACCGTGACACCGGAGCGGGTCAACCGGTGGGTGATGGCACGACCAATCCCCCGCGTTCCGCCCGTGACGAGCGCGACCCGGGCATCGGCGCCCACTACGTCGTCCTCGCGGTCTTGGCTGCCACCCGAGCACTCAGGCGCTCCAGCTCCACGCGGTGCTCCTTGGTGTCGAAGCATGCGCTTTCGGCACGAGCACAGTCCGCCAGGATCACCGCGGCCCGATCGATGTGGGAGTTCAACAGCTGGCGCGCTTGCCGGACGGCCTGCGGCGGGAGCTCGGCGAGGCGCGCGGCCAGACCCAGCGCCTCCGCCAGCACGTCGGAGGCGTGCACCGCCCGGTTCGCCAGCCCCAGGCGGTGGGCTTCGGTGCCGCTAACCCGATCGCCGAGGAGCAGATGTTCCTTGGCTGCGGACAGGCTGGTCAGCAGCGGCCAGAGCACCAAACCCCCTGCACCATCGAGGAGTCCGAGCGAGACCCGCGGGTCCCTGAGGAAGGTGTCTTCGGCCATCACGACCAGGTCACACAGCAGTGCCACCGTGACACCGGCGCCGACCGCGGGGCCATTGACGGCGGCGACGGTGGGGAACGGCAGGCGGGTCATCACCCGGAACAGCTCCTGATGTGTGTCCAGCACGGTGTCACGAAGGTGCCGGTCATTGCGCATCGCGCGGATGGTGCTGATGTCCCCGCCGGCACTGAACGCGCTGCCCTGGCCGGTCAGCACCATCGCACGCACGTCAGCGTCGTCACGCAGGGTGAGAACCACTTCGAGCAGGGCGTGGGCGATCTCGGCGTCCAAGGCGTTTGCCTTGTCGGGCCGGGCCAGGCTCACGCACGCCACCGGCCCGTGACGGTCGACGACGACCGCCGGGTGCGCAGGCGCGTAGGACGGTTCGTCGCCGCTCACAGGTCCACCAGCCGGGGGATCGTCCCGGCCGAGATCAGATGCGCGCCGATCTTCGCGGGCAGTTCGGTTGCCGACCCCAGCACCGAATCCAGCACCAACGCGCGCGCCAGGAAACGGTGGAAGGGATGCTCGGCGGTAAACCCGATCCCGGCCAGCACCTGCTGGCATTGCGTGGCGGCGATCCGCGCCGCCCGCCCCGCCAACGACTTCGCCAACAGACCCGCCAGGAAGGCGTCGTCGGCGTCCCAGGCCGACGACAGCGCCGCCGAGGCGCCCTCGCGGGCGACGTGCGCGTCGGCCAGGCGATTGCGGACCGCTTGAAACGACCCGATGGGCCGCCCGAACTGCACCCGGGTGCGGGCATGGTCGACGGCAAGGTCGATCATCTGACCGACCGCTCCCAGAATCTGGTACCCCAGTGCCAGTCTGCCCGTCGTGGCGACCGCATCCCAGGCTGCGACCGCCCGTTCCCCCGCCACGACCACGTCGGCCGCGACGTCGACGCCGGTGACCTCCGTCATCGCCAGGGCCGGATCGAGACCGTCGACCCGCCGGGTGGAGATCCCAGCGGACTCTTCGAGGCGAACCCAGGCCAGCTCACCCCGGATCGCGACCGGCGCCAGAAACGTCGGGGCCGGCCGTGCGCCGATGACCAGGCCGCGTACCGCCAGCAGCTCGGCGCCGGTGGTGCCGACCAGGTCGGCGCCAACAGCGGGCAGGACGACGTTGCATTCCGTCGTCGCCACCGGCAGGTATTCGGCCAGTGGTTGCAGCAGGACGTCCTGCAACGAGGTCGACATCGATCCGGCGCGACCGAGCGCGGTGAACAGCGCCGAGACCGCATCGCGCGGCGCCTCGGCGAGCAGGTCGGCAAACCCGAACGCATCGAGTCCCTTGGCCAGTTCGGTCCCGTCGAGTTCCTCGGCCAGGCCGCGGAGCGTTACGGCCATCAGGTCGCGCTCCGCGGCGTCGATGGTATGAGCGTCAGTCACGCGCTTCTCGGCAATCCGAGCAGCCGCGACGCCACGATGTCCTTCTGAATTTCACTGGTGCCCCCGTAGATCGTGGCTGCGCGTGAGTAGGCCCACTCGCGCCGCCACGCTCGGCTGCGCGCGGTGTCCTCGGTCTCGATGACGCCGCCCAACAGGTCGCGCGCCACATCGAATACGGCCTGGTCGGCGGCGGCGATCATGATCTTGTCGACCGACGCTTCCGGCCCCGGCAGGTGCCCGTCGGCGATCCGGTCCTGCGTGCTCTTGGAGGTGGTGCGGAAGGCCCACAACAGCTGATAAGCCTCCCCAAGCGCCGCCGCGGACCGTCCGTCTCCGATGCGTTCCAGGAGCAGTCCGAGATGGTGGGCGAGCCAGGCGCCGCGCTGCCAGAAGATCGGGCCGCGCTCGCACGACAGGATGAATTGCGCCACCCGCCAACCGGCGTCGAGTTCGCCGAGCAGACGCGCCGAGGGGACCTCGACGTCCACGAACGAGGTCGAGCAGAACTCGTCGACGCCGGCCATCGTCTCGAGCGGGCTGGCCGTCACCCCCGGTGAGTCCATGTCCACCAGAAAGGCGCTGATCCCCCGCGACCCACGGCCGCCGGTGCGGGCCAGCACGACACATCGGGTGGCGTGGTGCGCCCAGCTGGTCCACAACTTCTCGCCGGTGATCACCCACCCGTCGCGGTGGGGGCGGGCCATCGTCCGCATCGAGCCCAGATCGCTGCCCGCATCAGGCTCGGAGAAGCCCTGGCACCAGAATTCCTCGCCGCGGAGCAGCTGAGGGAAGATGCCCTCGACCAGGTCGGGCCGACCGAACTCGGCCACCGCAGGCCCTAGCACTTCGTGCATCGACCAGGACGTGCTGTGCACCAATGCTCGGCTGGTCAGCTCCTCGCCGAGGACGGCGCGCAGGATCGGCGAACCCCCCAGACCGCCGATCCGCGCCGGCCATCCCCAGCGCATCCAACCCGCATCGAACAGCAACCGCTGCACACGACGCTGGTGGGTCAGCTGAGCATCGACGCTCTGGTCCTCGATCGCAGGGACCAGTTGCTCGCCCACCTCCTCGATCCACGCCCGCACCCCTGAGCGAAATTCGCGCACCTCCACGACGACCCCCGCTCTCAGGACTCGATGAATCCGGAGGCGACATACGCCCGACGGATTGGCGGTTTCAAGTCGTCGGGGAACGCGGTCTGGGGTGGCCGCGCGGGGTGGTCACCGATGGGCAGCCCGAGCAACGAGGCGCCGAACTTGAACCCGGCTCCCCAATGCGTGAACACCCCTGGGCGGGCCGGATGGGACTGATACCGGCGGCTTGCCTCCCGCATCGCGGTTAGACCGGTGTCGGCAGCGAAGGTGCCGGCACGCTCGAAATCACCCTGCACCAACAGCTCTCGCCATTCGCTGAACAACGGCTGGCCCGGCTTCTCATAGAGGTACAGCGCCGAACCGAGCGCCCCTGGGTGCGGGATGCCCAGCCGGACGCCAGCCTCGTCGGCCGCCTCCCACAGCACCATCTCCGGAGCCAGCCGGTGTACTGCCAGGCTGTGCTGCGCGTCGAGCAGACCGTTCTTCAGCCCGCACAATGCGGGGATCTCGCGGTACAGCTCGACGCATTCTTCGGGGGTCAGCACCAGCCCCGTCGAGTGGGAGTTGAAGAAGCCCAGCGGCATGTCGGTGCGGTCCGCGACGTAGCGCAGGTACTCCAGCACGCCGGGT
>NZ_JAVRQA010000236.1:0-16471 GCF_032161845.1 Mycobacterium sp.
TAGCGAGTCGATCGCGAGATAGCCCTGCAGATACGGCTGCTGGTCGACGGCCCACTGCACCTGACCGCCCTTGATCGCGTCGACGAGCGCGGCGTTGGTGTCGAACGTGACGATCTTGGCCTGACTACCCGCGTTGCCCACCGACTGGACCGCGGTCAGCGCAATCGGTGCGCCGAGTGCCACGATGTGGTCGACGGCGGGATCCTGCTGGAGCTTGGCGGTGATGGTTGCCTCGACCGACGGCATGTCCTTGCTGTTGACGTTCAGGATCTCACTGTCGCCCTTGAAGCCCTGTTTGACGCCGGCGCAACGGGATTCGAGGGCTACCTGGCCCTGCTCCTGGATGACGCAGATGATCTTCTTGGCGCCGTCGGCGTTGAGCTTCTCGCCGGCGGCGATGCCTGCAAGCTTCTCGTCCTGGCCGAAGTACTCCTGCACGCCCATGGCCTTGAAGTTGTCGAAGCCGGAGTTGAACGCCACGACCGGAATGTTCTTCGCCTCCGCAGCCTTGATGGCGGGAGCCATGGCGTCGGGCTTGGCGAGGGTGACGGCGATGCCGTCGACGCCGCTGTCGATTGCGCTCTGCACGAGGTTGGCCTGTGCCGGCGCCTCGGGATCGTTGGAGTACCGCAGTTCGATGTTGTCCTTCTTGGCCGCGGCCTCGGCACCCTTGCGGATGAGGTCCCAGAACGAGTCACCCGGCACCTCGTGGGTGATCATCGCGACCGTCATGCGTGGCGTGTCAACGGAGCCGCCGCCGCTCCCCCCATCGCCGGATCCGGCGGGCTTACCGCCCGTGCTCGAACACGCCGCAAGTGCGACGACCGAAAGAGCCGCGCCGATTGCCAGCGGAACGCGCCTGCTCCACACCGACGGTGCGTCGACCGCGCTGCTCTGCGGGCCAGATCGGAACTTCATGGGTTACTCCCTCTCGCGTCGAGCCGGTCATCGGACGGCGGCTCCGAACTATGTTGGGCATCGCTTGTTCACCGTTGATGTAATACGCATCACAAGCAGAAGTCAATCCTTTGTTCGGACATTAGGACTGCACGTCAAATGTTTGCCAGAATCATCGGTTCTGGAAACTTCGCGGATTGTCTCAAATAGACCGTGCACCAACATATTTGATGCCACACGAGTCGGCTCCCTCAACTCGGCCCCGACGCCACCCCCGGCGGCGGCGGCGTACACGCCCGCCCGGCGCGCTCCCGAGACCACCTCACGCCCACCGATCTACGGATCGGGCTCGACGAGCGGCGTGGGTCATCAGTCCTACTTCATCGTGCACCGATAGTGCGCTATAGTGCACTGCGTGGATCGGGACGTGGCGACGCTGGCGACGGTGATTGGTGCGCGGGTCAAACAGGAGCGACAGTCTCGGGGCTGGACGCTGGATCAGCTTGCCGCGACCGCTTCGGTGAGCCGGCGCATGGTGGTCAGTGTCGAACAAGGTGCGGTCAATCCCAGTGTGGGAACCCTGCTTCGGCTCAGTGACGCTCTGGGCGTGGGCCTTCCGGCGTTGGTCGAACCGCCCGAATCCAAACCAGTGAAGCTCACCCGCAGCGGCGAGGGTGCCGAATTGTGGCGGGGTACATCTGGCGGACGTGGCGTGTTGATGGCAGGCACTTCCCCGCCGGATGTGGTCGAACTGTGGGACTGGTCGTTGGGGCCGGCGGATAGGCATGAAAGCGAAGCCCATGCGGCGGGCACCAAGGAACTCGTTCACGTCCTTGCGGGTGCGATCACCGTGGAGGTCGACGACCAACTGATCAGCCTCGAAACCGGCGACGCCGTTGCCTTTCCCGGCGACGTCGACCACTCCTACTTCAACCCCCACGAAACACCTGCACGATTCACGCTGGCGGTGTACGAACCCGGAGTCGGGGGCGCCACGCCCCGGCCGGAGCTGGGTCATGGCTGATCCGGCGTACCTCGCGGAGTTCCTGGGTGCGGCCCGCATCGAGTCTGAGGTGTCAGCGTTGCGTCCCGACTACCGCGCCCTCCTAATTGCCGTCGACGGTGTGGTCCCCAGCCCCAGCGGCGGTGACAGCGAGGCGCTGCTACAACAGGCTGAATCTGCTGCCCGCCAAGCCATTCAGCAACAGCCGGTTGATCAGCTGCCACATATCGCGGCTTGGCGCGACGCCTACCGGGCGTTCGGGGCCAAACCGCAGCGCACCCGCAACAGCGTCGAGGCACTGACCCGCCGCGCCGCGTCCGGCCTGCCGAGAGTCAACCGGCTCACCGACATCTACAACGCGATCTCGGTGCTGCACCAGCTGCCCATCGGTGGAGAGGACCTGACCCGCTACACCGGGGCGCCACAGCTGATCCGCGCTAGCGGCTCCGAACTCTTCGACACCATCGCCAACGCCGCTGCAGTCGTAGAAAACCCCGACGCCGGCGAGGTCGTGTGGTGTGACGACACCGGTGTGACCTGCCGACGCTGGAACTGGCGTCAGGCTTCTCGCACCCAACTCAGTGGCCACACCACCACCGCCCTGTTCATCCTCGACGCCTTGGCCCCATTCAGCGACGCGCAGCTCGAGGCCGCCGCCGACGACCTGGCCATCCATCTGCACGGACTCGGGCCGGACGTCACCATCGTTCGCCGACTGCTATCCGCCAATCCGGTCGCTGTACAAGGAGATTGACATGCTCATCCATCCCTGGGATGCCCCACTCGACACCAGCGAATGGCAGCAGTGGCTGGCCGGCACCGACCGATTCGGGATACTGGCGGTCAACAACCTCGACCCCACTCAGGCGCCGCTGATGGTGCCCACCCATTTCACCAACCACGGTGATGAACTGCTCCTGCACCTGGCTCGACCCAACCCTGTCTGGCCACATCTGGAAGCCGCCACCGAAGTGCGACTGGCGGTGATCGGCGACTACGCCTACATCCCGACCTACTGGCGAGCCAAGGCGGGGGGTCCCGACGAGGACGGCGTACCCACCAGCTACTACTCCGCAGTGCAGTTCGTCTGCCACCCAACGATCGTCGACGACCCCGAGGGTAAGGCCCACATCCTGACCACCCAGCTCGAGGACCTCCAACCCGAAGGGCGCCATGCCCCCGTCGCCGCCGGGGAAGACCCCTACGGCCGAATGCTGCCCGGCATTCGTGGTATCCGGTTGGCAGTACAACGGGTAGAGGCCAAGTTCAAGTACGACGACGCCAACCCGATCGAACATCGCCAACGTGTCATCGGCTACCTCGAAGAACGCCAGTATGGCCGCGACGCAGGCGCAGCGACCCAACAACGCCGCCGCCTTGACCAGATCGGCGACTGGAAGAGCTACGGGAAACAACCATGAGCGTCCCCGCACCCATGTCCCGCACCGTAGTGCCAGCGTGGACCCTAGCCGTCGTCGCGATGCTCTCGGGCAGCTCAGCTCGGCCCCATCGGTCGACCTCATCGCGACGGTGGGCCCTGCTGGAACTGCCTGGCTCAGACTCACCGCCGGCATCGCACTCGTCGTGGCTGCCGGCGCCGCAGCCCAACGAAAAGGCCATCGCCAATCGATGAACCCGGATATCAGTTCCAAACGGCCGCAAGAATATACGGAACTCTCATCACGCAGGTGAGCCGCTACGGAGTGTCGAGTCGATGCGCACCCACCCCTGTCGAGAAGCCGCTGTCTGGCAGACATCGACTGGCGGAGTGGCTGACGAGATCGAAGATTGCAGCCAGCGCTCGCGCAGGCCGATCTCGGCGATTCGCCCTTTGGTCTGCCAAAAGGCGGACAGCGCACGTCCCCGAGACTTGGCAATCAGTCCGAACATGCGAAGTCGTGCACAACGCTCCGTTCAGACCGTGGCCGTGGCCTTGGCAGCGCCCTCGGCCTCGAACCGGTCTTCCAGTTCCTCCAACGTGGTGCCCTTCGTTTCCGGCACGTACCGCCACACGAAGAACAGGGAGATCAGGTTGACTGCAACGAACAGGCCGAACGTTCCTGTCGACCCCAGCGCGGAGTTCAACACCGGGAACAGGAACGAGATCGTTGCGTTGGTGCACCAGAGGATGAACACGGCGATCCCCATGGCGAATCCACGAATGCTCATCGGGAAGATCTCCGAGAGCAATAGCCAAACACAGGTTCCGATGAACATCTGCACGAAGGCAACGAAGACGATCATGCAGGCGAGGATCACGTAGCTACGCGTAGTGGATTCCGCCATCAAGAAGGTGAGCGCCAGCGAGGCCTGGGAACCGGCGACGCCGGTGAAGCCGATCAACAGCATTGTGCGCCGACCGATATACCCGAGCAGGATGATTCCGATGATCGTGGTGACCACTGACGTCACGCCGACGGCGATGGTCGCGATGAGCGACGCACTGACACCTAGCCCGCTCTGCTCGAGAATGGTTGGGGCGTAGTAATTCACCGTATTGATGCCGGTAGCCTGCTGTACGATCGCGAGGCCACAGCCGATCAGCACCACCTTGCGGATCCACGGCACGTCGCGGATGACCGTCCACGGTGTCCGCTTGGTCAGGGTCCGCTCGGCGTGTTCGACGATCGCGGTGAACTCCGCGTCCGCCTCCTTCGCGTCAAGGCTCAAGCCCAGCACGGCCCGCGCCTCTTCGAACCGATTCTTCAGGCCGTACCAACGGGGTGAGTCCGGCAGGAACGTCATGCCAATCAGAAGTGCCACGGCGGGCACGGCGGCGACGGCAAGCATGATGCGCCAGACGTTCGCGTCGTGGATCACGTGGTCGAGAAGGGCGTTCATCGCGAACGCCAGCATCTGTCCGGTCACGATCATCAACTCGTTGATCGTCACCATGCGGCCCCTTCGGTCCGGCGGAGCCATCTCGGCCAGGTACAGCGGGCACGTCACTGACGCCGCGCCGACACCCAGGCCGAGGATCACCCGGGCCGCAACCATGATCTGGACGTTGGGTGCGAGCGCACAACCGAGCGCGCCGACCAGGAAGATGCCGCCGCAGAGGAGCAGCATCCGCTTGCGGCCGATCTTGTCGGCAATGCGACCGCCGAACAACGCGCCAAGCGCGGCCCCGGGGAAGAGCAACGAACTCACGACGGTGGCTTCACCGAACGAACTCAGGTTCAGGTCGTCCTTCATGTACAACAGCGCGCCGGAGATCACACCGGTGTCGTAGCCGAAGAGCAGACCGCCGAGGGTGGCGATGACGGTGAGCCTGGTCAGGAAGCGACCTGACGAAGGCCCACGTTCGGTCAATGAGGCCATTGCGGAGAACTCCTTCATTGCGATTCACATTCAACATCGACGTGAACTAAAGCGCGTTAGTAACGCGCGTGAGGTCTACTATGAACTCGACACCGCATGTGTGTCAAGCGTCACAGTGCAGAAGGAGTGGACATGGCAGCGTCCCGCCCCACCATGGCCGACGTTGCAGTCCGGGCTGGGGTGTCGAGGACACTGGTGTCCTTCATCCTCAGCGGAAAACCCGGTGCCAGTGAGGAAACCCGACGCCGCGTCCTCGACGTCGCCGACGAGATCGGCTACCGCCCAGACTCGGCCGCCCAGTTGCTGGCGCGCGGTCGAAGTCGGACGATCGGAGTGCTCATCGACGTCCGCCAACCTTTCCATGCCGAGATGGTCACCGACATCTACCCGGCTGCGGAGCGTGTCGGCTACGAGGTACTACTAAGCGCCAACCTCCCCGATCGCGACGAATCGGTCTCCATCGAAGGGCTGATCAGCCACCGCTGCGGCGGCCTGATCCTGCTGGGCCCGACTTCGGATCGAAGTTACCTGGAGGCGCTCGCCGAACGCGTGCCCATCGTGGCCGTCGGCAGACGACTGGTTTCGCGGGCAGGCAGCGACAGCCAATCGCGCGGACTCGGTTCGGTACGGACCGCCGACGCCAAGGGAATCCGGCAGGCCATTTCATATCTGGTCGAGCTCGGCCATCGCGACATCTACCACGTCGACGGCGGTACAGGTCCCGGCTCAGCCGAACGGCGCCGCGCCTATCGGGCCGCGATGCGCAGCCATGGGTTGGATGCGAACGCTCGCGTAGTGGCTGGCGCCCATACCGAAGAGGCCGGCACCCAGGCAGCGCACTCGCTGCTGGCCGAATCATCCTTGCCCACGGCAATTCTCGCAAGCAACGACCGCTGCGCACTCGGCTTGCTCGACGTCTTCACTCGAGCAGGCGTCCAGATCCCGTCCGAAGTGTCACTGATCGGCTTCGACGATAGCCACCTGTCCGATTACCCGCTGATCGACCTGACGACGGTCCACCAGGATGCGGCCGAGATTGCCCGGCACGCGGTTCGACTGGCGGTCGAGATGATGGAGGAACCCGACGGCATGTCTCACCGCGAAGTGGTACTCGAACCGAAACTCGTGGTCCGCGGCACGACCGGCAACCCGCGGACGGCCGGGGAACCTCAGCGGTCGACCAACGTCGTCTCGAAGTAGTACCGCGATGCGCGGTAGCAGTGATCGCCGTACTCCACGGCTTTGCCCGAGTCGTCGAAGGCGGTCCGGCTCATCGACAGAAGAGGTGCGCCGGTCTTCTCGGTCAAGAGCCTGGCCTCGTTCTTCGTCGCAGGCCGCGCGCCGATTCGTTGCCTGGCGAGGCGGATGTGCACGCCGCGAGCGCGCAACGCCTGATAGAGACCACTGCGTTCGAGCTCGTCGGCATCCGGTGCCAACTCGACCGGAAGGTAGTTCACCATCACCGCGAGCGGCTCGCCGTTGGCGCACCGCAGACGTTGGATCGTCACGATCTCGTGGCCACTGACCAGGCTGAGCTGCGTGGCGACCTCGTCGTCGGCCTGGCCGACCCGATAGTCGAGCAGTTCGGTGGTCGGCTCCTGGCCCGCCCTGGCGAGGTCGTCGAACAGGCTGGTCAGCTCCACGCGACGATGCACGGGATTCTGGACGACCTGCGTGCCCACCCCCCGCTTGCGAACCAGCAGACCCTTGTCGACGATCTCCTGAATGGCGCGCCGAGTCGTCGGCCGCGACAGCGTGAGCCGCTTGGCGAGGTCGAGCTCGTTCTCGAAGCGATCGCCCGGGACGAGGTGGCCGTCCCGGATGGACGCTTCGATCGCTTGTGCCAGTTGGTAATACAACGGAACCGGGCTCGATCGGTCGAGCTCTACCTCCAGCGGCACGTTGCCTCCAGGCTCGGGTGACCAGACAAACTGGTGATTAGGGTAACACCGGCATGACGGCAAGTCAGAATGTCAGGACAAAGTCTTGACAGACGCGAGTGATGAGGGGCACAGTCTTTGGCAAGCCCATCAACAACCGTCCCGGGAGATGACTTGTCCACCTCACAGCCATTCGACGTGCTGGCCATCGGTCGCAGTGGCGTCGACATCTACCCACTGCAGATCGGTGTCGGTCTGGAAGAGGTGGAATCGTTCGGCAAGTTCCTCGGCGGCAGCGCTGCCAACGTGGCCGTCGCCGCAGCCCGTCTCGGAAACTCAACGGCCCTGATCTCCGGCGTCGGCGATGACCCGTTCGGTCGCTTCGTCAGCGCCGAGCTCAACCGGCTCGGAGTCGACAACCGTTACGTGGCAACGCACGACGCGTTCCCGACCCCGGTGACCTTCTGCGAGATCTTTCCCCCCGACGACTTCCCGCTGTACTTCTACCGCAAGCCAAGCGCACCCGACCTTCAAATCACTCCCGGCGAGATCGATGCCGACGCCGTCCGATCGGCCAAGCTGTTCTGGTCGACAGTCACGGGACTGTCGGAGGAGCCGAGCCGTAGTGCTCACTTCGCTGCGTGGTCCGCTCGGGGCCGAACTCCCCTGACGGTGCTCGACCTCGACTACCGCCCGATGTTCTGGGAGAGCCCGGCCGCCGCGACGGAGCAGGTGCAGCGGGCGCTTCAGCAGGTCACCGTCGCGGTCGGCAACCGCGAGGAGTGCGAGATCGCCGTCGGCGAGACCCACCCCCACAGAGCGGCCGACGCCCTCCTCGACCTCGGCATCGAGCTGGCAATCGTCAAGCAGGGCCCACGCGGTGTGCTTGGGAAGACCAAGCACTCGTCGGTCACCGTGCCGCCCAACGAGGTCGACGTCGTCAACGGGCTCGGTGCCGGAGACAGTTTCGGCGGCAGCCTGATTCACGGACTGCTGCGCAGCTGGTCGCTGGAGAAGACGTTGCGCTATGCCAATGCGGCCGGCGCCATCGTGGCGTCGCGGCTCGAGTGCTCGACCGCCATGCCGACCGCCGCAGAAGTCAGCGAGCTGGCCGAACAGACCGCTGTGGAGGCCGTGAATGTCTAGCGCAGACCTTTCCCCCGTCGCTTCGCTCGCCCCGGAAATTTCCCCCGTCGCTTCGCTCGCCCCGGAAAATTCCCCCGTCGCTTCGCTCGCCCCGGTTTGCGCCGACTACGCCGCGGTCACCGATGTGCGGGCCGCCGACCCCGGTGCCGTCGCCCGCGCCTGGAAAACCAGGACGACACGCCCGACCATCCGCGGTGACGGCAGGCTGATGATCGTCGCCGCCGACCACCCCGCCAGGGGTGCGCTGGCCGTCGGCAACCGCCCGACCGCCATGAACAGCCGCACCGACCTTCTCGACCGGCTGCGTGCCGCGCTCGCCGACCCGGGGGTCGACGGCGTACTCGCCACGTCGGACATCCTGGACGACCTCCTGCTGCTCGGAGCGCTGGAGGACAAGGTCGTGTTCTCCTCGTTCAACCGCGGTGGCCTGGCGGGAGCGGCGTTCGAACTGGACGACCGGATGACCGGAGCGACTGCCGAGTCGACCGCCGCCGCGAACATGAACGGTGGAAAGATGTTGTGCCGCATCGCTCTCGATGACCCCGGCACGGTCGCCACCATGACCGCCTGCGCACAGGCCATCGACGAGCTCGCGGCGCGCGGCCTGATCGCCATGCTCGAGCCGTTCATGTCCAGCCGCGTCAACGGCAAGGTACGCAACGATCTGAGCCCGGACGCGGTGATCAAGTCCGTGCACATCGGACAGGGTCTCGGCTCGACGTCGGCCTACACGTGGATGAAGTTGCCCGTGGTCGAGGAGATGGACCGCGTGATGGAGTCGACCACGATGCCGACGCTGCTGCTGGGTGGCGATCCGCCCGATCCCGACGAGGCCTTCGCGTCGTGGGAGAAGGCACTCGGCCTGCCTTCGGTCCGCGGCCTCATCGTCGGTCGCACCCTGCTCTACCCCGCCGACGACGACGTGAGCTCGGCGGTAGCGACGGCAGTCTCGATGGTGCGCTGATCATGGGTGAGCGAAGCGACGGGGAAAATTGACATGCACAGCAAGCTCTACATCCCGGCCCGCAGCGCCGAACTTCCCTTCACCGTCGACGTCACCCCTGAGTCGGCGGGCTGGTCCGAATCATCGCTCCAGGTAATAGAACTCGACGACAGCCAGACCGTCGAGCTGAACACGGGCGACACCGAGGTGATGATCCTGCCGCTGACCGGTGGCGCAACCATCGAATGTGGCGGCGCGACCTTCGAGTTGGCGCCGCGCACATCGGTCTTCGACGGGCCCTCCGACATGGTGTACCTCGGCATCGGCCAGACCTACGTCCTCGCCGGCGAGGGCCGGTTCGCGATCTGCGGTGCGCGAGCGAAGAACTCGTTCCCCAACCGCCGGGTTGCCGCGGCCGACGTATCCGTCGAACTGCGCGGTGCGGGCAACTGCAGCAGGCAGGTGCACAACTTCGGCACCGCGGGCGTATTCGAGGCCGACTCGCTGATCGCCTGCGAGGTCATCACGCCGGGGGGTAACTGGTCGAGCTATCCCGCCCACAAGCACGACGAGAACACGCCCACCGAGTCCGAACTCGAGGAGATCTACTACTTCGAGATCGACGGTGGCCCAGACGGGTCGCGGGGCTTCGGTTACCACCGCGTGTATGGAACGCCCGACCGCCCGATCGAGGTGCTCGAAGAAGTCCGCACCGGCGACGTCGTACTGGTGCCGCACGGCTACCACGGTCCTTCGGTCGCCGCGCCCGGCTACCACATGTACTACCTCAACGTGATGGCCGGCCCGGGCGCCGAGCGCGCCTGGAAGATCGTCGACGACCCCGAGCACGCGTGGCTCCGCGGCACCTGGGACGACCAGGCCGTCGACCCACGACTCCCCCTGCACTCACCGGCATCCGAAGGAGCATGATCGTGGTTTCCACCGCGCCGAAGAAGGCGGAGAAGACGCCCGACACCGAGGCAGGAGTGCGACTCACCGTCGCGCAGGCCACCATTCGGTTCCTCGGCAACCAGTACGTCGAGCACGACGGCACCCGTACCAAGTTCTTCGCAGGTGCCTTCGGCATCTTCGGGCACGGTAACGTGGCCGGCCTCGGCCAGGCGCTGCTGCAGGACGAGATCACCGCGTTCGAGGCAGGCGTCGAGCCGTCATTGCGCTATGTACTCGGCCGCAACGAACAGGCCATGGTGCACAGCGCCGTCGCCTACGCCCGGCAGAAGGACCGGCTGCAGACCTGGGCCGTCACCGCCAGCGTCGGACCCGGCAGCACGAACATGCTGACGGGCGCCGCGCTCGCGACCATCAACCGGTTGCCCGTGTTGCTGCTGCCCGCCGACACCTTCGCCACGCGGGTGAGCTCTCCGGTACTGCAGGAACTCGAACTGCCCTCCGCCGGCGACGTCACCGTCAACGACGCGTTCAAGCCGCTGTCGCGCTACTTCGACCGCGTGTGGCGTCCCGAGCAGTTGCCCGCCGCGCTGCTCGGGGCCATGCGGGTACTCACCGATCCGGTGGAGACCGGAGCGGCGACCGTTGCGATCCCACAGGACGTGCAGGCCGAGGCCCACGACTGGCCGGAATCCCTGTTCGCCGAACGCACCTGGCACGTGGCACGTCCGCTCCCCGAACGTTCGGTGATCGCCAGGGCCGCCGACGTCATCCGCACCGCGCGCAAGCCGCTCATCGTTGCGGGCGGTGGCGTCATCTACTCCGACGCCACCGATGCGCTCGCCGCGTTCTCCGAGAAGACCGGCATTCCCGTCGGTCAGAGTCAGGCGGGGAAGGGATCGCTCCCCTACGACCACCCGCAGTCCGTCGGCGCCATCGGCTCCACCGGAACCACGGCGGCCAACGCGCTGGCCACCGAGGCCGACGTCGTGATCGGCATCGGCACGCGTTACAGCGACTTCACCAGCGCTTCACGGACCGCGTTCAACAACCCCGACGTTCGCTTCGTGAACGTCAACGTGGCCTCGATCGACTCGGTCAAGCAGGGCGGAGTCAGCGTGGTGTCGGACGCGCGGGAGGCAATCGAAGCCCTCGGTGCCGCGCTCGGCGACTACTCGGTCAGCGACGACTACCGCACCAGGACAGCCGAACTCGCGTTGGAGTGGGACGACACCGTCTCCGCCGCGTACAAGCTCGACGATGGCGCGGCACTGAACCAGAATCAGGTCATCGGCCTTGTCAACACGCTGTCGGACGCCCGCGACGTCGTGGTCTGCGCTGCCGGTTCGATGCCAGGCGACCTGCACAAGCTGTGGCGCACCCGCGACCGCAAGGGCTACCACGTCGAATACGGCTTCTCCTGCATGGGTTACGAAGTTGCCGGTGGCATCGGCGCCAAGATGGCCGAGCCCGACCGCGACGTGTTCATCATGGTCGGTGACGGCTCCTACCTCATGATGGCCACGGAGTTGGTCACCGCAGTGCAGGAGAACGTCAAGGTCATCGTGGTGCTGGTGCAGAACCACGGTTTCGCCTCCATCGGAGGGCTTTCCGAGGCGCTGGGCTCGCAGCGGTTCGGTACCTCCTACCGGTACCGCAGCGATGACGGCCGCCTCGACGGAGACAAACTGCCCGTCGATCTGGCCGCCAATGCGGCCAGCTTGGGCGCCGACGTCATCCGGGTCGTCACCGCAGCCGAGTTCACCGATGCGGTCAAGGTCGCCAAGGCCAGCGACCGGACGACGGTGATCCACGTGGAGACGGATCCGCTGATCGCCGCCCCGGACAGCGAGTCCTGGTGGGACGTACCGGTATCCGAGACGTCCACGTTGGAATCCACCCAGTCCGCGTACCGCACGTACGCCGACTGGAAGAAGATCCAGCGGCCCTTCGTCCGACCCAGCGAATAATCCCAAACACCTGAAAGGCAAGACACGTGAGCACCATCCTCGTCGGCTCCGCCCCCGACTCCTGGGGCGTCTGGTTTCCCGACGACCCCAACCAGACCCCCTACACCCGCTTCCTCGACGAGGTCGCCGCATCGGGCTACGAATGGATCGAACTGGGCCCCTACGGCTACCTGCCGACCGACCCCAAGCAGCTCGCCGACGAACTTGCCGCACGCAACCTGAAGCTCTCGGCGGGAACGGTTTTCGAGCACCTGCACCAGTCCGAGGTTCGCGGTGACGACTCGTGGAACGCGGTGTGGAAGCAGCTCGAGGACGTCGCGAAGCTCACCGCCGCGGTTGGCGGCAAGCACGTCGTCGTCATCCCCGAGATGTGGCGCGACCCGTCCACCGGCGCCGTGCTCGAGGACCGCAATCTCACGCCAGCGCAGTGGAAGCAGAAGACCACCGGCATGAACGAACTTGGCAAGGCGATGTTCGAGAAATACGGCGTCCGAGCGCAGTACCATCCGCACGCCGACAGCCACGTCGACACCGAGGCCAACGTCTACCGCTTCCTCGACGGCACCAGCACCGAGTTCGTCAACCTGTGCCTGGACACCGGCCACATCAGCTACTGCGGCGGCGACAACATCGCCATCATCGAACGCGCCCCCGAGCGGATCGGCTACCTGCACCTCAAACAGGTCGACCCCGTCGTACGCGCCAAGGTCGAAGCCGAAGACCTCCCGTTCGGCGAGGCCGTCAAGCTGGGCGCCATGACCGAACCACCCCTTGGCGTCCCCGACATGCCGCCGCTGCTCGAGGCCATCGACCGCCTCGGCATCGACGTGTTCGCCATCGTGGAGCAGGACATGTACCCCTGCGCCGTCGACGCGCCACTGCCCATCGCCCAACGGACCCATAAGTACCTCGGGTCCTGCGGCGTTCCCTCCGTTCGATTCAACTAGAGAGGCCTAAAGCCATGTCCGACTTGCGTATCGCCGTTCTCGGCGTGGGCATCATGGGCGCCGATCACGTCGCCCGTTTGACCAGCAGGATCTCCGGCGCCCGGGTGACGGTCGTCAACGACTATCTGACCGAGAAGGCGGAGAAGATCGCCGCCGAGATCCCCGGCTGTCGCGCGATCAGCGATCCGTTGGATGCGATCGCCGACCCGGACGTGGACGCCGTCGTGCTCGCCACCCCGGGGCCGACCCACGAGAAGCAACTGCTGGCGTGCATCGAGCACGACAAGCCGGTGCTGTGCGAGAAGCCACTCACCACTGACGTCGAGACGTCTCTGGAGGTCGTCCGCCGTGAGGCCGAGCACGGCAGGCGGCTGATCCAGGTCGGCTTCATGCGCCGCTTCGATCACGAGTACGCCCAACTCAAGGCGCTGCTCGACAGTGGCGAGCTGGGTCGGGCATTGGTGCTGCACTGCGCGCACCGCAACCCTGCCGTTCCGCCGAACTTCGATAGCGCCATGATCGTCAGGGACTCCCTGGTGCACGAAGTCGACGTCACGCGGTTCCTCTTCGACGAGGAGATCGCCTCGATCCAGATCGTCAAGCCGACGGCCAATCCCGGTGCGCCACAGGGCCTGGCCGACCCCCAGATTGCCATCCTGCGCACCGTGTCCGGCAGGCACGTCGACGTCGAACTCTTCGTGACGACCGGCGTTGCCTACGAGGTGCGTACCGAGGTCGTCGCCGAGAAGGGCAGCGCCATGATCGGACTCGACGTCAACCTGGTCCGGACGCGCGGCGACGGTACCCGGGGCGGGCAGATCACGCCGGGCTTCCGCGAGCGCTTCGGCCAGGCGTACGACACCGAGTTTCAGCGCTGGGTGGACGCGGTGCGCGGCGGCGTCAACGTCGACGGTCCCGGCGCATGGGACGGCTACGCGGCGTCGGCCGTCTGCGAGGCGGGTGTCGAATCACTGAACAGCGGCGGTGCCGTCGCCGTGAAGATGGTCTCGCGCGACTCCATCAAGGGCGCGTGACACCGTGAAGATCGCCCTCGACCCCACCCCGTTCCACCACGACTACGAGTTGCTCGAATTTCCGCGCGTCGTAGCCGAATTGGGCTACGACAACCTGCAGCTGACTCCGCACCGGGACTTCATCCCGTTCTACAACCACCCCCGCGCCGACGACGACCTGGTCGCGAAGTTCCGCAAGGCGTGCGAACACGCGAACGTCGGCATCGCGTCCGTCCTTCCGGTGCTGCGCTGGTCGGGCCCGGACGAGGATGCCAGGGAGGCGGCCGTACGGAACTGGAAGCGCGTCATCCAGATCACCGTCGACCTCGGCGTGAACGTCATCAACACCGAGTTCTCCGGAAGGCCGGAGCGCGCCGAGGAGTCCGAGCGCGCCTTCTTCCGCTCCATGGAGGAGCTGATGCCGATCTTCGAGCGCGAGGGAATCGACGTCCGCATCGACCCGCATCCGGACGACTTCGTCGAGGACGGCTTCGAAGCGGTGCGCATCATCCGCGGAGTCAACTCGCCCAACCTCGGCATGGTGTACGTCGCATGCCACACCTTCCACATGGGCGGCAACATGATTGACGTCATGCGCGCCGCAGGCGACCGCCTGCGGCTGGTCCACGTCGCCGACACGTTGGATCACCATCGCAGTCACGGCCTGCGGTACATCACGAACCCACCCGGCAATGCCGCCCGGGTGCACCAGCACCTGAAGATCGGCGACGGTGACGTCGACTGGGACGAGTTCTTCTCAGGGCTCGCCGAGATCGGGTTCTACGGCCGCCCCGACACCGTGATGGTGTCGTCGGTCTTCGCCGAAGACGAGAACGCGCACGAGGTATCGCGCTACCAGCTCGCCACCATGACCGACTACGTCTCCAAGTACGAGAATTGAGCACCGACATGACCAATGCCATCGGCCACTGGATCAACAACAAGGCCTACCCCGGAGCCAGCGGCAACACCGCACCCGTGACCAACCCCGCCACCGGTGAGGTCACCGGCGAGGTCGCGTTGGGCAGCGTCGAGGATGCCCGCGCGGTGATCGATGCCGCCGCAGCGGCGTTCCCCGCCTGGCGCGACACGTCGCTGGCGAAGAGGACCCAAGTTCTGTTCGCATTCAGGGAGCTGCTCAACGAGCGCAAGGGCGAGCTCGCCGAGATCATCACCAGCGAACACGGCAAGGTCGTCTCCGACGCCCTCGGCGAGGTCAGCCGTGGTCAGGAGGTCGTCGAGTTCGCCTGCGGCATACCGCATCTCCTGAAGGGCGGCTTCACAGAGAACGCCTCGACCAAGGTCGACGTGTACTCGATCCGTCAGCCCGTCGGCCCCGTCGGGATCATCTCCCCCTTCAACTTCCCTGCCATGGTGCCGATGTGGTTCTTCCCCATCGCCATCGCCGCGGGCAACACCGTGGTCCTCAAGCCCAGCGAGAAGGATCCCACCGCATCGCTGTGGATGGCGGAACTGTGGAAGGAGGCCGGCCTGCCCGAAGGCGTCTTCAACGTTCTGCAGGGCGACAAGACAGTCGTCGACGAACTACTGACGAACAAGGCCATCAAGTCGATCAGCTTCGTCGGCAGCACTCCCATCGCGCAGTACGTCTACGCCACCGGCACCGCCGCGGGCAAGCGCGTCCAAGCCCTCGGCGGAGCCAAGAACCACGCCGTGATCCTGCCCGACGCCGATCTGGACCTGGCGGCGGACTCGATGGTCAACGCAGGTTTCGGCTCTGCCGGTGAGCGCTGCATGGCCATCTCGGCCTGCGTCGCGGTCGGCCCGATCGCCGATGATCTGGTCGCCAAGATCGCCGAGCGCACCACGCCCTTGAAGATCGGTGATGGCACACGGGACTCCGACATGGGCCCGCTGGTCACCAAGGCTCACCGCGACAAGGTGGCGTCCTACATCGATGCCGGGGAAGCCGACGGCGCGAAGATCGTCGTCGACGGCCGCAATGTCTCCGCCGATGGTGGTGCCGACGGGTTCTGGCTGGGCCCAACGCTGATCGATCACGTCACGCCCGAGATGAGCGTCTACACCGACGAGATCTTCGGCCCCGTGCTGTCGGTCATCCGTGTCGAGACCTACGACGAGGCGCTGGAACTCATCAACTCCAACCCGTACGGCAACGGCACCGCGATCTTCACCAACGACGGCGGCGCCGCGCGGCGCTTCCAGCACGAGGTCGAGGTCGGCATGATCGGCATCAACGTGCCCATCCCGGTTCCCATGGCGTACTTCAGCTTCGGTGGTTGGAAGGCCTCGCTGTTCGGCGACAGCCATGCCCACGGCATGGACGGTGTGCACTTCTTCACCCGCGGCAAGGCCATCACCAGCCGGTGGTTGGACCCCAGCCACGGTGGCATCGAGCTGGGCTTCCCGCAAAACCAGTAACCGATTTGCCGCGAGCGTGCGTAGTAAGAGAACTATGTC
>NZ_JAVRQA010000237.1:0-4760 GCF_032161845.1 Mycobacterium sp.
TCAAAAGATCGTCGACCGTCTCACGCCGCAGAATCACGCGCGACACTCCGTCGCGCACGGCCACCACGGCGGGACGGCCAAGCAGGTTGTACCGGCTCGACATCGAATAGCAGTACGCGCCGGTGGCGGCGACCCCGATCAGGTCACCAGGTGCGATGTCGTCCGACACCCAGGTGTCGCGGACGACGATGTCACCACTCTCGCAGTGCTTTCCGACGATCCGGGCCAGCGCGGGAGCTCCTTCGCTGACGCGCGACACCAGGCGGGCGTCATATTCGGCTGCGTAGAGCGAAGTCCGGATGTTGTCGCTCATCCCACCGTCGACGCTGACGTAGCGGCGCTGCGCCGTCTGACTGACCGCGACGTCCTTGACCGTCCCCACCTCGTAGAGCGTGATGGTGCCCGGACCGGCAATCGCTCGACCCGGTTCGACGACGAGCTTGGGCGCGGGCAGTCCGACGGCAGCCGACTCGTGGACGACGATGGCGCCGATCTTGGCCGCGAGGTCCTCCATCGGCGGCGGATCGTCTTGCGGCAGATAGGAGATGCCGAGTCCGCCACCGAGGTCGACGATCGACATCTGCGCGGTCTTCTCGATGCCGAACTCGGCGACGACGTCGCGCAGCAGGCCGATGACGCGATGGGCAGCGAGTTCGAAGCCCGCCACGTCGAAGATCTGCGAGCCGATGTGACTGTGCAGGCCGACGAGGCGCAGGTGATCGGCGGCGAACACGCGCCGAATCGCGTCCATGGCTGCCCCGCTGGCCAGCGAGAGACCGAACTTCTGGTCCTCGTGAGCGGTGGAGATGAATTCGTGGGTGTGTGCTTCGACGCCAACGGTGACGCGCACCAGCACGTCCTGCAGGACGCCGGCCTCGCTGGCGATGGCATCCAGGCGATCGATCTCGATGAGAGAGTCCAGCACCACGTGGCCGACTCGGGACTTCACTGCCATGGCGAGCTCGGCGACCGACTTGTTGTTGCCGTGCAGGGCAATGCGTTCCGGAGGGAAGTTCGCGTTGAGCGCGACCGCGAGTTCGCCGCCACTGCAAACGTCGAGGGACAACCCTTCTTCATCGATCCACCGCGCGATCTCGCTGCAGAGGAAGGCCTTGGCGGCGTAGCGGACGTGCTCACCGTCACCGAACGCGGCGGCGATGTCGCGACAGCGAGAGCGAAAGTCGTCCTCGTCGATGACGAACAGCGGCGTCCCGTAGTCCGCAGCCAGCTGCGTGACGGGCACGCCGGCAAGGACAACCTCACCATCGGCGCCGCGAACGGCGTTGCGCGGCCACACGTTCGGGGCAAGCGCGAGCATCTCGTCTGCCGTCCGTGGACAGGCAGGCGCATTACCGTGGCGGGTGTCCTCGGCGTGGCGGGGACCGGCGGGATGCGCCATCACATCCGCTCCGGCGCACTGACACCCAGGATCTCGAGCCCGTTGGCGATCACCTGACGGGTGGCCTGGCAGAGGGCAAGTCGAGCGGCGTGCAGTTCGGTCGGCGGCTCGTCACCCTGTGGCAGCACCCGGCACGAGTCGTAGAACCGGTGGTAGTCGCCGGCGAGATCCTCGAGGTAGCGGCACACGCGGTGCGGTTCCCGCAGTGAGGCAGCGGTTTTCAGCACGCGAGGGAATTCGCCGATGGTGCGCATCAGCGTGCCCTCCCTGTCGTGGTCGAGCAGCTGGAGGTGCGCGGTGCTGCCGACGATGCCGAGCTCGGCAGCACTGCGGGCCAGCGCCGACAGGCGGGCGTGCGCGTATTGCACGTAGTAGACCGGGTTCTCGCTCGACGCACTGGACCACAGGGCGAGGTCGATGTCGATCGGTGTATCGACGGAGCTGCGGATCAGCACGTACCGCGCCGCGTCGACGCCGATGGCGTCGACGAGGTCGTCGAGGGTGATGACGGTGCCGGCGCGCTTGCTCATCCGCATCGGCTGGCCGTCGCGGACCAGGTTGACCATCTGGCCGATCAGCACCTCGACGGTGTCCGGATCATCGCCGAGCGCGGCGGCGGCGGCCTTGAGCCTGGCGATGTAGCCGTGGTGATCGGCACCGAGCATGTAGATGCACAGGTCGAATCCGCGCTGGCGCTTGTCCAGGTAGTAGGCGAGGTCGCCCGCGATGTAGGCCGGGTTGCCGTCGCTCTTGATCACGACGCGATCCTTGTCGTCACCGAACTCCGTGGTGCGCAACCACGTTGCGCCGTCCTTCTCGTAGATGTTGCCGGTCTCGCGAAGCTTGGCGATGGCCTGATTCACCCGGCCCGAGGTGTGCATCGAGTCTTCGTGGGTATAGATGTCGAAGTCGGTGCCGAAGTCGTGCAGCGACTTCTTGATGTGGGTGAACATCAAGTCGACGCCGACGGACCGGAACGTCTCCAGCTGCTGCTCGGTCGACTGGCTCAACACGTCGGGTGCGGCGGCCAACACCTGCTGGGCGATTTCGGCGATGTAGCTGCCCGCGTAGCCGTCCTCGGGTGTCGGCTCACCCTTCGCCGAGGCGATGAGCGAGTTGGCGAACCGGTCGATCTGCGTGCCGTGGTCGTTGAAGTAGTACTCCCTGACGACCGCGGCTCCCTGGGTCGCGAGCAGCCGGCCCAGCGCGTCGCCGACGGCGGCCCAGCGGGTTCCCCCGATGTGGATCGGCCCGGTCGGGTTCGCGGAGACGAACTCCAGGTTGACCTTCTGGCCCGCGAGCTCCTCGGAGCCGCCGTAGGACGAACCGGCGGCGATCACGTTGTCGACCACCACGCCTTGGGCGGAGGCCTCGATGCGCAGGTTGACGAAGCCCGGCCCCGCCACGTCGGCCCCGGCGATGCCATCGGTGCCCTCGAGCGCCGTCGCCAGCCAACCGGCCAGCTCACGGGGGTTGGCACCGACCTTCTTGGCCAGCTGCAACGCGACGTTGGTGGCGTAATCGCCATGCTCGGGGTTGCGCGGGCGTTCGACGACGACCGTCTCCGGCAGGGCGGCAGTGTCGAGCCCGTGCTCGGCCAGTACCGCGGCAGCGGTCGTCTTGAGCAGCTCGGCCAGATCGGCTGGGGTCACGGGGGACCATCCTATGGTCTGAGGTGGTCCGCACCCGAATCCTTTCCCACGGGGAGAGCACAGCGACCGGGGAATGTCACCGCAGGTATGCCGCCACCCCGGGACGCGATCGGCCCCTCCCGGATGCGTTAGGCTGTCGACGCCCAACGGCGCAGCGGAGTACTACCTGCGCCCCCGTAGCTCAGGGGATAGAGCGTCCGCCTCCGGAGCGGAAGGCCGCAGGTTCGAATCCTGCCGGGGGCACCACCTGACCAGCGCAGACCTTAGTCCGTCCAAGATTCGTGCAATTCAGGTATTGCGTGGCTCCAATTGAATGGAGCCTCAAATGACCAGCACGTACACCGTCCCCGACTCCCCGCCGATCCCGAGGCCGCGCTAGAGCTGATCGTGCGGCTCCCCAGGAGATCCTGCACCGCGACGAGTTCGTCCCCGTCCTACAGGAGTGCTGCACGGTCCTCGATGCCGAAGGGTGCCGCCGGGCTACACCATGCACACCTTGCGCCATCTCTTCGCATCTCGGGCCTACCGTGGCAGCCGCTATCTGCGCGCGGTGCAGATGCTGCTCGGGCACTCGTCGGTGGCCACAACAGAGCGGTACTGCGCTGTGGACGACGACGAGATCCGCGCGCCGATGGAATCGGCGGGAATCGATATGCACTGACCCGCGTCTGAGCTATTAGTCGGCCAGAAGGTGAATCAGTCACTCGCCCGCGCCTGTCCCCAGCGTGTCACGATGTCGAAAGCGCACCGCAAAGGCTATGCGTCGCCCATTCTTAGCCGATGAGTGAACAGTTCGTCGCGTACCGCGAGCAGTTAATCGGTCGGCACCAGAACGCCGCCACTAGCGTGATATCAACCGTCGGGGATGTCGTGATGATCGGGGGCATCGCTGCGGGGGTCGCGACGAAACGCGTCGTCGTGGGCGCGGCTGGCGTCGGCGTCGGCTTCGCCATCGCCGTGGTAGCCCACTTCTTCCAACCAGGGACGGTCCGCGACGAGATTGCAGCAGTCATTCGCCATCCCATTTGGGCCATCCGAGCCGAAGTCCACCGAATCTTTGGCCGCTCCGCTTAGGCGGGTTCGCGACGAACTGATCAGGGGGCCACCCGCTCCCCTGGTGGCGGGCCGACTCTGGTGTGGACTATGGGGTCCTCGTTGTGTGCGAGGCGTCCTTCGACGCCAGGGCTGCGAGCTGGGCGAGCGCACCGGACGGCTGATCGAGGAGGGGTAGGCGGGCGGCCCTGCCGGAGCCTTCCGGCGGTGTCATTTGTCGCGGACCGTGCCGCTCCGATGCGGCGTTCCTGGCGGGGTCGTGGTGTTGCTTTGGGTCCTACTGCGCTGGCGCGCACCGCTTACCCTCACACCACTCCCCGGTGACGGGCTGGTCGTTTCCGCCCGGCTAGCGTGGCTTGAGCCGAAAGACGGGAATATGGCGGCCAATCGGGTCGGTTTTATCGCGGTAGTCAGCCCAACCCGCATAGACCCCCTCCGCGAGTCCGTATACCCGCGCGTAGTCGCCGGGGTCGGCGATCTCCTGTGCGAGGAATTTCTCATCGCCTAGTTCACATTCAGGGTGCGCCTTGAGGTTGTAATACCACTGCGGATGTTTGGCACCGCCGTAGTTGGAGGCGGTCACGATGGGGTCGGGTCCATCGTGGAAGTACGTGATCTGGTTCTCTCGCCGTCGACCGGACTTCGCACCTGTAGTC
>NZ_JAVRQA010000238.1:0-11056 GCF_032161845.1 Mycobacterium sp.
GACCCGCCGACTGGGAAAATGACGACGTTTTCGGGCCGATTCCGTCGTCACAGTCGCACTCGGCGTTGGTGGGCGCGTGAGCCCACGGCGCCAGCTGACTACGGTGCCACCGATGTCGTCGCCCGAGCCACCCGCATCCGCGGCGCCGTTCCCGAGGGGGATGGCGCTGCTGGTGGCTGGCGCGTTCTTCATGGAGATCCTGGACGCCACCATCATCACGCCGGCGATTCCGTTGATCGCGACGTCGTTCCGCGTAGACCCGGTAGACGTCAACGTCGCGATCTCGGCCTACCTCGTCACGCTCGCGGTACTGATCCCGGCGAGCGGCTGGATCGCCGACCGCTTCGGTGCGCGCCCAGTGTTCGCCGCCGCGATCGCGATATTCACGCTCGCCTCGGTGGGATGTGCACTCAGCGTGTCACTGCCGATGCTGGTGGGGGTCCGCATCCTCCAAGGCGTCGGCGGAGCCATGATGGTGCCCGTCGGGCGGCTCGCAGTGCTGCGGTTCAGTGGCAGGGCCAACCTGGTTCGTGCGATCGCGTTGTTGACGTGGCCCGCGCTGGCCGCCCCGGTGGTCGCTCCGGTGCTTGGCGGCGCGATCGCGACGGTCGGCTCTTGGCGCTGGATCTTCTTCGTCAACATTCCGATCGGCATCGTCGGATTCATCTTGTCCCTCAAGCTGATTCGCGGTGATGCGGATCCGTCGCCGCGTCCGCTGGACTGGCGCGGACTCGTCGCGCTTGGCGCGGGCATTGCCGCGGCGTTGATCGCACTGGAGAGCATCCGCATCAACGGAACGGACTGGACGCTGGTGGCCGTCGGTGGTGGCACCGCCGCGGTCTTGCTGGTCCTCGCGACGTGGCATCTGCTGCGGGCTCGCCACCCGCTGGTTCAGCTACGGGTGCTCCGGGTGCCGACCCTGCGGATCACGGTGTCCGCCGGATCGCTCTACCGCCTGGTCATCACCGCGGTGCCATTCCTGTTGCCGCTGCAGTTCCAGTTGATCTACGGGTGGTCGCCATTCGTCTCGGGGCTGTTGGTGGCCATGCTCTTCGCCGGAAACATCGCGATCAAGCCGACGACGACCCCGTTGATGCGGCGGTTCGGAATTCGCCGGGTCCTGCTCGTCAACGCCGTGCTCTCGGTCGGCTGCTACGGGCTCCTGGCGAGCCTCGACTCGACGATGCCCGTTCCGGTGATCGCGCTCATTCTGTTCGTCAGCGGGGCGCTGCGGTCGATCGGGTTCACGGCCTACAACAGCCTGGCGTTCTCCGATGTCAGCGGCGACGAGTTGACGCACGCCAACACTCTCAACGCGGCGGTGCAGGAACTCGCCGCAGGCCTCGGCATCGCGGTTGCGGCGTTGGCGCTCAGCATGTTGACCCCGGTGGCCGCGGAGCATGGGCACGGTCCCGGCATCGCGTACGCCTGGACGTTCCTGGTGCTCGGCGCGTTGATGGCCGTCACGATCGTCGAGACGCTTCGGTTGCCGCGCGATGCGGGGGCCGGCGTCACCGACGGGTAGTGCCGCTCGGCGCTCAGCCCAGCAACTCGCTGCGGCGTTGTTCCTCCCACAGTGCCATCCGGGTGCGGGCCGGCTCTCCGATCGCGTCCATCACCAGCGGGATCAGCAGTTCGGTGAGGAGGAAGCCCGCCGCCATGCTCTGATACGTGCTGCCCACCGTGCTCGAGGCGGCCAGCACGACCTCGGCTTCCGGCGCGACCGGGCAGGCCAGGTCGTCGGTGATGAGCAGCACCGGTGCGCCAGCCCGATGAACGCGGGCCGCCAGGTCGGCCGCGCTGCGTTGATAGCGGTGGTAGTCGAAGAGGACGACGACGTCTTTCCGGGTCAGCTCGATCATGGCGCCGAGGTCGCGACCGCTCGGGTCTCCCAGCAACCGCACTCCCGGACGCAGCTGTTCGAGGTGAGCGGCCAGGTGCATCGCCAGCAGGTGGGAGAACCGTCCGCCATGGAGGTACAGCGGCCTTCCGGTATCCGACAGAAGTGCGACCGCCGCCTCCACCGCAGGAGCGGGCAACAGGGCCAACGTTTCCTCCGCCCGCTCGTTCTGAGCGCGCCCCTGCTGCAGAAGACGGTCGAGCAGCCCGTCGGCGGCTGGCGCGGTCGGGAGTCGCGTGATCGGCCCGTTGGATTGCGCCGTCAACTCGGCGCGCAGCGCCACCTGAAGATCCGTGAACCCCTCGTAGCCAAGGGATTGCGCGAACCTGAGCACGGTCGGCGGGCTGACCTCGGCGCGTTCGGCGAGCCGGGCGGCGCTGGCCAGCCCGGCGCTCGGGTAGTCGGCGAGCAGGGCGCGTCCCACCCGCCGCTCAGCCTTGCTCAGCGTCGGGAGGGCGGCACCGGCACGCGCGGCCACGGTCTCGTCGGTCACCCGGTCAGCCTGTCACCAGGGGATGGGTCGTCACCGAAAGGTCGAGCATCGACACGGCGATGACGGACTCCGAGGGCAGCGGCTCCCACGCCAGGTCGCCGAACCCGGTCGAACCGACGACGACGACACCCTCCCTTGGCCGCGCGATGCGCAGCGCGAAGTAGTCCTCGAGGTGCTCGGCGGGGAGATCCGTTGCGCTGATCTCCTCGATGTCCTCTGCCAGCAGACGGCTGCGCGCGTGCGCGTGGACGACGATCAACTGGTCCTCGCCGAGGATCAGCCCGTTGAGGCTGGCGTCGGGATAGAGCTGCCGGAGTTGGGCAACGGCACGCCGCACGGCCTCGGCGAGAGTCGTTGTGGCGCGGCGGTGTTGGCGGATCACCCCGAAGTAGCGCTCACTATCGGTAGTGCCGCGCAGCGACGCCGCGGTCGAGGGTTCGATGAGGTCATCGAGTGGGCCCATTGGCTTGATCGAACCGTTGTGCGCCATCGCGAGTCCGTCGGCGAAGAACGGGTGGGAGTTCTGTGGCTCCACGGCGAGGCCGCTGGTCGCCCATCGAAGATGGACGAGTGCCGCGGCGGACTGGGCGTCGTGGGTGGCTGTGGTGAATTCGTCGTCTTCGAGTGCGGTGCCCGCCGAAACCAGGACGTGCGGAGTCTCGCCGACGTGATCCACCCCCGCGACGCCCCAGCCATCGCCGTGGACCTTCGTCAGGGCGACGAAGTCCTTGAGCACGTCGTCGCCGACCGCGTCGCCGATCGAGATCGGGGCTGCGGACACGACACCCAGGAGCCGACACACGTGGGGTTGCCTCCGATCGGAATCTTATGAATCAAACATAGTCGGTCGAATTTAAAGATTCTGAAACATTCATGACATAGATTACTCGCAACGAGATATGTCGGAGGAGGTTCGATGCCGCGGCCCGATGGGAAGTACATCGCTCACCAGATCGATGAGCTACGTGCCAAAGGTGTTGAACTCGTAGCCGGTTCGATTACCGATCCGGCCGGTGTCACCAGGGCCAAGTACGTGCCACTGCGTAGGCTCGGCGACTTCCAGCGCTCGGGGATGGGCGTGTCACCGTCGTGGAGTGTCTTCTGCGTCGACACTGGAATCGCCTTCACCCCGACCATCGGCGTCACCGGCGACCTGCGGATCCGCATCGATCCGGCCACCGCGCGGGTCGTGGAGGACGGCATCGCCTGGGCGCCGGGAAACCTGACCGACCAGGGCGGAGACCCCGCACCCATGTGCGTGCGCTCGCTTCTGGCCCGCGCCGAACACCAGGCCACGGAGCGCGGTCTTACCGCGATGGTTGGCGCCGAACTCGAGTGCACGATGGTCGCTCCCGACGGCGGCCCCGCCACGACGGACCCCTGGTCGCCCTACGGGATTCGCACCTCGCTGGACCGGTCGGCGTTCCTGGTCGACCTCGCCACCACCGCCGAGCGGGCCGGCCTCAGCGTCGAACAGATCCACACCGAGTACGGCCACGATCAACTCGAGGTATCGCTGGCGCCAACCACCCCGGTGGCGGCCGCCGACGCCGTGATCCTGACGCGCATCGTGCTCGGTCGCGCGGCGGCCAGGCACGGATTGCGAATCTCGTTCGCCCCGGTGCCGTTCGAAGGGGCCGCGGGCAACGGGGCGCACCTGCACCTCTCGTTGGCCGACGGCAACGGCCCGCTGTTCTCCGGCGGGGATGGACCGCACGGGATCCGGCCGGCCGGCGGGTCTGCGATCGCCGGTGTCATCGACACGCTCCCCGCCCTCATCGGCGTGTATGCGGGTTCTGCGTTGTCGGCGCTCCGGCTCAAACCGGGCAACTGGGCGGGCGCCGCGGCGTGCTGGGGACTGGAGAACCGGGAAGCGGCCGTGCGGTTCATCGCCGCGACGCCCGGCAGCCCGCACGGTGCCAACGTCGAGCTGAAGCTGATCGACCCGAGCGCCAACCCCTACCTGGCCGCGGCGGCCTTCCTCAGCAGCGCGTTGCGCGGGATCGACCACGGCCTCGACCTGCCTGCCGAGATCCCCGAGGATCCTTCGCAGGCCGCCACCGCTCCACCACCGCTCCCCACCGGCCAGCGCGCCGCGATCGACGCGCTCGAGAGCTCCGCCGTCGCCGCGGAGTTGCTCACCCCCGAGATGATCGAAGGTCTTGTCGCAGTGCGGCGATACGAACTGACCACCTTCGGCGAGCTATCGCCTGCCGAGACCACGCAGGCGCTGCGCTTCGCGTGGAGTTGTTGACGAACCCAAGGAGACATCGATGAGCACCAGTACGTCGTCGGCCGGCCCGTCAGAAGGAGCCGACCAGCTTCCCCATCGCCGCCTGCCGTTCTGGGTGGCGCTCGCCATGTCCGTCGCGCTGGTCGGCCCGACCCTGGCGATGTCGGGAAACGGCCAGGGCCTGATCGCCACCGTCGGCAAGGCAATTCCGCTGGTGTTCCTGATCGGTCTGATCGGGGTCTCCCTGGTCGGGTACAGCTTCGTCCGGCTGACCCGACACCTCAATCACGCCGGATCGGCCTACGGCTTGGTGGGCGGGACCATCGGACCGAGGACGGGATTCTTCTCCGGCTTCGCGATGCTCGGGGCATATGTGGGCTTCGCCATCGGCACCCTGGCGTTGACCGCCGCGTTCGTCAACGCGTTCATCGCCGAACTGCAGCCGGGTAACGACAACCCCTACCAGCTGCCATGGCTGGCGGTCGTTGCCGTTGGCGCGGTGATCTCGTTCCTGTTGTCCGGCCGCGATATTCGGCTGTTGGCCAAGATCTTGCTCGTCATCGAGGGCATCGGCATCCTGTCCATGATCGTGCTCGTAGCCGTGATCTTCGCCAAGGGTGGGGCGCCGACGACCGGCATCGACTTCAGTGCGTTCTCGTTCGACGGTGTCTCCGCCTCCGCGGTGCTGAGCGCCGTGGTCGCGGCCTTCCTGTCATGGGCGGGATTCGAGGCCTGCGCGTCGATGGGCGAGGAGACCGACGACCCCGGCCGCAACATTCCACGGGCGCTGGCAGGCACGCTGATCCTGACCGGTGTGCTCTTCGTGATCGTGATGTTCGCCCAGGTCGTCGGGTTCGGTACCGACGCGGCGGGGCTCGAGGCGTTCCAGAACTCCGGAAACACGTTGGGGGACTTGGGCAGTAGTTACGTCGGACAGTGGTTCAGCCTGCTGATCATCTTCACGGCGATCGTATCGGCGTTCGGCTGCCACCTGGCCTGCTCGGCGACGTCGGGCCGGATGCTCTACGCCTTCGGCCGGGATGGCTTCGGCCCGAAGGCGTTGGCGCGCATCCACGAGGGCACCGGCGGCCCGCGCATCGCCACCTGGCTCGTCGTCGCGGTCGCGTTGGTGGTGGACCTCGTCTGCGGCGCGCTTGGCTGGCCCGACATGGGCACCGGCAACGACGCGATCAACACCTACTTCCTGTTCGCCGTCGCCGGTTCGGTGTGCCTGATGGTCTGCTATCTGTTGGTCGAGATCGCGGCGATGTGGTTCGTTGGCGCTCCTAGGTTCGTCGACGTGCATGGCGGCAAGGGCAAGATTCTCGGACTAGTCCTGCCCGCGCTCGGCGCCGTAGTGATCGCGACCGTGCTGTGGTTCAACGTCAAGGGTGCCGTGACGTGGTCGGATGCCCCACTGCTCGGACTGTATTGGTGCGCAATCGGATTGGTGATCGCCGTCGCCGCGTCCGGCATCGCCAAGCGCGTCGGCGAGTCGCTGACCGCCGAACTTGCTCAGACCCCGCCGGTACAGGCGGAATGAGCACGCTCTACGAGCGTGACGGGGCCGCCGTCGCGGGAATCGAGAAGCTCCGCTTCTTCCCGCTTGAGGTCGTCTCGGGCCACGGCTCGACGTTGGTGACGCCCGACGGGCGCGAGCTTCTCGACCTGTCCGCGACGTGGACGGCGAGTGGCCTCGGGCACGGTCACCCGGCGATCGTCGAGGCGGTCAGCCGGGCGGTCCGGTCGGCCCCTGGGTCCGGCGGCTTGTCCGCGGTGCACCCCGATTCGGTGGGGCTCGCCGAGGACCTCCTGGCGCTGGTCCCCGGCACCGGTGAGCGACGGGTGTACCTCGGCCACGCCGGCTCCGACGCCAACGACGTGGCGCTGCGCGCGTGCAGGCACGCGACCGGAAAGCGCACCGTCATCGCCTTCGAGCACAGCTACCACGGTGGTGTCGGTGTCGCGATGGGTGTTTCCGGAGTGCACGTCGACGCCGGCGCGCCAGCGGACCCGGACGCCGTCTTCCTGCCCTACCCCAACCCCTTTCGGCCCGTCCGCGCTGACGTCGGCGAGGACGTCACCGCCTGCCTCGAGCTCGCCGAGGAACATCTACGCACTGACTCCATCGCCTGTCTGATCGTCGAGCCGATCCTGTCCGACGGCGGTCTCGTCGTGCCGCCCGACGGCTTCCTCGCCAGCCTGCACGAGCTGTGCAGGCGGCACGGGGTTCCGATGATCTGCGACGAGGTCAAGATGGGGCTCGGCAGACCGGGCACCCTGCACGCCTTCGAGCACGACTTCACGCAAGTCGGGGTGGCGCCCGACATCGTCACGTTCGGCAAGGTGCTCGGTGGCGGGCTTCCGTTGTCGGCGGCCGTCGGTCCCGCCGAGATCCTCGACAATCCCCCAGCCGCGGCGCTGCTCACCACTGCGGGCAACCCGGTGTGCACCGCTGCCGGTCGTGCGGTGCTGGCCACCATCGTCGGCGAGCAGTTGCCGGAGCGCGCCGCGAAAGTTGGTGCGCTGCTGAGCGAGGGGCTCAGGGCGCTGGCCGGATCGCCGGGTGCCGACCGCATCGGCGACGTCCGGGGGCGCGGTCTGGCGATCGGCTTGGAGCTCGTCGACCCCCAGACGGGGGAACGTGCTCCCCGGCTCGCGGCGGAGGTGGTCTACCGTGCGTGGGAGCTGGGCGTAGTCGTGTACTACGTCGGCGGCAATGTTCTGGAGATCACGCCGCCCCTGGTGCTCACCGACGCCGAGGCGGGCCATGCGGTCGAGATCCTCGGCGCGGCGATCGCCGACGCGGCGTCGGGAAGGGTGAACTCCGAGGAGGTGGCACGGTATGCCGGTTGGTGAACTGCCCTCGAGTGGGTTGGGGGACGTCTTCGCCGGGGTCCACGGCGACGTGCCCGACGCGCTCGCCGACCATCTACGCACCGTCGAGCTGATCGACCATCACGTCCACGGCACCTTCAACGAACCCGTCGACCGGGCGGGCTTCGAAGCGGCCATCAACGAGGGTTCCACCGATCCAGTCCCCGACTTCATGACGCAGTTCGACTCGCCGCTCGGCCTTTCCATCCGGCGATGGTGTGCACCGCTGCTCGGGCTCGAGCCGCTGGCGGGCGCCGACGACTACTGGGCCCGACGCAGCGAGCTCTCACCAGAAGAACTCGCCAGGACGATGCTGCCCGCGGCGGGTGTCGCCCGTTGGATCGTCGACACCGGGTTCAAGGGCGATCTCATCACCACCCCCGACCAGCTCACCAAGCTCAGCGACGTCCCGTCCTCGGAGATCCTCCGGCTGGAGCGGCTCACCGAGGACCTGCTGGCGGACGGAACGTCGCCCGACGATTACCCCGACGCCCTCCGGGCGGCGCTGAGGGCCGCGGTGGTGAACCCGGAAGTCGTTGGTACCAAAACGATTGCGGCCTACCGCATCGGATTCGACGTCGAGTGGGCCCGACCGACGGATGCCGCGGTGGTCGCCCGCGCCCGCGAGTTCAGTGCCCGTCCCCACCCGCTGCGCGTCGATGACGAGGTACTGATCGCGTTCGGCGTGCACGAGGCCGCGGCGCACGGTCTGCCCATCCAGGTGCACGTCGGCTTCGGCGATCGCGACATGGACCTGCACCGCAGTGATCCGATGCTGCTGTTGCCGTTGCTGCGCGCGATGACACCGGTTCCCGTCCTGCTGTTGCACTGCTACCCGTTCCAGCGTCAGGCGGGATATCTGGCGCAAGCGTTCGACCACGTGAACTTCGATGTGGGACTGGCGATCAACTACCTGGGCGCGCGTTCGACGGGGCTGGTGGCCGAGGCGCTCGAGACGGCCCCGTTCGCCAAGCAGCTGTACTCCTCGGATGCCTTCGGGCCGCCCGAGCTACACGTGCTCGGCTCGGTGTTGTGGCGGCGCGCCATGGGATTGGTGCTCGGTGATTGGGTGCGGGCCGGTGACTGCGGCATCGATGATGCGATCCGGATCGTCGACATGATCGGGGTGCGGAACTCTCAACGGGTGTACCAGATTCCAGCCCTCCCAGCTCCGCCCGCCCGACCTTGAAGCACGACGCGGCACCACTGTTCGACTCGTTGAAGCGATTCGTCGAGCGCGACCAGGCGCCGTTCTACAGCCCCGGTCACAAGGGCGGTCGAACCCTGGACCCCTGGTTTCGCGCCCACTTGGCCGACGTCGACCTGAACAACCTGCCCGACACCGACACGCTGCACTGCCCGACGGGGCCGATCCTGGAGGCGGAGGCACTGATCGCCGATGCGTGGGGCGTCGGTCAAAGCTTCATCCTGGTGCAGGGTTCGACGAGCGGAAACATCGCCGTCGCGCTGTCGGCGCTGAGTCCCGGCGAGCCGGTTCTGGTGGCGCGCAATGCTCACAAGTCCGTCCTGGCCGGTCTGGTTCAGGTGGGTGCGCGACCGATTTGGCTGGAACCCAGGTGGGACGAAAGGTTCGGCGTCGCACACGGTTTGGACGCCGACGTGGTGGCGCGCGGCTTCGGCGAAAGCGGGGCCAGGGCACTGTGGGTGCTGCATCCGACCTACTACGGCACCACCGGCGACATCTCGGCGCTCGCCGAGCTGTGTCGTCGTCATGACGCGAAGCTGCTCGTCGACGGCGCGCACTCACCACACTTCACCTTCCATCGCGACCTGCCTGCACCAGGTGAGACGTCCGGGGCCGCGGCGACCGTCCAATCGGTGCACAAGATCCTGTCGGGCCTCAGCCAGGCCGCGGTCCTTCACATCGATCCGACGGTTCTCGATCCGGCGACGGTGCGGCGGGCGCTTCAGCTGATCCAGACGACGAGTCCGCACTTCGCGATCATGGCGTCGATCGATCTCGCCCGACGGCAGATGATGCTGGACGGCCGCGAGTTGCTCGACACGGCCCTCGATCGAGCCCGTCGCGCCGCGGACCAACTGGCCGCCATTCCCGGGCTGAGCGTGCTGCGACCGGAACATCTCGCCGGCGCGGGCACCGGGCTGCACCAGCTCGACGAGACCAAACTACTCGTCGGGACCGCAGCGCTCGACATGGACGCCAGGGATGTCGTCGCGCGGCTCAACGCGCTTCATGGCGTCCAGCCCGAGTTGGGTGGCACCGGGCACGTCCTGTGCATCACGACGATCGGCAACACCGAGACCGACATGGCGCGTCTGATCGCCGGTTTCGCGGAAGTCGCCACGCATGCTGGCGTGCGGCCCGAGGGCAGGCGACCGGCGTTGGTCGCCGACCTTCTCGCCGTCCGGCCTGAGTCAGTGCTGACCCCGCGGGAGGCGTTCTTCGCGCACGAGGAATCGGTGGCCCTGGCGCGGGCCTCCGGACGAATCGCCGCCGAGGCCATCACGCCGTACCCGCCGGGCATCCCGCTGGTGATGCCGGGGGAGAGGTTCGATGACGACGTCCTCGCACTGCTGATCGCGTTGCGCGCTGCGGGCAATCCGATCAGCGCCTCCGACCCCACGATGGGGTTCGTCAAGGTCGTCTGCTGACGCGCACCTAGGCTCTGGACATGACGGATTCCGATGAACTCGCCGCCTCGGCGATGCAGGCGGCGGTCGACGTCATCGCGGCGTTCGGCTCGCACGACACCAAGCGCTACTTCGACGGCTTCGCACCGGAAGCGACGTTCCTGTTCCACGCCGAGCCGGCGTTGCTTTCGTCGCGGGCGGCCTACGAGGCGCTATGGGCAGGATGGGAGCAGGACGGGTTTCGGGTGCTCTCCTGCCGGTCACTGAACCCCCGGCTCGACCTGATCACCGACGACGTCGCGGTGTTCACCCACGCGGTCCGCACCCGCCTGGCGGGTGTCGAGGCGGAGCAACGCGAGCGGGAGACGATCATCCTGCGGCGCGGGGCGGACGGTCGCTGGCTCGGCGTGCACGAACACCTGTCGCTGGATGCGTCGGACGACTGAGAAGCGGTACGTCGACCGGATATCCGTGCCGCAGCGCGGCCACCGACAGCGACGGTGTCACCACGATCGCCTCGGCCACTCCGGCGTCGGAAATGGCGACGGGGTCGACGTAGCCCCCGGGCGTCCAACGATGGAGCGCGCCAGCCCAGACGAGGCGGAGATCGGGGACGTCACCGCCGGCCAGGTCGACGAAGACGCCATCGGGGAGCGTGCCGATCTCGGCCCCCGAGCGCGCCGCTGACCGCGACGACTTGAGCTGGGCGTTGAGATCCTTCGCGCCGGCGATCGGATTCTCGTTCCCCACGTTCGCCGCTTCGATGAAGGCCCGGTAGAACGGGCGGCGACACTCGCCGCACGGTCGGTGGCCCGCCGCCAACGCGACCGCCTCGTCGAGGAAGAACAATTCGGTGTAGTGGCCCGGACTCATCACCTCGCGCTTGCGCCCGTTGAACTCGAGCCGACAGATCAGCCACGTCGCGAGGCGTGAACTCCTG
>NZ_JAVRQA010000239.1:0-5903 GCF_032161845.1 Mycobacterium sp.
TCGACCTCGGCCGGGTAGGCGAGAGGTCGCCGAAGGCGGATCTGAAATCGGCGAACTCAATGAAGTGGTTGCCGCGCGATCGTCTCGGACCGACCGGGACCGGCCATCGGCCTTTCGCGGATGATCTAAGTTGGTCGAAGTGACGAGCACACGGGCAAACACCACCCCGGCGATCCTGTGGCTGACCGCGGCACTGGTGTTCTTCGTCTTCGAGGCCATCGCAGCGGCATCGGTCGCGCCTCCCTACGACTACAGCTACGTGAGCGACTACATCAGTCAGCTCGGTGTACCAGGGTGGACTCCGCTGGCCGCGGTCATGAACGTGGGACTCTGCGTGCAGGGGGTCGGTTTCTTCGTCGGGGCGATACTCGCCGGTCGCGCGAGCGCCACCGGTCGGCGCAGCCTGTTTCGCGTCTTGGCCGCGTTCTATGCGCTTGGCATGCTTCTGGTGGCAGCGGTTCCCTTCGGCGTTGGTGCGCCGGCGACCGACATGAGCGGATTTCACTGGCTGGGCGCGCTGCTGGCCATCTTCGTGGGCAATGCCGCGATCGTGGCCGGATCATCCGTCGTCGCTGGTTTGGTGGGCGTGCGGTGGTATCGCAAGGCATCGGTACTTCTGGCCGTTCTTGGGATCCTGAGCTTCTTGATCCTCAGCCAGCCCGCAGCGGCGCCGTCCCTGGGAATCTGGGAGAGGGGCAGCGTGTATTCGGTCATGCTGTGGCAGATGCTCTCCGCCGTCCTCCTTCTCAATGAGGTCCGGCACCGGAGAACTGGCGAGATTCACTACCGGTGAGTAACAGATACCGCCTAACTTGATACTCCAACCTTCGGCTTAAACTGCCTCCGATACATTCTTAAAGAGGTTTCTTAGAGACATGCCATCAGGAGGCGCAGTGCCAAGTCACGCCAGCTCGAAGATCTCCAAGGTGCTCGTCGCCAACCGCGGCGAGATCGCCGTCCGGGTGATCCGGGCCGCCAAGGACGCGGGGCTGGCCAGCGTGGCCGTTTACGCCGATCCCGATGCCGACGCACCGCACGTTCGCCTTGCCGACGAAGCCTTCGCCCTCGGCGGCCAGACCTCGGCGGAGTCCTACCTGGATTTCGGCAAGATCCTCGACGCCGCCCAGAAGGCAGGCGCCAACGCCATTCACCCCGGCTACGGGTTTCTCTCGGAGAATGCCGACTTCGCCCAGGCCGTGCTCGATGCCGGGCTGATCTGGATCGGCCCGAGCCCGCAGTCGATCCGCGACCTCGGTGACAAGGTGACCGCCCGCCACATCGCGGCCAAGGCGAAGGCCCCGCTGGTGCCCGGCACGTCCGAACCGGTCAAGGACGCCGACGAGATCGTCGCGTTCGCCAAGGAGTACGGCGTCCCGATCGCCATCAAGGCGGCCTTCGGCGGCGGCGGTCGCGGCATGAAGGTGGCCCGCACGATCGAGGAGATCCCCGAACTCTTCGACTCGGCGACGCGTGAAGCCGTGTCGGCGTTCGGCCGCGGCGAGTGCTTCGTCGAGCGCTACCTGGACAAGCCGCGCCACGTCGAGGCCCAGGTGATCGCCGATACGCACGGCAACGTCGTCGTCGCGGGCACCCGCGACTGCTCGCTGCAGCGGCGCTTCCAGAAGTTGGTGGAAGAGGCCCCGGCCCCGTTCCTCACCGATGCGCAGCGCAAGGAGATTCACGAGTCCGCCAAGCGGATATGCAAGGAAGCCGGGTACTACGGCGCGGGCACCGTGGAGTACCTCGTCGGTCAGGACGGCCTGATCTCGTTCCTCGAAGTCAACACACGCCTGCAGGTCGAACACCCGGTCACCGAGGAGACCTCGGGAATCGACCTGGTGCGTCAGCAGTTTCGCATCGCCAACGGCGAGGCCCTCGACATCACCGAGGACCCGACGCCGCGTGGCCACTCCTTCGAATTCCGCATCAACGGCGAGGACGCCGGCCGTGGCTTTCTGCCCGCGCCGGGTCCCGTCACCCTGTTCGAGCCGCCGACCGGTCCCGGTGTGCGACTGGACTCCGGGGTCGAGACCGGCTCGGTCATCGGTGGCCAGTTCGACTCGATGCTGGCCAAGCTGATCGTCTCCGGCGCTACCCGCGACGAGGCGCTTGACCGGTCGCGCCGCGCGCTGGCCGAGTTCAACGTCGAGGGTCTTGCCACCGTCATTCCGTTCCACCGTGCCGTGGTGTCCGATCCCGCCTTCATCGGCGACGAGAACGGCTTCACCGTGCACACCCGGTGGATCGAAACCGAGTGGGACAACACCGTCGAGCCCTTCACCTCCGGCGCACCCCTCGACGAGGAGGACACCCTCCCCCGGCAGAAGGTCGTCGTCGAGGTCGGTGGCCGTCGAGTCGAGGTGTCATTGCCCGGCGACCTGGCGATCGGCGGGGGCGGCGGCGCGGCAGCCGGTGCCATCCGCAAGAAGCCCAAGCCCCGCAAGCGTGGCGCGCAGGGTGGTGCCGCAGCATCCGGCGACTCCGTCACCGCGCCGATGCAGGGCACCGTCGTCAAGGTCGCCGTCGAAGAGGGCCAGCAGGTCGCCACCGGTGACCTCATCGCCGTCCTGGAGGCGATGAAGATGGAGAACCCCGTGACCGCCCATAAGGACGGCACCATCACCGGGCTCGCCGTCGAGGCCGGTGCCGCGGTCACGCAGGGCACCGTGCTCGCCGAGATCAAGGACTAACGGCCGCAAGACCATCCTCGAGACTGCGAGGAGATCGCGATTCCTTGGAGTTGGGCGATCTCCCCGCAGTTTCGGCGTATCGGGAGGACGTGAAGACGTGGAACCCGTCGAGATCAACAACGGCACGTGGTACCTGCGCGGACTGCGCTATGACGACCGCGTGGACGACCGGCCGGCGCTCGCCGACCTCGGGGAGACCGACCTCGACTACATCGACGAGGCCGAGGACGGTTGGGCCGACGAAACCCGATATACGTGGGCGGTGTGTGAACCCACCACCGGGGAACTGCTCGCCGAGGTAACGCTGGACCTGGAATCGCGTTTCATGAAGAGCCGGGCACGGCCGGGTCACGAGGATGCCGCGGCCATGTCCGAGGAGACCGTCCGCCGCTATGCCTCGGAGGTCCTCAACATTCGGGTGGAAACGTGACGGCCGCCGGGCCCAAGCCCAATCTCCGCCCACCCAGCTCCGCCCGCCCGAAGGTCGTCACGGTCACCGGCGCCGCGGGCCAGATCGGTTACGCCGCACTGTTTCGCATCGGCGCGGGCGCACTGCTCGGTCGCGACGTACCGGTCACGCTGCGACTGCTGGAGTTGCCGTCAGCGGTCCGCGCAGCCGAGGGCGTGGTGATGGAACTCGTCGACAGCGCCTTCGACCTGCTCTGCGACGTGGAGATCCACGATGACCCCGTGCGCGCGTTCGACGGCGTCGACGTCGCGCTGCTCGTCGGCGCGAAGCCTCGGAGCAAGGGCATGGAACGCGCCGACCTACTGGCCGCCAACGCGTCGATCTTCGCCGAAGCGGGCCGCGCGCTGAACGCCGGCGCATCGTCGGATGTTCGCATCGCGGTGGTCGGCAACCCCGCCAACACCAACGCCCTGGTCGCCTCGGCGCATGCGCCGGACGTTCCCGCCGAACGATTCACCGCGCTGACACGCCTCGACCACAATCGTGCCATCGCCGCGCTGGCCGCCCACGCAGGCGTGCACGTCAGCGCCGTTTCGCGGGTGACGGTGTGGGGCAACCACTCTCCGACCATGTATCCGGACATCTTCCACGCCGTCGTCGGGGACCGCCCAGGTTACGAGTACGCCGCCGACACCGACTGGCTGACGACGGACTTCATTCCCACCGTCGCCAAGCGGGGCACGGCCATCATCGACGCCCGCGGCACGTCGTCGGCGGCCTCGGCGGCCAATGCCGCCATCGATCACGTCCGCGATTGGGTGGACGGTACGGACGCCGACGACTGGACGTCGGTGGCGCTGCCCTCACCGGGTGTCTACGGCATTCCCGAGGGCATCGTGGCGTCGCTGCCGGTGCGCGCGGTCGGCGGCTCCTGGCAGGTCGTCGAGGGCCTCGAGGTCAACGAGTTCTCCCAAGCGCGCATCGACGCGTCGGTGGCCGAGCTCGTCGACGAGCGTGCGGCCGTCGCCGCTCTCGGACTGCTCTAGCCTCCGGACGTTGCGGTTCGGAAGGCGTCCACCG
Organism: Mycobacterium sp.; assembly: GCF_032161845.1. Classification (GTDB taxonomy): domain Bacteria; phylum Actinomycetota; class Actinomycetes; order Mycobacteriales; family Mycobacteriaceae; genus Mycobacterium. Next base: position 4,180 of record NZ_JAVRQA010000239.1, read on the forward strand.
CGCCGAACGGGAGCGGACCTCGCCTGCCGACGCGGTATCCGTTGTCGTGGCACCAAGCCCGGATTTCGAGCCGCTCATCACCGCTGACGTGCTTGCGCCATGGATCGACGCGCGCCACGTGTCGTTGCCGCGGCGCGCCGACCCGGCGAGCGTGGGATGCCCACTCCTTGACCGTGTTCCGCAGAACCTCGGCGTTCGCCGTTGACAGCTCGATGGCGTACAGCTGACCGTCGATGCCGAATTCGATCGTTTGGTCTGCCGTCGTACCGTCGAGGTCATCGACGGACCTGACGGCCTTCTTCTTTCCCATGGCGAATGACCACCCCCTGCCCCGTGGCGCCGCGAAGCGCCAGCCCCCCAGTGGCCGCGTACGACCACCGTCCGCAGAATCCCCAGTCCGCGTACTGAGCCTGTATATCACCGCTGGACGGCCTATGGCTCGTCGATGTCCACACCGGTCGCCAGATCGCCGCACTCCACCGCGACCACGTCGGCCCTGTCCTTCAGGAAGGGGCGCGCTCCCTGGTCCCCCTGCAGTGTCGATGCGAGCGCGGCCCAGTGCCGCTGCGCGATCACCACGGGGTGACCGACGCGTCCCCCGTATGTCGCGCGTGCCAGTCCCGACGCCGAGGAACGGGCCGCGCCAAGCACCCGGGCGACGACCTCGGCGCCGACGTCCGGCGTGTCGACCAGGTGCAGCACCGCGAAGTCGGCCTCACCTGCGGCAATCAGTCCCGCGCGCACCGAGGCGCTGATTCCGTCCGCCCAGTCGGGGGCGATCACCGCGCGAGCGGGAGGAAGCACGTCGAGCACGGCGGCACCCAGCACCACCACGACGTCGTCACATCCCCCACCCGCCAGCGCCTCGACCGCGGCACGCAGCCACTCCCCTTGATGCGCTTGGACTTTCGGCTGCCCATAACGTCTACCCGCCCCGGCGGCCAGCAAGACGCCCGCGACGTTGCGACTTCTCGACATGCGAACATCGTCCACCTGGTCGATTCTTGACCCATGTCCGCCCCGGTCGCCGCGTGGCCCGCACCGGCACCACTAGCCTCGACGACGTGAACTCGATGACGGGCGGCTTCACCCGGCTGACGGAAGACCAGCAAATGGACCTGCTGTTGGGGGCGTGCTCGTCAACGGTCTGGGCGCGACGAGTCCTTGCGGGCGGCCCGTTCCGTGACGTCGGCGCACTGCTGGAGCGCGCCGATCGGGTGCTCGCCGAGCTTCCCGACGGTGAGATCGACGCGGCCCTGGACGGCCATCCACGGATCGGCGCCGAGGTGGACAACGCATCCTCGGCTCGCGAGCAGGCCGCGGTGCTTGCGGCCGCCGACTCGGTGAAGGCCGAGTTGGCCGCGAAGAACGCCGAGTACGACCAGAGGTTTGGTTACGTCTACCTGGTCTGCGCCGACGGGCGTTCCGCCGAGGAACTGCTGGCCATCCTCACCGACCGCCTTCACAACGACCCCGAGACCGAGCGACGGGTGATGCGCAGCGAGCTGGCCAAGATCAACCGACTGCGGCTGGCACGGCTGCTGAGCGAGCCCCCGACATGACCCCACCCCCTCGCGAGCAGACGCAAAGGGCCCTCAAATGCGCCAAAACAGGGCCGTTTGCGTCTGTTCGCGGGAGAAGGTGACCACATGAGCCTTTCCACCCACGTCCTCGACGCCATGTCCGGCAAGCCCGCCGCGGGCGTCGCCGTCACGCTCACCGAC
>NZ_JAVRQA010000240.1:0-4672 GCF_032161845.1 Mycobacterium sp.
GTCGCAAAGAGGCCTGCTGCTCGGCGAGCACGACCAGCTCGTCACGGCTGGTCTGTAGTTCGGCGCGGGTTGCGGCGTTGGCGATCGCGGTTGCGACGAGATCGGCGAAGTCGCCGATGCGGACCTCGGTGTCGGCAGGCATGGGCTCTGGTGTCGACGAGCCAACGATCGCCGCCCCCCACACGGATCCGTCGACGATGATGGGCACGCCCACCGCCGAACGGATGCCGAGCTCACGGATGCGTGCCGCGTGCTCACCCGGAGCGTTGTCGTGACTGTCCATCCGGGCGGTGCGGTGGGTACGAAACACCCTCGCAGCGACGTTGTCGCCCGCCAATGGGAGGCGCAGACCCTCGGGCAGCTTGCGCAGCCGGTTCTCGTGGCAGATCGCGACGGGGACGAATTCCTCAGCGTCGTAGTGGGATACCGTCGAATGGCTCACATGCAGCAGGCCGGCCATTTCGTCGGCTACCGCTTCGAACACTTCCGACGGGCCGACGCCGCGCGCCACCAGCGTCGCGACCCGCCGCAAGGCCGCCTGCTGCTCCGCGAGCGCACGCAGTTCGTCGCGGCTCGCACCCAGTTCGGCGCGGGTGGCGGCATTGGCGATTGCGGTGGCGACCAGGTCGGCGAAGTCGGCGACCCGTGCCTCGGTGTCGGCCGGCATGGACTCGGGGCTCGTCGAGCCGACAATGGCCGCGCCCCACAACCGGTCGTCGACATGGATGGGGAGTCCCACGATCGAACCGATGCCCCCGGCCCTGATGCGTACGGCCTCCGGACCCAGCGCTTCGTCGTGGTCGTCAATCCTGGCCGCGCGGCCGGTCCGCAAGACCAACGCTGCCACGTCGTCGCCGCCCAACGGAATTCGCTCGCCCGTGACGGGCATCGTCGTGATCCCGGGCTCGTACCGGACCGCGACCACGAACCCGGTGCCGTCGGGCTCGTAGCGGAGCAGCCCCGCGTTCACCACATGCAGGCATCGCGCCAGTTCGTCGGCCACCGTGTCGAACACGTCAGCCGGGCGCGCCCCACCCGCGACTAGCGTCGCTACTCGCCGCAGCGCGGCCTGTTGCTCCGCGAGCGCGCTGAGCTCGTCATGGCCTGCCTCGACCTGCCGACGGCGTTCAACGGCCTCGGCGGCGCGCGATCGAGCCAGCCCCGCGAGCGCGGCGGCCGCCAGAGCGACGACCAGGAAGACGGTGACCGCCACCCAGTTCCTGGCCCAGACCGCGACGATGCTCCCGCCGGTCTGCAAATAGTGGAAGTGCACATAGACAACGGCGCTGGCCAGCGCCATCGTCACCCCGAGTCCGAATCCCCACACCGTAGCGACGACCAAGACACCCAGCAGGAAGATCACACCGAAGACGTTTCCGGGGGCGACCTGTTTGAGCAGGTATACCAAGGCGCTCTCGGCCGCAATCAGCAACGTGCCGATGACGAGCCCTAGCATCAGTGGCGGGGATGCCGGGGTTAGCAGCCCTTCCAGCACACGTGCCCGCGTCGATGCCCACCCAGGTGGGGCATGGGGCGCGCCGGACACTGAATTTGCGCCCGGAAACCAGCCGGGAAGCCGTGACCGTCTCTGCGTCATAGCGCGAACTCACAAATCGATCTGGCGGACTCACGCGAGTGCCGACCGAATCGTAACCCGCATCCGCGACCATTGCGGCGGACGTGCCATCCCCGCCGCAGGTCAATGCCGATGCCGCTCCCGCAGCGGACGGGACCTGACGCCCGCTGTTGGAGTAGCGGCTCACCCGGACTGCGAACCGGTCGCTACTCCCAGATATTGGCGCTGGCCACGGCCGCACCCGGACTGCGAAACTCGAAATGTCAAACAGTGGATCCTCGCTCCAAGCGTTCATCGCACGTTGCCACGGCGGCTGAACGCAGATGAAGGGACATCAGGTGACGAACGACGAGAAACGGATTCCGGGCGACCTGCTCGGGCAGGGTGAGCCCGGGCGTCCCGCAGTGGGGCGGGGCCCCAACGCAAGCAGCGAGTACTCCCAGCAGGATTATCACCATCCCGCTGCCGGATGGGGCGCGGCACGCAGCGTGGCCAATGTCTTGGTGCAGAGCCACGAGTTGGTTGCCGGAACCCGCGCGATCCAGCGGATGAACCACGAGAACGGCGGCTTCGATTGCCCGGGATGCGCGTGGCCCGATGACACCAAGGGCCTGCACCTGGACATCTGCGAAAATGGCATCAAACACGTCACCTGGGAGATGACTCGCAAGAGGGTCGGCCGGGACTTCTTCGCCAGCCACACGGTGACCGAGCTGTCGGGATGGACGGATTTCGCTCTGGAGGACCAGGGCCGGCTGACCGAGCCGATGGTCTACGACGCCGAGTCGGACAAGTACGTACCCATCGCGTGGCCGGCGGCCTTCGAGCTGGTGGGCTCCACGCTTCAGGGGTTGGACAGCCCACATCAGGCGTCGTTCTACACCTCCGGCCGGCTCAGCAACGAGGCAACGTTTCTGTATCAGCTGTGGGTACGCGAGTTCGGCACCAACAACCTGCCGGACTGCTCGAATATGTGCCACGAGGCCAGCGGCCGGGCGATGACGGCGTCGGTGGGGACCGGCAAGGGCACCTGCGACCTGGACGACTGGGAGAAGGCAGATCTGCTGTTGGTGATGGGAGTCAATGCCGCATCCAACGCGCCCCGGATGCTGACCTCACTCGCCGAGGCATACCGGCGTGGCGCGCAGGTCGTGCACATCAACCCGCTGATCGAGGCCGCCAGTCGCCGCACCATCGTGCCGCACGAGATCCTCGCGATGGCGTCGTTTCATGCCACCAAGGTCGGAACCCTCAACGTCCAACCCCGTGTCGGCGGCGACCTGGCGCTGCTGCGCGGGGTCGCGAAGGTGGTTTTCGAGCGCGCACTGACAGACCCCAGGGCCATCGATCACGAGTTCTTGGAGCGCTTCACCGTCGGATTGGACGATTATCGGTCGCTCGTCGAGCAGACTGGCTGGGCTGAGCTCGTGCACCAATCGGGTGTCGCGGAGGAGGCGATCCGGAAACTCGCCGAGATCTATCTCGGTGCCGATCGCACGGTCGTCGCCTGGTGTCTGGGGCTGACCCAGCAGGAACACGGGGTCGACACGGTCCGCGAAATCGTGAATCTGCTTCTGCTGCGCGGCAATATCGGCCGCGAAGGGGCCGGCCCGTCGCCGGTCCGTGGTCACAGCAACGTCCAGGGCAACCGCACCTGCGGCATCGATCACCGCCCGGGCAAGCAACTACTGGACCGGTTGGCGGAGGTCTGCGCGATCACGCCCCCGCGCGAACACGGCCTGGACACGGTAGCGACCATCGAGGCGATGATGACCGGCGCGGTGAAGGTGTTCGTCAGCATGGGCGGGAACTTCAGCATGGCCACCCCGGACACCGAGGCGACGTTCGCCGCGCTGCGCAACTGCGAGCTCACCGTTCAGGTCAGTACCAAGCTCAATCGCAGCCATCTGGTGCACGGCCGCCGGGCGCTGATCCTGCCGTGTCTGGGACGCACCGAGAAGGACGTTCAGCGCTGTGGCGAGCAGGGCGTCACGGTCGAGGATTCGATGAGCATGGTGCACTTGTCATTTGGGATGAAGAAGCCGGCATCCCCGCAGCTCAAGTCGGAGTGCGCGATCCTGGCCGGCATGGCCCAGGCAACGCTCCCTGCCTCGCCCACACCCTGGGCGCACTACATCGAAGACTACGACCGGATCCGCGACGTGATGGCCAAGGTGTTCGATGGCTTCGAGGACTTCAACCGTCGCGTGCGACTACCGCTGGGCTTTCGGATCCGGCAGCCCGCACGCGAGCGAGTGTTCCTGACCCCGTCCGAAAAGGCGGAGTTCTCCGCGGCCACCATGCCCGATGTGGTTCCGCCACAGGGCCGGTTGACGCTGAGTACGGTGCGGTCGCACGACCAGTGGAACACCACCATCTACTCCGATGACGACCGCTACCGCGGGTTGAAGAACCTGCGCACCGCACTATTCATGAATACCGAGGACATGCGCGAGCGCGGACTGGACGAGTTCGACCTCATCGACATCACCAGCTTCGCCCGCGACGGCAGTACCCGCTCGGTGTACGGCTATCGCGCCGTGGCCTACGACACCCCGCGCGGCAGCGCATTCGGCTACATGCCCGAATTGAACGTGCTGTGCGCGATCGCCGACCGAAGCCAGCAGAGCGGGCAACCGTTGACCAAGCAACTCATCGTCGAGGTCATCCCGGCCTCCGCCTAGCAGTGCTTGCGCGCCTCATCCCGCACGTTGACGTGCGCCCAACGCGCACTGCCGTACGGCCGATCCGGCGACGACGCACATGCCCGCGGGTCAGTGGCCGAGCGGGTGAGCGGCCAGCCACTCGTCGGCGACGGCGCCAGGGTCGGTGCCCGAGGCGACCTTGCCGAGCATGTCGGCCAGCGCGCCGGTGTCCAACTCCCCTGCGATCTCGTTGAGCGCCAACACTTCACGTTCGTTCAACTCGTTGCGGCGATACAGCGGCACCACGTTCTCCGCGCGGATGGCCGAGGTCCGGTCGCTGAGCACGACGACGTCGTCGGGAGTCTCCGGTACGGCCGTGGACGTCCAGGCGGCTTCGACGCGGCCCGACCGTAGAGCGCCAACCAGCGTTGCGGCATCCGGGAATTCAACG
>NZ_JAVRQA010000241.1:0-34274 GCF_032161845.1 Mycobacterium sp.
CATCTCCACGTCCTCGGGTCTGCTCACCGACCGTCAGGCAGCACGACAAGGCGTGGGCGGCGAAGTCCTCGCGTACGTGTGGTAGCCGGGACTTTGGAGATATAGACATGTCGCGCATTGGAAAGCAGCCGGTCACGGTCCCCTCTGGGGTCGACGTGACCATCGACGGACGCAACGTGTCCGTCAAGGGGCCCAAGGGCACCCTGACCCTCGACATCGCCGAGCCGATCACGGTCGAACGCGGTGACGATGGTGCCATCGTGGTGAACCGGCCCGACGACGAGCGGCGCAGCCGTTCGTTGCACGGGCTGTCGCGGACTCTGGTGGCCAACCTGGTCACCGGTGTCACCGAGGGTTACACCACCAAGATGGAGATCTTCGGCGTCGGCTACCGCGTCGCGCTCAAGGGCAAGACCCTCGAGTTCGCACTCGGGTACAGCCACCCGGTGATCATCGAGGCGCCTGAAGGCATCACATTCGCGGTGGAGACGCCCACCAAGTTCTCGATCACAGGCATCGACAAGCAGCAAGTCGGCCAGATCTCGGCGAACATCCGCCGCCTGCGCCGCCCGGACCCGTACAAGGGCAAGGGCGTTCGCTACGAAGGCGAGCAGATCCGTCGCAAGGTCGGAAAGACGGGTAAGTAGGCCATGGCCAACACGAAGACTGATTCGGCAACCGCAAAGCGGAAGCCATTGGGGCAGAGCGTTTCCGAGACTCGTCGGGTTTCCCGGCTGCGTCGCCACGCCCGGCTGCGCAAGAAGGTCGCGGGTACCCCTGAGCGTCCGCGCCTGGTGGTCAACCGCTCCGCACGCCACATCCACGTGCAGTTGGTGGACGACCAGACCGGCACCACGCTGGCCGCGGCATCGTCCATCGAAGCCGACGTGCGTGCGGTCGATGGTGACAAGAAGGCCCACAGCGTCCGCGTCGGACAGCTGATCGCGGAACGCGCCAAGGCCGCTGGAGTAGACACCGTGGTGTTCGACCGCGGCGGCTACACCTACGGCGGTCGCATCGCGGCGCTGGCCGACGCTGCGCGCGAGAGCGGACTGACATTCTGATGAAGACTAGAAACGGAAGGACTGCCTGATGGCCGATCAGCCAACAGCAGGAACCGGAACCGGCGCCGGAGGAACGGGCGCCACCGGCAGCCGGCCCCCGCGGGGCGGCGGCGGTGGTGGCGACCGCGACGGACGCGGTCGTCGTGACGACCGTGGTGGCCGTGGTGGCCGCGACGGCGGCGAGAAGAGCAACTTCCTCGAGCGCGTCGTCGCGATCAACCGCGTGTCGAAGGTGGTCAAGGGTGGTCGGCGCTTCAGCTTCACCGCGCTGGTCATCGTCGGTGACGGCAACGGCATGGTCGGTGTCGGCTACGGCAAGGCCAAGGAAGTTCCCGCCGCGATCGCCAAGGGCGTCGAAGAGGCCCGCAAGAGCTTCTTCCGCGTTCCGCTGATCGGTGGCACCATCGTCCACCCCGTCCAGGGTGAGGCAGCCGCGGGCGTGGTCATGCTGCGTCCCGCCAGTGCCGGTACCGGTGTCATCGCCGGTGGCGCGTGCCGTGCGGTGCTGGAATGCGCTGGCGTGCACGACATTCTGGCCAAGTCGCTGGGCAGTGACAACGCGATCAACGTGGTGCACGCCACCGTTGCCGCGCTGAAGATGATCCAGCGTCCTGAGGAAGTCGCCGCTCGTCGCGGACTTCCGATCGAGGACGTCGCCCCGCCGAGCATGCTCAGGGCGCGACGTGAGAGCGAAGCGCTGGCCGCCGCGGCAGCGCGTGAAGGATCGGCATAGTCATGGCTTCAGAAACCGGTCAAGTCAAGATCACCCAGGTGCGTGGCACCGTCGGTGCGCGCTGGAACCAACGGGAGAGCCTGCGGAGTCTCGGACTTCGCAAGATTCGTCAGACCGTGGTCCGCGAGGACAACGCTCAGACGCGTGGTCTGCTCGCCGTGGTGAACCACCTCGTCACCGTTGAGGAGGCGTAACACATGAGCGACATCATCAAACTCCACGACCTGCGTCCAGCGCCAGGGTCGAAGACCGCCAAGACCCGTGTCGGCCGCGGTGAAGGCTCCAAGGGTAAGACCGCAGGCCGCGGTACCAAGGGCACCAAGGCCCGCAAGAACGTCCCCGTGACGTTCGAGGGTGGGCAGATGCCGATCCACATGCGGCTGCCGAAGCTCAAGGGCTTCAAGAACCGCTTCCGCGTCTCCTATGAGGTCGTCAACCTCGGTGACATCAGCCGCCTGTTCCCCAAGGGCGGCACCGTCGGTGTCGACGAGCTGGTGGCAGCCGGCGCGGTTCGCAAGAACACGCTGGTCAAGGTTCTCGGTGACGGCAAGCTGACCGTCAAGGTCGACCTCACCGCCCACAAGTTCAGTGGCAGTGCGCGCGAGAAGATCAGTGCCGCAGGCGGCTCGGTGACCGAGCTCTAGCCGCAGACGTACGAAAGAGGGGCCCGCACGCTTGGCGTGCGGGGCCCCTCTCTTCTCGCGAGAGTGGCAACCGGAAGGGCATCGGTAGGCTCGGGGGATGTACAGCTTCCTGTCAGACGTCCCAGGCACCGACGAGCTGCGGGCGATCGTCCGCAAGGTCGACACCGCGCGTCACCACGGCGTGCCCAGTGGCTGCGTGCTCGAACTCGATCTGCAGTCCGTGCCGCAGGAATCCAGCAGCTTCGACCCGCTGGCGATGATCACCGGCGGTGGCAAGCCGCTGCTGCTGCGCGAGGCAGTTGCGGCCATCCGTCGCGCGGCCACGGACGATCGCATCGCGGGGCTGATCGCCCGCGTTCAGGTGCCCGCCGCATCGCCGGGTCCGGTGCAGGAACTTCGCGAGGCAATCGTGGAGTTCAGCGACGTCAAACCCTCACTGGCATGGGCAGAGACCTACCCCGGCACGATGTCGTACTACCTGGCGTCCGCGTTCCGCGAGGTGTGGATGCAACCGTCGGGAACCGTTGGGCTCATCGGCTTCGCGACGAATGCCCTGTTCCTGCGCGACGCGCTGGAGAAGGCAGGCATCCAAGCCCAGTTCATCGCGCGCGGCGAATACAAGTCGGCGGCCAACATGTTCACGCAGGAGAACTACACCGACGCGCATCGCGAGGCCGACGGCAGGCTCGTCGAAAGCCTGCACGATCAGGTGCTTGCGGCCGTCGCCGCAGCACGGCACATCGAGCCCGCCGACATCGACGCGCTCGCCGACAAGGCGCCGCTGCTGCGCGACGACGCCGTCACAGGGCGCCTCGTCGACCGCATCGGGTTCCGCGACGAGGCGTATGCGCGCATCGCCGAACTTGCTGGCGCAGCGGATGTTTCACCCGATGATCCCGATGCCCCGCCGCGGCTGTACCTCTCGCGCTATGCGCGCGCTGGCGCGTCCGGGTCCGCCCCGTCACTGCCGGGTCGCAAGTCCAAGCCGACGATCGCCGTCGTGACACTGGCCGGGCCCATCGTCAGCGGCCGCGGCGGACGCACGCTGTCACCGCTCGGCACCTCCAGCGCAGGCGGCGACACGATCGCGGCAGCGCTGCGCGAGGCGGGCGCCGATGACGACGTCTCCGCCGTCGTCCTGCGTGTCGACAGCCCCGGCGGATCCGTCACCGGCTCGGAAACCATTTGGCGCGAGGTGGTTCGGCTCAGGGACGCGGGCAAGCCGATCGTCGCCTCGATGGGTGCGGTGGCGGCCTCCGGCGGCTACTACGTGTCGATGGCCGCCGATGCGATCGTCGCCAACGCCGGCACGCTGACCGGGTCGATCGGGGTCGTGACCGGCAAGCTGGTCGCCAGGGATCTCAAGGAGCGTCTTGGCATCGGCTCGGACTCGGTGCGCACCAACCGGAATGCCGATGCCTGGTCGGTGAACGCTCCATTCACCGACGAGCAGCACGCACACGTCGAAGCCGAGGCCGACCTGTTCTACACCGACTTCGTGCAGCGCGTGGCCGACGGTCGGGGGATGACGGTCGAGGCCGTTGACGCCGTGGCCCGCGGCCGGGTCTGGACCGGGGCCGATGCCAAGGATCATGGCCTCGTCGACGAGCTCGGCGGCCTTCGCACGGCGATCGACCGCGCGAAGGTTCTCGCGGGCTTCGATGCCGACGCCGAGGTCAAGCTCGTCGGACTGCCCGGCTCGTCGCTGCTGGACATGCTGCGGCCCAAGCCGTCGTCGCAACCGGCTGCGGCGTCGCTACCGGATGCCTTCGGGGCGCTGGTGGGTAGGTCTGCTGCCGCTCTGTTCACGCAGGCGGAGCGATCGTTGACCGGTGTCAATGCACTGTGGCTCGGAGATCACCGCTTCTGAAATGACTGCGGGGCAGCGCGTTCGGCCCGTACGGACACCTCTCGGTGAGTTTGCTGCCATGATGGGGCCGTGGGGAGCGCGACGGTGGGCCGCGGTGCTGAGACGCATGCAGTCGTCGAGTTTCTGAAGCGCACCCTCGAGGGGCCCTCCGGTCTGGCGATCACCGGTGAAGCAGGGATCGGCAAGACGACGGTGTGGTCGGCCGCCGTGGATCAGGCGCGAGGCGAGGGATGTCGGGTGGCGTCGGCCCGCGCCGCCGAGGCCGAGTCGGTACTTGCCTACGCCGCGGTGGCGGACCTGGTGGCCGGGCTGCTGGACGGCGGGAACACTGCCGTTCTGGAGTCGTTGCCGACGGTCCAACGGGTCGCGGTCGACCGGGTGTTGCTCAGCGGGTCCGGCGACGGTCCCGCGACGGACCAGCGGGTCGCGGCAGCGGCGTTCACCGCGATCGTCGAGGCGTTGGCCGTCGAGCGTCCCGTCCTGCTGGCGATCGACGACGTGCAGTGGCTGGATTCGTCGAGTCGGGCGGTGATCGCCTTCGCGGCCCGCCGGGTGAAGGCCCCCGTCGGGGTGCTCGTCACCGAACGCACCGAGGGTCGCGGGTCGGACGCCGGGTCATGGTTGCGGATGTCGCGCCCGGACGCCGTGGCCACGGTTCGGTTGGGACCGTTGTCGATTGGCGCACTCCACGCGTTGCTTTCGGAACGATTGGGGCGCGCGCTTCCGCGACCGACCATGGCGCGCATTCACCAAATCTCGGGTGGGAATCCCTTCTTCGCCATGGAACTGGCGCGCACGGTTGGGATCGGCGCCACGGCCAGGCACCCCGAGTTGTCTCCCACGCTTGCCGAGCTGATGCGGCGACGGATGAGCCACGTCGGTGGGGCGGAAGGTGACGTGCTGCTGGCCGCGGCATGCATGGCGGATCCCACCGTGGACGTACTCGCGGCAGCGACGTCGCGCACCGTGGACGAGGTGGTCGGCTCGCTGGAGGCGGCGGAGGCCGAGGCGATCGTCCGCATCGAGGGCAACCGCGTGCGGTTCGATCATCCATTGTTGGCCCGTGGTGTCTACCTGCAGACCTCGACCGCAGAGCGACGTCGGATGCACAGGGCGTTGGCAGGGGTGGAGGCCCACGTCGAGGTGAAGGCGCGGCACCTGGCGCTCGCGGCGGCCACCGCGGATGCCGACACCCTCGTTGCCCTAGATGCCGCCGCCGATGCGGCGGCTGCACGCGGCGCCCCCGCCGCGGCGGCCGAATTGTTCGAGTTGGGCATCGGGCTCGGCGGAGACGACCCGATTCGCCGGTTCCGGGCGGCCGCCTGCTTGCTCAACTCGGGCGACACGGTTCGGAGCCGGGTGGTCCTCGAGCCAGCGATCGCCGAGATGAAACCGGGGAAGTTGCGGGCTTCTGCGTTGAATCTGCTTGCGGGACTGTGTGTGTACACCGACGGGTACGGTGAAGCGACGGAGTGTCTGATCACTGCCCTTCGCGACGCAGGCGACAACCGGCTGCTCAAAGTCCATACCCTTCTGATGCTCGCCTTCACGGAGATCAACGACGGCAACTTCGCGGAGTCTCTGCGGCACGCCGACCTCGCCGTCGAGGAAGCCGAAGAGCTCGGCATCCCGCCACTCACCAGCCAGGTACTGAGTATGTGGGTCATGGTCGGGTGCATTTGCGGCAACGGCGTCGATGAGCGGGCGCGGCAGCGTTCGCTCGAATTGGAGGACAGGGACCTCAACGCGCCCATCGTGTTTCGCGCCCACGCCAACAATGCCCAGCTGCTCGCGTGGCAGGGTGATCTCGACGGCGCGAAGGCGCAGATGGCCGAGGTGCGTCGACGTTGCGAAGAGCGCGGTGCCGAGTCGGACCTCATGTTCGTCTACACCCAGAGCACGCTGTTCGAGATCTGGCGCGGTGACTTCGCAGAAGCGGCCGCCGTGGCCAACGAGGCCCTCGAACGCGCCGAACAGCTCGGTGGTGACAATTCGATCCTCGGCGCGCTGACCGTGCAGACCGCGGTCGCCGCGTACACCGGTCGCGAGCAACTCGCCCGCCAAATGTCCACGCGAGCACTGGATACCGCGGCACGGTGCGGTGCGCATCGGACCGCCGAGGTGACCACCATGATGCTGGCGTTCCTAGAGGTATCACTGGGGCGCCACGCCGAGGCGCTTGGTGTGCTCGACGGCATCCTCGCCACGTTTCCGGAGACACCGACGGGTACCGAGATCATCTCCGCGATGTTCATCCCCGATGCCGTGGAAGCGCTGGTCGCTCTGGGCAGGGCCGCCGACGCCGAGCCCTTGATCGCAGCGTTGGAGGCCAACGGAGCCAGGCTCGACCGGCCGTGGATGTTGGCGGTCGGTGCGAGATGCCGCGCGATGATGCTCGCCGACGGCGGCGAACTGGACGCCGCCGAAGGAGCGGCCCGCCGTGCCATGGTCGAGCACGACCGGCTACCGATGCCGTTCGAGAAGGCCCGCACCCAACTGTTGCTCGGGCAGATTCTGCGGCGCAGGAGGCAGAAGCAGGCCGCGATCGATTGCTGCACCGAGGCGCTTGCGGCGTTCGAGCGAATCGGGACGCCGCTGTGGGCGGCGCGAGCTCGTACCGACCTGAACCGGGTACGCGGCACGTCTGCCGGCACGTCCGCTCTGACACCCGCCGAACGACGGGTGGCAGAGCGGGCCGCAGAGGGCATGTCGAATCGCGAGATCGCCGCCGAACTGTTCATCTCGGTGAAGACGGTCGAGACCAGTCTGAGCAGTGCCTATCGCAAGCTCGGCATCAGATCCAGGAGTCAGCTGTTCAGCAGCCTGACGCCGTGACGTCGATTCAGCCCTTCAGTACCGCACTGACGTAACTCAGACCGGCCATCATGGCGGTCATCTCGTCATCGGGAAATTCGAATCCGTTGAGCGCATGGGCTTCCCGTATCGGCAGTACCGAAACGTCCCACTGCCTGGCGGCCAAGTACTCCACCACGTGACTGCGTTCGCCGAGATAGACGAGGTCGGCCATCTCAATGTCGGACCCGAGCTGCTTCAGCCGGTCCATCATCCGCTTGGACCGGTCGTCGGTGAAGGCGGTGAGGTCGGGGACGTGCTCGGTGGCCAGCCGACTGCCCGGTGCCGACAGTGCGGTGATGTTGTCGAACAGCTTGTCCTGGGCGTCGGACGGCAGATAGATCAGCAGACCCTCGGCGCTCCACGCGGTCGGCTGCGTCGGATCGAAGCCGTTGTCCTTCAGTGCCTTCGGCCAGTCTTCGCGCAGGTCGATCGGCACCATGCGGTGCGTGGCCGTCGGTGTCGCGCCGATCCCGTCCAGCGTCGTCGTCTTGAACTGGATGACCTCTGGCTGGTCTACCTCGTAGACGACCGTGCCGTCGGGCCACGGCAGCCGGTATCCGCGCGCGTCGAGACCTGCGGCAAGGATCACGGCCTGTCGCACTCCGGCCGCCGCTGCGTCCAGAAACATCCCGTCGAAGAAGCGGGTGCGGATCGCCATGCCCTCCGCCGCCCGACGTTCCGTGAACGCCGGGTCGACGACGGTGAGGTCGAGGTCGCCGTCGAGCATCCGGGTGAAGAGGTCGACGCCCACGGCACGCACCAGCGGTTCGGCGAAGGAGTCGTCGATCAGCTTCTCGCGGTGGCCCAGCGCGCGCTGCGCGGCCACCATCGTCGCGGTCGCTCCGACACTGGAGGCCAGGTCCCAGGTGTCGCCTTCGGTTCTTGCCATGCGTTGCTCCTCTATATTCGGGTTGACGTCAGGTATCCGGAGTCCCCGCCGAACGTCGCAAGTTCGTCGTCGGGTAATTCGAAACCGTTGGCGGCGTAGGCCTCTGCGGTCGAGCGGATGACATTCCGCCAGCCGTGCGACGCGAGGTAGTCGGCGGCGCTGTTGCGCTCACCGGTGTAGAACAACTCAGCCAGATTGATGCCGGAGCCGATGCGCTTCGTCCGCTCGGTGAGCTTGTCCGCCCAGTCGTCGGGCAGCCCGGCCATGTCCATGTGCTCGGTCGCCACCTGGCTGCCCGGCGCCGACAGTTCGGTGATGTTGTCGAACAGCCGATCCTGCGCCTCGGGCGGCAGATAGACCAGGAGGCCCTCGGCGCTCCACGCCGTCGGTGCGTCTGCATCGAAACCCGCCTGCCGCAACGCCTCCGGCCAGTCGTCGCGTAGATCGATCGCCACGGTGCGGCGCACCGCGGTGGGCTCTGCGCCGAGATCGGCCAGCGTCTGGGTCTTGAACGCGATGACCTCCGGTTGGTCGATTTCGTAGACGACGGTGCCTGCGGGCCACGGCAGCCGGTAGGCCCTGGTGTCGAGCCCAGACGCGAGGATCACGGCCTGTCGGACACCGGAAGCGGTTGCCGCGTTGAAGAAGTCGTCGAAGAAGCGGGTCCGGACGGCGATCTGCTCGTTCATCGCCTTTCGGTTCAGCAGGGGGTCGTCATCGGCGGTCAGCTCCCCGTCGACCAACTTGACGAAGGTGTCCACCCCGACGGCGCGGACGAGCGGTTCCGCCCATGGGTCGTCGAGAAGTGCGTTGGGGCCCTGCGAGGCCGTCGCGCGGGACGCGGCGACCGCCGTGGCGGTCGCGCCAACGCTCGAGGCCAAGTCCCAGCTGTCGTCAGCGGTGCGTGTCAAGGAACGACTCCTAATCTAATTGTGCGATAACGGAAAGTGAATTACGCAGCGGTGCAAGTACTTCGGAATCCGGAAACACTCTGCCGTAGTCGGCGAACACGTCGGGGCGGGGTCGGGCCGACACCCGCCATCCCTTCGCGGCCAGGTACTCCACGACGGGCGTGCGGTCGCCCTCGTAGAACAGGTTGGTGAGGTCGACGTCGAATCCTTGCTCGCGCCACCGTTCACCGACGGCGCCCGCGCGTTGGCCAAGGGCCGCGCCCGCATCCTGGTGGTACTCGGTGGCGAGGCGGCTGCCGCGTGCCGATACCGCGGTGATGTCGTCGAACAGGCGGTCCTGCGCTTCCGGAGGCAGATAGACCAGGAGTCCTTCGGCGCTCCATGCCGTCGGCGCCGACGCATCGAACCCCGCCGCCTTCAAGGCCGACGGCCAGTCGTCGCGCAGGTCGACGGCCACGGCGCGCCGGTCAGCGGTGGGCGTGGCGCCGAGGTCGGCCATCGTCGCGGACTTGGCCCCGATCACCGCGGGCTGGTCGATCTCGAACACGGCCGTTCCGGCGGGCCATGGCAGCCGGTAGGCGCGTGAGTCGAGGCCGGACGCGAGGATCACGGCCTGCCGCACCCCGGCCGCGGTCGCCTCGAGAAAGAAGTCGTCGAAGAACCGCGTTCGGACGGCCATCACGTCGGTGAGCAGACGGCCCGCGCTGGCGTCGTCGTCGAGTGAGACGGCGCCGTCGAGCAGCTTGGTGAAGAACTCGATGCCCACCGCGCGAACCAGGGGATCGGCATAGGGATCGTCGATCAAGGGGTTCGGTTCGCGCGACGCCAGTGCCCGCGCGGCGGCGACCATCGTGGCCGTCGCCCCGACGCTGGAGGCCAGGTCCCAGCTGTCACCCTCGCGTCTGATGTCCGAACCGCTCACTTCGCGACGCCCAGCGTGCCGCTGACGTACCGCACGTCGGCGAAGCCACCGGCTTCTTCGTCGAACGGCGGAAGACCGTGCGCGGCGAACAACTCCCTCAGCGTGCGACCACTCAGCTGCCACCCGCGATCGTGAAGGTAGGCGACGGGCTCGTTGCGATCGCCGAAGTAGACGAGTTCGGTGAGGTCCAGCTCGAAGCCGTGCTCACGCCACCGCGCGGCGATGTCCTGAAAGCGGTCCAGCATCGCGGACCGGTCCGCGGGATCGAGTGTCGGTGCGCTCTCGGTGGCGACCCGGCTGCCCGGCGTGCTGAGCGCCGTGATGGTGTCGAGTAGGGCGTCCTGCGCGTCCGGCGGCAGGTACCCGAGCAGCCCCTCGGCGCTCCAGGCCGTCCGCGCTGACGGGTCGAAACCGGCTTCGGTCAGCGCGGCGGGCCAGTCCTCGCGCAGATCGGTCGCGACCGCCCTGCGGTACGTGGTGGGCTGGGCGCCCAACTCGGCCATCGTTCGGCTCTTGAAGGCGATGACGTCGGGCTGGTCGATCTCGAAGACCGTGGTGCCTGCGGGCCACGTCAGCCGGTAGGCCCGAGAGTCCAGTCCCGAGGCGAGGATGACGGCCTGCGTGATGCCCGCCGCGGCCGCATCGAGGAAGAAGTCGTCGTAGAACAGCGTCCGGACGGCCATGTTGTCGGCCAGTCGCTGCATACCCGACCACTCCGAGTCCGACGTGCTGCCGAGGTCCGCGGGTGCGAGGTCGCCGGAGGCCAGACGTGTGAGGACGTCGACGCCGACTGCGCGCACCAGCGGCTCGGCGTACGGGTCGGAGATCAGAGGTCGGTCGGCCCGCGACGCGATCGCCCGTGCCGCCGCAACCATCGTCGCCGTCGCTCCGACGCTGGATGCGAGGTCCCACGAATCTCCATCGAATCTCTTCGACTCGGCGCGCGTCATCCGGTGTCCCCAAACTTTTAGTTAGCTGATGTAACGAGCTGTTGGCGACTGTACGCTCCGAAGCTGAAACGCCAATCCGGCGTTCGTCACGCCGATCGGATGGGGGTCCGACCGGCGGCAACTGTTACCCTCGTAGACTGTTCCAACGCGCGATTGCGCTGGCTGCAGACTTGCCTGCGCGCCCGCGGACGGATCGCACAGGACTTACCCACAACGCGCTGGTCGGACCAGCCCCATCGGCACGCCGCGACATGATCCGGCTGCGCAGGAGGAAGAGTGCTTTCGGCTTTCATCTCGTCGTTGCGGACGGCCGACCTCCGACGGAAGATTCTCTTCTCGCTGGGCATCGTCATCCTCTACCGGGTCGGCGCCTCACTGCCGTCTCCCGGCGTGAACTACCCCAACGTGCAAAAGTGCATCGAGCAGGTCCAGGGCGGCGACTCGGCGCAGATCTACTCGCTGATCAACCTCTTCTCTGGCGGTGCGCTACTAAAGCTGTCGGTGTTCGCGGTGGGCGTAATGCCCTACATCACCGCCAGCATCATCGTGCAGTTGCTGACCGTGGTGATCCCGCGATTCGAGCAGTTGCGCAAGGAAGGCCAGTCCGGCCAGGCCAAGATGACGCAGTACACGCGCTACCTTGCGGTAGCGCTGGCACTGCTGCAGGGCACGTCGATCGTGGCGCTGGCCGCCAACGGTGGGCTGCTGCAGGGCTGCACCCTCGACATCATCTCCAACTCGTCGATCTTCACCCTCGTCGTCATCGTGCTGGTGCTGACCGCGGGCGCGACGCTGGTGATGTGGATGGGCGAGCTGGTCACCGAGCGTGGCATCGGCAACGGCATGTCGCTGATGATCTTCGCGGGTATTGCCGCTCGCATCCCTTCGGAGGGGAAGTCCATCCTCGACAGCCGCGGCGGCATGGTGTTCGCCCTCGTCTGCGTCGCTGCGCTGATCATCATCGTCGGCGTCGTGTTCGTCGAGCAGGGCCAGCGTCGTATCCCCGTGCAGTACGCCAAGCGCATGGTCGGCCGGCGCATGTACGGCGGCACGTCGACCTACCTTCCGTTGAAGGTCAACCAGGCCGGCGTCATCCCCGTCATCTTCGCCTCGTCGTTGATCTACATCCCACACCTGATCACCCAGCTGGTCCAGAGCGGCAGCGCCAGCCCGGGCACCGGGTGGTGGGACAAGTTCGTCGCGAACTATCTGACGAACCCATCCAGCCCGGTGTACATCGGGATCTACTTTGGGCTCATCGTCTTCTTCACGTACTTCTACGTGTCGATCACGTTCAACCCCGATGAGCGCGCCGACGAGATGAAGAAGTTCGGCGGCTTCATCCCCGGCATTCGTCCTGGCAAGCCGACTGCCGACTACCTGCGCTACGTTCTGAGTCGCATCACGCTGCCTGGCTCGATCTACCTCGGTGTGATCGCCGTTCTGCCGAACCTCTTCCTGGAGATCGGCAACACTGGCACAGTGCAGAACCTGCCCTTCGGTGGCACCGCGGTGCTGATCATGATCGGCGTCGGCCTTGACACGGTGAAGCAGATCGAGAGTCAGCTCATGCAGCGCAACTACGAAGGGTTCCTCAAGTGAGAATCGTTTTGCTTGGACCGCCCGGCGCTGGCAAGGGCACGCAGGCCGAGAAGCTCGTCGAGAAGCTCGGAATCCCGCAGATCTCCACCGGTGACCTGTTCCGCCACAACATCAACACCGGAACGCCGCTCGGGCTCGAGGCCAAGAAGTACCTCGACGCCGGCGATCTGGTGCCCGCCACGCTGACCAACGCGCTCGTCGACGACCGGCTCAACGGTGCCGACGTCGCCGAGGGATTCATCCTCGACGGGTTCCCGCGGTCGGTGGAGCAGGCCGAGGCGCTGCGCGAGATGCTGGCCAAGCGCAACCTCCAGCTCGACGCGGTGCTCGAGTTCCGCGTCTCCGAGGAGGAGCTCCTCAAGCGGCTCAAGAGCCGGGGCCGCGCGGACGACACCGACGACGTCATCCTCAACCGCATGAAGGTGTACCGCGACGAGACCGCCCCGCTGCTGGACTACTACCAGGGTGAGCTAAAGACCGTCGATGCCATCGGTGACCTCGACGAGGTGTTCGCCCGCGCGCTGCGCGCCCTCGGCAAGTAACCCGATGATCGGACTGCCCAGTCTGCGCGGACGGAAGGTCGTCGCCCAGCGTACTGCGGGCGAACTCGACTCCATGGCCGCCGCGGGGGCCCTCGTTGCCGCAGCGCTTCGCGCCGTGCGGCAGGCTGCTCAACCGGGCGTGTCGACACTCGCACTCGATGCCATCGCCGAGTCGGTGATCCGCGACGGCGGCGGCATCCCGTCGTTCCTCGGCTACCACGGATTTCCCGCGAGCATCTGTTCGTCGGTGAACGACCGTGTCGTACACGGCATCCCGTCGGCGGATGACGTGCTGGCCGCGGGTGATCTGGTGTCCATCGACTGCGGCGCGATCCTCGACGACTGGCACGGCGACTCGGCGGTCACGTTCGGCGTAGGCACGCTGATCGACGCCGACTCGAACCTCTCTGAGGCCACCCGCTCGGCCATGGAGGCGGGCATCGCCGCCATGGTTCCCGGCAACAGGCTGACCGACGTCTCGCACGCGATCGAGGTCGAGACTCACGCCGCCGAGGCGCGCCACGACCGCAAGTACGGCATCGTTGCTGGCTACGGCGGGCACGGCATCGGCAGAAGCATGCACATGGATCCGTTCCTGCCCAACGAGGGATCACCTGGCCGCGGGCCCCACTTGGCGCCCGGCTCGGTGCTGGCGATCGAACCGATGCTGACGCTTGGCACGACGAAGACCATCGTGCTCTCCGACGAGTGGACGGTCATCACCGCAGATGGCACGCGCGCGGCACACTGGGAGCACACGGTCGCCGCGACCGATGACGGGCCCCGCATCCTGACTCTCTGAGCGTGTTCGGAGTTGAACTTCGCGGACGTCCGTAGCGTGTCATCGACGGAGGTGGCGAATGGACGATCCGGAGGGCGCCATGATGCGCGTGCTCTACGACGAACACGCCGCCGCATTGTGGCGCTACGCCGTGCGGCTCACCGGAGACCACGCGCGCGCCGAGGACGTCGTCCAGGAGACGCTGCTCAGGGCCTGGCGCCACCCCGAGGTCACTGATGACACCGAACGGTCGGCGCGAGCGTGGCTGTTCACCGTCGCCAGAAATCTGATCATCGACGAGAGGCGAAGCGCGCGGTTTCGCCGCGAATCCGGCACCGCCGACGTGGAGGCGGTCGCCGATCGGGCCGGACCCGACGAAGTCGACACCGCCTTGGACAAGCTGCTGCTGGGCACCGCGTTGAGCCAGCTCTCCGAAGATCATCGCGCGGTGATCCTCCGCGCCTACTACCAGGGCTGGAGCATCGCGCAGACCGCGGCGGACTTACAGATCGCCGAGGGCACGGCCAAGTCTCGGCTGCACTACGCGGTGCGGGCACTACGCCTCAACCTGCAGGAAATGGGGGTGACACGATGACGAACTCTGGTGGACTCCACGGACTCGAACCGGTGGACGGCGACCGCTACGCGACGTGGGACGCGGCATACGTGCTCGGGTCGCTGTCGAGCACCGAGCGCCGAGAGTTCGAAGCGCATCTCGAGATGTGCGACCGTTGCCGCGCGGCCGTCGCCGATCTCAGCGGCATGCCCGCGCTGCTCGGCCTTCTCAGCGCCGAGGACGTGAGGAATCTCGATGGCGAGCAGCTCGAGCCGCCGCCGTTGCGGGACGAGGTGCTGACGTCCGTTCTTGACAAGGTG
Organism: Mycobacterium sp.; assembly: GCF_032161845.1. GTDB lineage: Bacteria > Actinomycetota > Actinomycetes > Mycobacteriales > Mycobacteriaceae > Mycobacterium. The sequence goes on from NZ_JAVRQA010000241.1 coordinate 14,641, forward strand.
CGGTGGCGCAGGCGTCGATCGCGGTGGCTGACCTCTGCTGCCGTCGGCGTTGCGGCGGCGCTTCTTGCCGTCGGGCTGGTGACCGCGATCCGTCCGGAGCTCATGGGACTGCGAAGCGGTGAAACGACACAGGCCGCCGCGCAGTTGGAGATGAACAAGCTCGCGACTACGCCGTTCAGCGCCACCGTCGCGCTCAGCGACTTCGCGTGGGGCACACGCATCGACATGGCGTGCACCTACGGCCAGTGGTCGGGCGGTGGCAATGCCCCACCGAGCAACCTCGGCATGGTGGTCGTGGGCCGCGATGGCAGCCGTTCGCAGGTGGCGACGTGGCTCGGTCTGTCCGGCGCCACCGCGTTGCCCAGCGGCAACACGCCGATGCCGAAGGACCAAATCGCCTCCGTGGAGCTGGTTTCCGTCGACTCGGGACAGGTCCTGCTCGAGCGCAAGATGTGAGTTTCCTGCCACGGTGAACCCGCGCGCCACGCCTGCCGTGTCTATAGCAGGTTGCGGAGGCAGGTGAACGATGGTCAGCAAGCGCGTGGTCGACTACATCGTCGATCAGTTGGTCGCACAAGGTGTGACGCACCTGTTCGGCGTCGATGGTGCCAACATCGAGGACCTCTACGCCGCGGCGCAGTTCGGTGCCGTCACGGTGGTGCTGGCCAAACACGAGTTCGGCGCCGCCACCATGGCTGACGGGTTCAGTCGCGCGACCTCCACGCTCGGCGTGGTCGCCGCGACATCAGGTGGTGGATCCTTGAATTTGGTTGCCGGGCTGGGGGAGTCGTTCGCCAGCCGCACGGCCGTGCTCGCGCTGGTCGGCCAACCGCCGTCGGCGATGGATGGTCGGGGCAGCTTCCAGGACACCAGCGGTGTCAACGGTTCGTTGAATGCCCAAGCTCTCTTCGCCTCGGTGTCGGTGTACTGCCGCCGGGTGCTCTCGGCCGCCGATGTGGTGAGCGTGCTGCCCGACGCGATCGCCGCCGCCCTCTCCGGCGGCCCCGCGGTGCTGCTGTTGCCAAAGGATGTGCAGCAGAGCTTGATTGATGTATCGCCGCCCGGCACCATCGAGCCAGTGCGACGTGTCGACTCGCCGCGGGCGATCGTCGAACTGATGGAGCGCCGACGGGGGCCGGTGACCATCATCGCCGGCGAACAGGTGGCGCGCGACGACGCGCGGATCGAGCTGCGGAACCTGCAGCGCGCCGTGAACGCCGTCGTGGCCACGGTGCCCGACGCGAAGGATGCCGCGGCGGAGGCCGGGCTCGTCACCGGGGTGATGGGTCATCCGGGAGTCGAGCGGGCCATCGCGGCGAGTGCGATGTGTCTGCTCGTCGGTACCCGGCTGCCCGTCACGGCCCGCGCCGGTTTGGACGACGTGCTGCGGCGGGTACCGGTGGCGTCGATCGGGTCGGCCGTCCCGCACGTCGAAAGCATGCACGTGCACTCCGACGATCTGCGGGTGTCGCTGGCTCAGCTCACGGAGCCCGTCGCCAAAGGCGGGCGTCCGAACCGAGACCGGTTGTTGCACGACGCACTGAGTCCGCCCCGCCATCATGGCCCGGGAATTCGCTACCGCGACGCCATGACGGCCATCGATGCGGCGCTACCCGACGACGCCGACGTCGTGGTCGATGCGGGCAACAGCGGTGCGGCGGCCATCCACCATCTGCGCGCGCGGCCCTCGGGGCGCTTTCTCGTCGCACTGGGCATGGGCGGTATGGGCTACAGCTTCGGCGCGGCCATCGGCATGTGCTTCGCCAGGCGACGGCGGACCGTCGTCATCGCCGGCGACGGCTCGTTCTTCATGCACGGGATGGAACTGCACACCGCCATCCAGTACGGGCTGCCGTTGACCGTGGTGTTGTTCAACAACAACGCGCACGCCATGTGCGTCACCAGGGAGCAGCTGTTCTACGACGACCCCCGGTCGCTTCGCTCCTGCCCGCCGGGCGACGACCGCTACAGCTACAACCGGTTCACCAAGAGCCGCCCGGGTGCCGGGTTGGCAGCCATGTTTCCCGGGCTCTCGTCGGTGGACGTCACCTCGGCGGGGGCGCTACCGGGTGCCCTCCGCGATGCCTTGGGCCACGCCGGACCTTCGGTGGTGAGCATCGAATGCTCCGCCGATGAAATCCCGCCGTTTGCTCCCTTTCTCGCTGCAGTAGACCACCTTTCACGCCACCAGGAGATGAACCAAGATGTCGCTGCCCGCACTTGACGATATCGAGACACACGCCGGCTCGGCCGAGCCAATCGACGGAGTCATCCGCATCGAGACGGCCCCGCGGGAGGTGGCTACGCCGATCATCATGGAGATGATGCGGTCGGTCTACCCCCACGACCAGGTCTTCGGCGAGTACTGCACCGTCAACGACTACATCGACTGTCCGCCGCGCGAGCTCTTCGAATACCTCTCCGATACCCGAAGTTTGGAGGAGTGGACCTACAGTCTGCGTGGCTTCACCACCACCGATGAGCCGGGCCTGTGGCGAGCTTACGACCGGTTGGGTTCGGAGACGGAGATCTACACGCGCACGGTGACCAACCGCGAGGCCATGACGGTCGACTACCACTGCGCATGGGATCAGGGCGCGCACCTGTGGATGGTCTATCTGATGCGGGTCGTGGATGCCCGTGTCGTGCTGAACAAGCCAGGCTCCGTGGTGTTGTGGACCAACTGCCATCACCCGTTCTACGACCACAACCCCTACCCCGAGAGTGCGCCACCGACACGTCCCGTCTGGGTCGGTGACTTCTGGGACATGTTCGGCGCCGGCCACCTACTGGAATTGCGAAATCTCAGGGCGATCGCCGAGTACCGCCACCGGAACGGTCTGCCGGTGCGGCCGGCGTGGATGAGATGAGCGCCTCAGAGGTCGCCGTCAGCACTCCCCGGGTCGCTGCGCTCCTGCCCACCGTGAGCCTCCTCGACGTATCGACTTACCTGCCCGGCGAGCCGGTGAGCGCGGACTATTACGCGCAATTCGCCGACTCCGACGATTTGCGGGACAACCTGATGTTCCGGGCTCCCCGCCTGCGCCACCACGTAGCGCCCGACGAAACCGCGATCGACATGGTCGAGCGGGCGGCGGCCGGACTCGTCGATCGGCACGGCGCGGACATGCTGGGGTCGGTGGACGTATTGATCACGCACACCCAGTTGCCCGACATGCCGTTCTACGGTGGCGGCGGTGGCATGGCCCATCGCCTGAACATGAAGCCCCACTGGGTGATCGACCTGCACAACGGCGGTTGCGCGGCATTCGTTCTCGGCCTGAAGCTGGCCCGCAACCTGCTGTCGTCGGGGGAGGGGCGCACCGCGCTCGTCGCCGTCGCTCAAAACTCCGCAGGGCAGATCTTCGATCAGGAGACGGTGCGGCGAAAGGCTCAGGCATCGGTACCCGGTGACGGTGCCGCGGTGGGGTTGGTCGCCGTGTCCGACGAGTCTCCGATCCTCGACGTCGAATGCCGCACCTACGGCGAGTATGCCGGCGACATGACGATTGCGATGGATCCGCCGCGCAAATGGTGGCAGGCAGGTCCCGGGGAGGGATGCATCGGCTTCACGGAAAGCCGGATCACCAAGGTGCTTGCCAGGGGAAACCGGCAGGTGCCCGAGGTGGCCTACGCGGTGTGTGATCGAATCGGCGTGGCGCCCAAGGACATCGACATGCTCGTCACCAACCAGCCGAATCGGGCGTTCCTGCGGAACTGGCGCGAGGCACTCGAGCTACCCACGGAAAGGCACGTCGACACGTTCGACGAGTGCGGCAACCTGTTCGCGGCAGGCATTCCCGTGAACTTGGACAGGGCCATCAGCGGCGGCCGGGTTGCCAACGGTGACGTCGTGATGATGGCCGCGTTTGCACATGCCGGCGACTTCGCCGGGGCGGCGGCGGTGAAGTGGGGCGGGCGGACGGCATGACGTCAACCGCGTTGACACTGACCGATGCCGTGAGCGCGCTCCCCGATGCCGTCGATCCATTCGCCCTGTCGCTCAACGAGAATCCTTACCCTCCTCTCCCGTCGGTGCGGTCGGCGCTCGTCGCGTCGATCGGCATCGCCAACCGGTATCCGGAGTTTCTACCGGAACGCCTGCGGAGCCTCATCGCCGACCGGATCGGCGTTCTCAGCGGCCAGGTGGTGATCGGCGCAGGTGCGACCGGGGTGGCGATGCAGGTGCTTCACGCCGTCACCAAGCCTGGCGACGCCATGGTGATGACGTCGCCGACGTTCGACGGGTACCCGATCTTCGCTCAGATGGCGCGGCTGGGGTCGGTCACGGTGGCCCTGGACAAGCACGGGCACCACGATCTCGACGCCATGGCCGACGCCGCTCGCCAGGCCTCCGTTGTCGTGCTTTGCCGTCCGCACAATCCGACGGGCACCGTCGAGTCGCCCGACGACGTCGATCGGTTCTTGCGAAGAGTGCCACCCGAGGTGATCGTGCTGCTCGATGAGGCCTACGTGGAATTCCTCAGTCCCGAACTGCGCATCGATGCTGCGTCATTGGTGGCGCGTTTCCCGAATGTCGTAGTGCTGCGGACCTTCTCGAAGGCCTATGGGCTGGCCGGGTTGCGCATCGGGTACGGATTCTGTGCCCCCGAGCTGGCGCGACGCCTGTGGACGATGCAACTCCCGTTCGGGACTGCGGTGACCAGCCTGGTGGCGGTCGCTGCCTCCTTCGATGCGGAAGCCGAACTGCAGCAGCGGATCCGGATGATCAACGCCGAGGGTCGCTATCTGCGGGCAAGGCTGCAGGCGATGGGTATCTACAGCACCGACGGACACGCCAACTTCGTCTACCTGCCCGCGGGCCGCGAGCCGTGGCGCGGAGTCTTCGGCGGAACCGACCTGCGGGTGCGTCATTACGGCAATGGTGGCGTGCGCATCACCGTCGGCGACCGGGTGTCGTCGAGGGCGGTGCTGGCGGCGGTTGCGCGCCGCTGAGTTCCCACGGTCCGACCCGTCCGTGCGGTATGAAGAGGCGTGTCCTCGCACCCCAATGAGCGCGATCCCATCGCGCTGGCCCGCACCAACTGGGAGCGTGCCGGCTGGGGCGCCGTGGCGGACGGCATGGTCGCCGTCACGTCGGTGATGCGAGCGCATCAGATCCTTCTCGCTCGCGTCGAGACGGCGTTGCGTCCCTACGACCTCAGCTTCTCGCGCTACGAACTCCTGCGGCTCCTGGCGTTCAGCAGCAGCGGGGCGTTGCCCATCACCAAGGCGTCCGACCGGCTGCAGGTCCACGTCACCAGCGTCACCCACGCGATTCGTCGACTGGAGAGCGATGGCCTGGTGGAGCGGTCCCCGCACCCCACCGACGGGCGCACCACGCTGGTGACGTTGACCGCACTCGGTCGTTCGACCGTCGAGGATGCGACGACGACCCTCAACGACGAGGTCTTCGCCGACATCGGGATCTCGGCGGGCGAGTCGGCGGCGCTCGCGGGGGCGATCGAGACGCTGCGCCGCCAGGCCGGCGACTTCTAGGGCGCGGGCGGCGACGGTAGCGGGATGGTGGCGGTGACGGCCGTCCCCGAGCCGGGCCGGGACCGGATGTTGAGCCTGCCCCCGACGATCTCCGCGCGTTCGGCCATCGACAGCAGCCCGTAGCCACCCATTTCGTCGCCGCCGAGCGGCCGCTCGAACGTGTCGAAACCGACTCCGTTGTCGACGATTTCGAGTCGTGCCGAGTCGTCGCCGACGGAGAACGTCAGGCTCGCGTTGGTGGCGTGCGCGTGTTTGACGACGTTCTGCAGGCACTCCTGGGCGATCCGGTAGAGGGCGATCTCGATGTGGTCGGGAAGCCGCGCGTCAGCCAAGTCGACGTCGATGTCCACCTGTGGGATGGACCTGGCCAGGCTGGCGAGGCCACCCGCGAGGCCGAGGTCGTCGAGCACCGGAGGGCGCAACCCGCCGATCGCCGCGCGCGCCTCCTGCAGGGTGAGGTCCACCAATTCGCGCGCCATGCCCAACTGCTCGGCGACCGCGGCGGCATCCCCGCCGACCGCCCGTGCGGCCGCATCCAACCGGTAGGACAGCGTCACCAGCCGCTGCGAGATGCCGTCGTGGATGTCGCCGGCCAGGCGACGGCGCTCGATCTCCTGCGCCTCGATGACCTGCTCGACGAAGTTCTCGTGGGCACGCTCGCGGGCCACCAACTGCCGGTGCAACCTGGCCTGGTGCATCGCCCCCGCGATCAGCCTGCCGATCACCAGCAGCAGTTCGACGTCGCGGGCGGTGAACTCACGACGGGCGACGGTGTGCACGTTCAACACGCCAACCAGGCCGCCCGGATCGGTCTCCATCGGTACCGACACCATCGAGGTGAAGTCCGAGCCTCGCAACGACTCGAACGGCAGGTACCGCGGGTCGGACTCCTTGTCCTCGACGATCACGACGGGTTCGCGGTGGCTGGCCACCCAGCCCGACACACCCTGGCCCAACGGCAGCCGGATCTTGCCGACCTCGGCGTCGAACGGCGGGGTCGCCCCGGTCAGGGTGAGCGAACGTTCGGGGTCGTCGAGCACGTGGACGAAGCACACATCGGTGCCCGTGGCCGCGGTGATCATGCGCGCGGCGGCCTCGGCCAGCGGTTCCACGCCAGGCCCGCTGGAGGCCGCCTGGATCAGCTCGCGCAGAAGCGCCAGTTCACGATCGGCGTCGACGAGGTCACGCACGGCATTCGAGCGTTGCAGGGACATTTCCCGGGTCGCTTCGCTCCTGCCCTCCGAAGTCACTGGTAGATCCCTTCTCGCAGCGCCGTCGCGACGGCACCCGTGCGATCGGCGACGCCGAGCTTGCGGTAGATCGCCCGCAGGTGGGTCTTGACGGTCTCGTCGCCGATCACCAATTTGGTCGCGATGCCGCGGTTGGAAAGACCGTTGACGACGTAGGAGAGGATCTCGCTCTCGCGCTGGGTGAGGCCCTGTCGGGCGCCTGGCCAGAATTCGTCGCGCTGCAACCTGGCCGCGGTGTCGACGGCCCTGGCCGCCATCCCTGGATCGATCGCGGTGGCTCCGCCGTGGGCGAACTCGATCTGACGTACCAGCTCGTCGCTGCTGATGCTCTTCAACAGGTAGCCAGCCGCGCCGACGCGCAAGGCCTGGAAGAGGTACTGCTCGTCGTCGTAGACCGAAAGCATGACGACCTTGCGGTCCGGGTTGCGCTCGCGCAGAGCGGCGCACAGGTCCAGCCCGCTCGAGCCCTGCATTCGCACGTCGCACAGGACGACGTCGGGGTTCAATTCGGTCACGACGCCGATGGCTCGCTCGGCGCCAACGGCTTGGCCGACGACCTCGACGCGGTCGCCGAACGCCGTCAGCATCGCCTTGAGCCCCTCGATGACCATCTCGTGATCGTCCACCAGCACGAGTCGCACCGGAGGGTCCGCAGCGGGCGACATGGCACGAGCATAGGACCGACGTTCGAGCTGGCAGCCAAGTTGGCCTGTTCAATCCCCCGGATGGGGGAGGCGCCGCGGGTGTGACGTGGGCCACGCTTGGTGCATGTCGTCGATACCGGAGAAAGCGTGGCGGGCAGGCCGGTTCTGGTGGGACTCGTCCTGCCCGAGTGAGACCGCGCCCTTTCCGCTGCAAGCGATGATCTTCGACCTCGATGCCCTCGCCGACGTGGAATGCGGTGGCCATCGGCTCGCGTTCAACGCTGCCTTCGCTGCGCACGGGCTGAAGATTCAGTGGTCCGTGCCGCGGTACCGCAAGCTGATGACCTTGCCCGACGAGCGGCAGCGCGTCGCGGCCGAGCTACGGGCGCGCGGCATCTGTACGGAGTGTGACGTCCTGCTCAAGGTTCTCGTCGACGAGATCTGCGCGACCAAGGCGATGATGGTCGACGAGACGTTGCTCGGTGCCAACCTGGACCCGCGCATCGGCCTCGGCGACCTGATCACCGACGGGTTCAGCACCGGGGTGGCCGTCGGCGTCGTCACTACCGGTCGACGCCAGTGGGTCGAACCCCTGGTGCGTCAATTGCTCGGCGACGGACTGGTTCAGACCATCGTCACCGCCGACGACGTCAGCACCCCAACGGCGAGCGGCGATGCCTACCGCCTGGCACTGGCCGAGTTGGGCGCCCCCGCGCACGACTCGTTGGTGTTCTCGGGCTCGCAGACCGGGGTGCGCACCGCGATGTCCGTCGGTCTGGCCGGGGTGCTCGTCGACCCCGACCTCGCTGGGGCGCGCCCGGACTACGACGGCCTGCGCATCGCGGACTGTCAGCGGCTGCACGCCCAACTGTGGGCGCGCGGAAACCGCTCAGCTGCCGCGTAGCAGCTCGATCACGGCGCTGAAGTCCTGGCCGGCGTGTTCGGCGGCGAAATTCGCATAGATCTCCGCGGCATGGGTTCCAAGGGGTGCCGTCGAGCCTGTCGAGTTCACGGCCGCCATCGCCAGCCCGAGGTCCTTGTTCATCAGGGCCGTCGCGAAGCCCGGCTTGAAGTCGTTGTTGGCGGGTGACGTCGGAACCGGTCCTGGCACCGGGCAATTCGTGTGCACGGCCCAGCAGTTGCCCGTCGCCCCGGTGATCACGTCGAACAACGACTGTGCCGAGAGGCCGAGCTTCTCGGCGAGGACGAACGCCTCGCCGATGGCGATCTGCTGCACCGCGAGAACCATGTTGTTGCACAGCTTCGCGCTCTGGCCGTTGCCGGAGCCCCCGCAGTGAATGATCTTGCCCGCCATCGGTTCCAGGACCGGCCTGGCCCGCTCGACGGCAGCATCGGCCCCCCCCACCATGAACGCCAGGGTGCCCGCGGTGGCGCCCTTGACGCCGCCGGACACGGGTGCGTCGATCTGTGCGTGGCCGTGCTCTTCGGCCTGTGCGTTGATGGCCCGCGCGTCGTCGACGGAGATGGTCGAGGTGTCGATGAACAGCGTGCCCGGCTTTGCGGCAGGCAACACCTCGACGTAGCAGGACTTCACGATGGCACCGCTGGGAAGCGAGGTGATCACTACGTCAGCGTCGGCGACCGCGTCGGGACCGGTGTCGAACACCTTGGCGCCCTTGGCTTCTGCAGCTGCCTTCAGCTCGGGCACCAAGTCGAAGCCGCGGACGTCATGTCCCGCTCCGGCCAGATTGGCCGCCATCGGGCCGCCCATGTTGCCCAGCCCCAAGAACGCGATCGTCGCCATAGAAGGCTCCTCCTGACCTAAGACGCGCGTGCCCGGGCGGCTTCTGCCCGCCCGATCACCACGCGCATGATTTCGTTGGTTCCCTCGAGAATGCGGTGTACGCGCAGATCACGGACGATCTTCTCCAGCCCGTACTCGCGCAGGTAGCCGTAGCCGCCGTGCAACTGGAGGGCTTGGTCGGCCACGTTGAAGCACGCGTCGGTGACGTAGCGCTTGGCCATTGCGCACAGTTCGACCTTGTCCGGATGGTCGTCGTCGAGCGCAGTAGCCGCCCGCCACAACATGTTTCGTGACGTCTCCAGGGTGGTGGCCATGTCGGCGAGGGTGAACCGGATGGTCGGCTCGTCGATCAGTCGCATGCCGAACGCCTCGCGATCGGCGAGGTAGGCCACCGACTTGTCGTAGGCGGCTTGTGCTCCGCCCAGCGAACAGGCGGCGATGTTGACGCGCCCACCATTGAGGCCGGTCATCGCGATGCCGAAGCCGGTGCCCTCACCCTCGGTGCCGCCGAGCATCGCGTCGAGTGGCACCCTGGCGTTCTCGAAGACCACCTGCGCGGTGGGTTGGGCGTTCCAGCCCATCTTGTACTCGTCGGCGCCGAAGCTGACGCCAGGCGTGTCCTTGTTTACGACGAACGCCGAGATGCCGCGCGGCCCATCACCGCCCGTGCGGGCCATCACGACGTATACGTCCGACACGCCCGCTCCGGAGATGAACTGCTTGACGCCGTCGAGCACGTACTCCTCGCCGTCTCGAACGGCCTTGGTGCGCAACGCTGCTGCGTCGGAACCGGCGCCGGGCTCAGTGAGGCAGTAGCTGGCGATCAGCTCCATCGAGGCAAGGCGTGGCACCAGCTTCTTGCGCTGCTCGTCGGTGCCGTACGTGTCGACCATCCACGTGCACATGTTGTGAATGGACAGGAACGCCGACAATGTCGGGCAGGCGGCCGCCATCTGCTCGAAGATCCGCACGCCGTCCAGACGGCGCAGGCCACTGCCGCCGGCGTCCTCCTGGCAGTAGATCGCCGCCATGCCCAGCTCGGCCGCCGCACGCAACACGTCGGTGGGAAAGTGCTTGTCGGCGTCCCATTCCAACGCATGGGGCGCGATGCGCTTCTCGGCGAACTCGGCCGCCGTCTCGGCGATCACGCGCTCGTCGTCATCGAGACCGAAGTAGTCCATCCCTAGTTACTTCATCGTCGGGATGGAGAACTCGGCGCCATCCTTGATGCCCGATGGCCACCGCTGAGTGACCGTCTTGACCTTGGTGTAGAAGATGATCGAGGCCGGCCCGTGTTGATTCAGGTCGCCGAAGCCGGACCGCTTCCAGCCGCCAAAGCTGTGATACGCCACCGGAACCGGGATCGGCACGTTGACACCGACCATGCCGACCTGCACACGGGACACGAAGTCACGTGCGGTGTCGCCGTCGCGCGTGAAGATCGCGACGCCGTTGCCGTATTCGTGCTCCGAGGGCAGCGCGAGCGCTTCCTCGTAGGTCTCGGCCCTGACGATGCAGAGCACCGGCCCGAAGATCTCGTCGGTGTAGATCGACATGTCGGTGGTGACGTGGTCGAACAGCGTCGGCCCGATGAAGTAGCCGCCTTCGAGGCTGGCGTCACCGAAGGTGAGGTCGTCACTGGCACGTTCCCGGCCGTCGACGACGGCCTCGGCGCCCGCTTCGATGCCCTGGCCGATGTAGTCCTTGACCCGCGCGAGGGCCGCCGAGGTGACCAGTGGGCCGTAGTCCGCCTTTGGATCGAGGCTGTGGCCGACGCGCAACTGGTTGACGCGCTCGACCAGCCGATTTCGAAGCCGTTGCGCTGTCTCTTCGCCGACCGGCACCGCGACGCTGATCGCCATGCAGCGCTCGCCCGCGCTGCCGTAGCCGGCACCGATGAGCGCGTCGACGGCCTGGTCGAGATCGGCGTCGGGCATCACGATCATGTGGTTCTTGGCGCCACCGAAACACTGGGCGCGCTTACCGTTGGCCGCCGCCGTCGAATAGATGTACTGCGCGATGTCGGAGCTGCCGACGAAGCCGACGGCCTGGATGTCGGGATGATTGAGGATCGCGTCGACGGCTTCCTTGTCGCCGTGCACCACCTGGAAGACGCCCTTGGGGAGGCCGGCCTCGAGGAATAGTTCGGCCAGCCGGACCGGGACCGACGGGTCGCGTTCACTTGGCTTGAGAACGAAGGCGTTGCCGCACGCCAGCGCGGGGCCGGCCTTCCACAGCGGGATCATCGCGGGGAAGTTGAACGGCGTGATGCCCGCGACCACACCGAGTGGTTGACGCAATGAGTAGACGTCGATGCCGCCGCCCGCGCCCTCGGTGTAGTCGCCCTTCAGCAGGTGCGGAATGCCGATCGCGAACTCGATGACCTCGACGCCGCGCTGGATGTCGCCGAGCGAGTCGGCGACCGTCTTGCCATGCTCCAGCGAGAGCAGTTCGGCGAGCTCGTTGGCGTTCTCGTTGACCAGTGCGACGAACTTCATCATTACGCGGGCCCGGCGCTGGGGGTTCCAGGCCGCCCATTCCTTCTGCGCCTCGACGGCGACCGCCACTGCGGCGTCGACCTCGGCCGACGATGCCATCGGGACCTGGGCCTGAACCTCGCCCGTGCTCGGGTTCAGAACGTCTGCGGTGCGGCCGGACTGGCCTGCGACCCGCTGGCCGTCGATGAAGTGCGAGATCTGTGTAGTCATCTTCGAAGTCCCGAGGTGGTGAGAAGTGGGTAGGTGCCGAAACCTGCCGGAGCAGATACTTGCATATCCTAGTAAATGGCGGGCATGGTTGGCAAGGACGCACCGCCCGGCCCGTGATCGGGGCGGTGCGCCCTAGGCCGCCGCGCGCTACCCGGGGTTAGGCCATCTCCGGCACGCGCAGGTGAGCGATCGCCAACTCGAAGGTGCAGTCGTCCAGGACCTCTGCGCCCGCTTCCTGGGTGCTCGAGCCGGTGAGCATGTCCAACTTGTCGCGGTTCCGCTGAATCACGTCGACGCTGTCATAGCTCGCCGAGGACACCGCACGGCCCGACGCTCGGTCGACCAGCAGGCTGGCGCCGCAGAATCCCTCGATCTCTTCGAGCGCGGGCAGGACACGCGTCTTGTAGACGTCGAGGGCTTGGTCGACCTGATTAGGGTCGACCTTGACCCAGATGGAGCGGACGCCGGCACCGTCGCCGGATTCGTGGTTGCGGTGCAGGACGGCGATCTCCCAATGCTCGACGTCCGGGGTGGCGCCGAAGATCTCCGCGGCTTTATCCCGAACCGGCGCAATCGATTCCGTGCTGGTGCGCATGGCGTTCTCGGTCTCCCATGCGCTCGCAGCTATGCAGCGGCCAGTCGAACGGTCGACCAACAGAGACAAGCCGGTGTACCCGTCGAGCGCTTCGAGCGCGGGCATTACGGAATCGCGGACATGTTCGATGCCTGCGTCGATGGACTGGGACCGGGCCAGGAAAGTGGTGGTTCGCGCATACATGATCTGCCTCCTGCAGAGAAGGGCAGCGTCTCGGCGGCGCCGCCGATCCAGTCGATCCTCCTCGCGTCGGCCAACCCCGGCAACCTTCCTTGCGAAGGCAACCTCATGAGCCGATCAGACGTAGAGGGACTCGATCCGATCGGCGTACTTCTCGTAGATCGGCTTGCGCCGCAGCTTCATCGTCGCCGTCAACTCGGTGCCACCCGGTTCCCAGAAGGTCGGCAGTATCTCGTATTTCTTGATCTGCTCGACCCGCGAGAGCCTCCCGTTTCCGGCAGCGACGCCCTCGGCGACGATCCGCTTGATCCCCGGGTCGCGGCAGAGGGCCATCCCGGACGCGTCGCACGAGCCGGTACGTTCGGCGTACGCGGCACCGGCGTCGGGGTCGAGCGCGATGAGCGCCACGTTGTACGGCCGGTTGTCGCCGATCGCGATGATGCCGCCGATGAGCGGACAGGCGGCCTTGATGGAGTTCTCGATGTTGGTGGGCGACATGTTCTTTCCGGCAAGATTGATGATCAGCTCCTTCTTGCGATCGACGATCGTCAAGTAGCCGTCTTCGTCCATCGTGCCGATGTCGCCGGTCATTACCCAACCGTCGACGATCGTCTCAGCGGTGCGGGCAGGGTCCTTGCGGTAGCCCTTCATCACGAGAGGCCCGCGCGCCATGATCTCGCCATCCTCGGCCAGCTTGATCTCCATGCCCAGCGCTGCGGGCCCGATCGTTCCGACTTTGTTGCGTTCAGGCGGGTTGACCGTCGCGAGCCCGGTGAGCTCTGACATGCCCCAGATTTCGCAGAGGTTGATGCCGATGGCGAGGAAGAACTCGATGGTTGCGGGGGCCAACGCCGCCGCACCCGTCCACGCGACGCGGCACTGGTCAAGCCCGATGGCGTTGCGGAGGTTGGTGAACACCAGCGCCTCGGCCCGGCTCCACTGCTCCCGCTGCTCGGGAGTCAGCGACTCGCCGCGTTGTTCGAGTCGAACCTTGAGCCGGCCGATCGTCAGTGCGTCCCACGTGGCGGTGCGGGTGCGGTCGTCGGGCTCGGCATTGATCTTGGCTTCGATGCCAGCCCGAATCTTCTCCCAGACGCGGGGGACGGCGAAGAAGAAGTTCGGACGGCAGTCCAGAAGCGCGCATCCGATCGCCTTGGGGTCGTCGACGTAGGTCACCTGCGTGCCCGTTACCGAAGCAAGATAGATGGTGGTCACCCGGTCGGCGATGTGAGCCGCCGGCAGGAATGACGTCCATCGGTCGCCGAATCGTGAGGACGCGACCGCGTCGAAGCAAGCGATCTCGGCTAGCACGTTTGCGTGCGTGATCTGCACGCCCTTTGGGGGTCCGGTAGTGCCGGAGGTATAGATCAGCGTGCACACGTCGTCGGAAGACACTGTCCGCCAAGTTGATTCGAAGTCGAAGTCCGCTCGCGGCTCACGCTCTTCCAGGTCGGCAAGCGTCAAGGTAGCACCTTCGGCGGGCCCGTCCACGCAGACGACGTGCTCCATCGCGACTCCGGCCTGGCGGATGCGGTCGAGGAAGGTCCGTTCAGTCACCACGATGCGGTTCTCGGCATGGGTGAACAGGTAGGCGAGCTGTTCTGGCGAGCTGGTGTTGTAGACCGAGAACGGGATGGCGCCCAGGTGTGTGGCGGCGGTGTCCACCAGTGCGAACTCCGGACGATTGGTGAGCATGAACGCGAGGGTCTCGCCGCGACGCAGGCCCAACCGGTCGAGTCCTGATGCGATGCGCCGGACCCTCTCGGCGTATTCGCGCCAGGTGATGGCCACCCCGTCACCAGGGGTGCGCAGTGCAACTTGATCGGGCGCGCTGGCCGAGGTTCGCTGAAATGCTTCGCACACGGTGGTTGAAGAGCTCATGGTCCCCCCTCGAGACGAGCTACGTTTGCCAGCGTAGAACTCGAGTGGGCGATCCGGAAGTAGTGGGGCGAAACCGGCTAGCCGTCGGAGCGCTGAACACCCAGTTCGGCGACGAACGCCTGCGCCTCGTCCCACGTCGGAAGCAGTCCCGACGAGAGCACGTCGTCGAGGGTCGGAGCCGCGGCGTCGCGCTCGGACAGGTTCGGCGGGGCCCCGTCGACCAGCGGCCAGTCGATTCCGATGGCTGGATCGCAGGCGTTGATGGTGTGCTCGCGAGTGGGAGAGTAGCCCGCCGAACACAGATAGGAGATCGTCGAATGATCTTCCAACGCAAGGAAACCGTGCGCCAGCCCTTCGGAGATGTAGATCGTCCGGTGGTCGCGGTCATCGAGCAGCACCGAGTCCCAGCGACCGAACGTCGCCGATCCCACCCGGACGTCGACCACCACGTCGAAGACCGCGCCGCGTAGACACGTCACGTACTTGGCCTGGCTGGGCGGCAGTTGGGCGAAGTGCAGTCCCCGCAGCACACCCGCCGACGACACCGACACATTGGCCTGTCGGAGGTCGAGCGGGTGGCCGGTCATCGCGGTGAATTCGGTGTCGGTGAACCATTCGAAGAACAACCCGCGGGGGTCGGGCCGGACGGTCGGCGTGATCTCCCACGCGCCGGGCACCGAGAGCTCGCGAAAGGTCACTGGTTGCGCTCCTCGTACGTCGCCTCGGCCGCGTCCTTCAGTGGCCGCCACCATGATTCGTTGTCGCGGTACCAGTCGATCGTCGCGGCGAGGCCGGACTCGAAGTCGACGTGCACAGGCGTCCACCCCAGTTCGTCGCGAAGTGCCGATGGGTCGATCGCGTACCGCAGGTCGTGACCGGCCCGGTCGGTGACGTGGTCGAAGTCGTCGGGATCGTGATCCATCAGGCGCAACAGGGTGCGCATCACCGTCAAGTTGTCGCGCTCACCGTCGGCCCCGATCAGATACGTGCGGCCGAACTCGCCGTCGAGCAGGATTCGCCACACGGCGCGGTTGTGGTCGCTGACGTGGATCCAGTCGCGGACGTTGGCCCCAAGGCCGTACAGCTTGGGACGCCGGCCCGTCAGCACGTTGGTGATCTGGCGCGGGATGAACTTCTCGACGTGCTGGTACGGCCCGTAGTTGTTGGAACAGTTCGAGATCGTGGCCCGCACACCGTACGACCGCACCCACGACCGCACCAACATGTCCGAGGCCGCCTTGGTCGACGAGTACGGACTCGACGGGTTGTACGGGGTGGACTCGGTGAACCGGACGGGATCACCAAGCGGCAAATCGCCGTAGACCTCGTCGGTGGAAACGTGGTGCAGTCGAATGCCGTGCCTGCGCACTGCCTCGAGAAGGGTGAACGTGCCGACGACGTTGGTGCGCAGGAACGCCTCGGGGTCGGCCAACGAATTGTCGACGTGCGTTTCGGCGGCGAAGTGCGCGACCGCGTCGGACTCGGCCACCAGCTTCTCGACGAGTTCGGCGTCACTGACGTCGCCGTGCACCAGGCGCACGTCGTCGGCCACGGGCGCCAACGACTCTCGACTGCCCGCGTACGTCAGGGCATCCAGGACCGTCACCTGGACCTCTGGACGTTCACGCACCGCGGCGTTGACGAAGTTGGCGCCGATGAAACCGGCGCCGCCGGTGACCAGCAGACGCATGGTGACAAACCCTAGCGGTTGGCCGATCTAGCCGTCCGTCGAGAGCCCCAGGGGGCCCGCCAATTCGGCCAGCGTGGGGATCAGCGCGTCCGCCCCGCCGAGGACCTGAATGCAGACGTGGTCGGCGCCCGCGTCGATGTGCTCCTGCAGCCGCTTGGCGATGTCGTCCGGGGTGCCGTGGGCCACCACGGCGTCGATGAGCTTGTCACTACCTGGCTTCTCGACGTCGGCGTCGGTGAAGCCGAGGCGCTTCCAGTTGTTCACGTAGTTGCTCAGACCGAGGTAGAAGTCGACGGCCTGGCGGCCGATCTCGCGGGCGTGAGCCGCGTCCCTGGCCAGCACCACCTTGTGCTCGGGCGCCAAATACACGCTGGGACCGATCAATTGGTGTGCCTGGGCCGTGTGTTCGGGCGTCGTCAGGTAGGGGTGCGCACCGGCGCTGCGCTTCGCGGAGAGCTTGAGCACCTGCGGGCCCAACGCCGCGACCACGCGACGGCTCGTCGGGACGTTGGCGGTGTCGAGGGCGTCCAGATACTCGACGAGCACGTCATACGGCTTGCGGTACTCCTCGGTGTGCTCCGGGTGGCCGATGCCGATGCCGAGCAGGAAGCGGCCAGGGTGAGCCTTCTCGATGCGGTGGTAGGACTCGGCAACCTGGTCCGCGGGTGCCGTCCACACATTGACGATGCCCGTCGCCAACTGCAGAGACTCGGTCGCCTCCAAGATCGGCTCCGCGAAGGACAGGTCGCCGGAAGGGGATCCGCCGACCCACACCGCGCCGTAGCCCAGCTTCTCGATCTCCTTCGCTTGCTCCGGCGTCACGGCCCCGAACGTCCAGACGCCGAAGCGTCCGAGGTTGGGCTTGAGGTCGGCTGCTTCTGTCATGGGTGTGGAAATCCCTTCGAATGGAGGTCGGCCTCACTGCAGGCCGAGCGGGCCCGCCAGCTCGGCGAGTGCGGGTACCAGCTTGTCAGTACCCGTTAGGACCTGAACGGGAACGTGATCTGCGCCCGCTGCGATGTGCTCGGAGAGGCGCGCGGCGACGGCCTCCACGGTGCCGTAGGCGACGACCGCGTCCACCAGCTCGTCGCTGCCGGGCTTGGCGACGTCGGCGTCGGTGAAGCCGAGCCGCTTCCAGTTGTTCGTGTAGTTGGCCAGGCTCAGATAGATTTCGAGGGTCTTGCGACCGACGGCGCGTGCCTGCTCGGCGTCAGTCGTGAGGACGGCCTTGTGTTCTGGCGCGATGAACGCGTCGGGTCCGACGAGTTCGCGGGCCTGCCTGGTGTGCTCGGGCGTGGTCAGGTACGGATGAGCGCCCGCGCTACGCCGGGCCGAGAGCTTGAGCACCTGCGGCCCGAGGGCGGCGACGACGCGGCGGTCCTTCGGGACGCCGTACCCGTCGAGCTCGTCGAGGTACTCGGTCAGCGCGTCGTAGGGCTTCTTGTACTCCTGGTGCGCCTCGGGATGGCCGACGCCGATGCCGAGGAGGAACCGGTTCGGATAGGCCTTGTCGATGCGGTGGAAGGATTCGGCGACCGGGCCTGCCGCTGCCGTCCAGATGTTGACGATGCCGGTGGCCAACTGAAGCTCGTCGGTCGCGGCGAGAATCGGATCCACCCAGTCGAGTTCGGCGGGCGGTGAGCCGCCGGCCCAGATCGCGCCATAGCCGAGTGCTTCGATCTCGCGAAGTTGCTCGGGAGACAGCTGCTGCCACTGCGAGTAGTGCCCGAACACGCCGAACTTGCCGAGGTTTGGTTTCGTCATGGTTGGGTCAACCCGCGTGATCGCCGCGACATTCCGATGCGATCGCGCTGACTCGAACTACACCCCGTCGGCGGGTGCTTCCTCGGGTTTCGGTGCGACCATCGGCAGCACGATGATGAAGCGGGTGTCGCCTGGTTTCGACTCGACCCGGATGTTGCCGTGGTGCTTCTGGGCGACGATGCGCCAAGCCAGGTCCAGTCCGAGTCCGGTGCCCTCGCCGAAGGCCTTGGTGGTGAAGAACGGCGTGAAGATGCGTTCGGAGATGTCGTCGGGAATCCCGGGACCGTCGTCGCAGATCTCCACCTTGATGGCGTCCTCACCAACGGCGGAAGTGCGGATGGTGAGCGTGCCATGGCCGCCCATCGCTTGGATCGCGTTGTCGATGATGTTGGTCCAGACCTGATTGAGATCGCCTGGGTAACACTGAATTTCAGGCAAGGACATATCAAGCTCCTTGACCAGTTTGACTGGCTTGTCCTTGCCGAGCTTCTCGCCGAACATCATGATGGTGCTGCGCAGGAGTTCATGGACGTTGGCGCTCTGGTACGGCGCCCGGTCCATCTGCGAGTACTGCTTGGCGCCCGCCAGCAGCGCCGAGATCCGGCTGCTGGCCTCGGCGATCTGGTTCATCATCAACTCCGTGTCGATGGTGTACCGCAGCCAGCCGATCGCACCCTGGAGCGATGCGGTGGCGTCGACCTCGTCGACCGACGCGGAGATGCGCTCGAGCCAGTCGGTGTCCAAGCCTGCTTCGACGAAAGTCGGTGCGTAGTCCCACGCCGCCGCAATGCCGTGGTCTTCCAGCCAGTCGCCGATCGCATCCTCGCGATCGGATGACTCGAGCGCGGTGAGCTCGAGTGCCTTGGACTTGGCGACCTGCTCGGCCACCTCTTCCTGAATGGTGACCAGGACGCGCAGACCCTCGGGGCTGAACTTGCCGTCGGCGAGCATCGCGAGCTTGTGGCGCATGCCCGCGACCTTCTCGCGTAGATCGGAGACGGCCCTGGCGGCCGCTGCGGCCGGGTTGTTGAGCTGATGGGTCAGGCCTGCCGACAGTTGGCCCAGCGCCAGCAGCTTCTCGCGCTGGTCGATGATCTGGCGTTGCCGCAGGCCGCCGACCTTGAGGCCTTCCAGCAGGTGCACTGCCATCGGCAGTTCGGTCTTGACGAAGTTGCCGAACGCCGCGGCATCGAGGACGAAGAACTTCGATGGCTTCGATACTCGGACCGACGACTCGTAGACCTGCGGCACGCCGTCGACGTAGGCGCTCCACGCGCCGCAGTAGACGCCACGCTGCGAGGTTCGGTTCGTCTCGATGTCCGCACCGCCGGAACGCTTCGACATCACCAATTCGCCCTCGATGAGGACGTAGAAACACGTCGCGGCCTCACCTTCGACGCAGATCGGCCCTGGTTCGTAGCGGGCGAGGTGCCCGTGTACGCACAGCGACTCCAGCTGTCGATCCGTCAGTTTCTCGAAGAGGAACAGCGTCCGGAGCTCGTCGGGCAGACATGTTTCGCCCATCGGGGTCGTCCTTTCTAGGCCTCGGCCAGGTAGCGGTGCACCAGCATCACGGCCATCGACCCTTCGCCGACGGCGGCCGCCACCCGCTTCGCGGATTCCGAGCGCACGTCACCTGCAACAAACACACCGGGCAC
>NZ_JAVRQA010000242.1:0-2588 GCF_032161845.1 Mycobacterium sp.
TGTGCGTTCGGGTTGGCGCTCATCGCCCCGAAGCTGCCACCGTTCAACGTGCCGGCGGGGCAGACCGAGGACAGCTGGCTGCGACACCTCGTGATGACCGGTGCCCACAATCGTTACGGCCCGCCGGAGCGTGCGTCGCAGGCCTACGCCCAGATCGAGCACGAGCTGAACGTCATCAGCCAGCTCAGCTTCCCCGGCTACTTCCTGGTGGTGCACGACATCACTCGGTTCTGCAAGGAGAACGACATCCTCTGCCAGGGCCGGGGATCGGCGGCCAACTCCGCGGTCTGCTACGCGCTGGGTGTCACCAACGTCGACCCGGTCGCCAACGAGTTGCTGTTCGAGCGATTCCTGTCGCCGGCCAGGGACGGGCCACCAGACATCGACATCGACATCGAATCGGACTTGCGCGAGAAGGCAATTCAATACGTCTACGAGCGCTATGGCCGCGACTACGCCGCCCAGGTCGCCAACGTCATCACCTATCGTGGCCGCAGCGCGGTGCGCGACATGGCGAGGGCGCTGGGGTTCTCCCAGGGCCAGCAGGACGCCTGGAGCAAGCAGATCAGCAGGTGGAACGGGCTGGCCGACTCACCCGACGTCGAGGACGTCCCCGAGCAGGTGATCGAGCTGGCATGTGAGATCAAGAACCTACCGCGACACATGGGCATTCACTCCGGCGGCATGGTGATCTGTGACCGGCCGATCGCCGACGTATGCCCGGTGGAGTGGGCGCGCATGGAGAACCGCACCGTGCTGCAGTGGGACAAGGATGATTGCGCAGCAATCGGTTTGGTGAAGTTCGATCTACTCGGACTCGGCATGCTCTCGGCGCTGCACTACGCCATCGACCTGATCGCCGAGCACAAGGGCATCGAGGTCGATCTGTCCAAGCTCGACCTGTCCGAGGCGGCGGTGTACGAGATGTTGCAGCGTGCCGACTCCGTCGGGGTGTTCCAGGTGGAGTCCCGCGCGCAGATGGCCACTCTGCCCCGACTGAAGCCGCGAGTGTTCTACGACCTGGTGGTCGAGGTGGCGCTGATCAGGCCAGGGCCCATTCAGGGTGGGTCGGTGCATCCCTACATCCGGCGCCGCAATGGGGAGGAGGAAGTCACCTACGACCACCCGTCGATGGAGCAGGCGCTGCGGAAGACGTTGGGGATTCCGCTATTTCAGGAGCAGTTGATGCAGTTGGCGGTCGACTGCGCTGGCTTCTCCGCGGCGGAGGCGGACCAGTTGCGTCGGGCCATGGGATCCAAGAGGTCAACGGAGAAGATGAAGCGGCTTCGCGGCCGGTTCTACGACGGCATGCGGGAGCGGCACGGAGTGACCGGTGTGGTCGCCGACCGGATCTACGAGAAGCTGGAGGCGTTCGCGAACTTCGGCTTCCCGGAGAGCCATTCGCTGTCGTTCGCCTCGCTGGTGTTCTATTCGTCGTGGTTCAAGCTGCACCACCCCGCGGTGTTCTGCGCCGCTCTGCTGCGGGCGCAACCGATGGGCTTCTACTCGCCGCAGTCGTTGGTCGCCGACGCCCGCCGACACGGGGTGCTGGTGCACGGCCCCGACGCGAACGCCAGCCTGTCCCACGCCACGTTGGAGAACCACGGCCTCGAGGTACGGTTGGGTCTCGGCAGTGTTCGCCACATCGGCGACGAGTTGGCCGAACGCATCGTCGACGACCGAAAGACTCACGGCGCGTTCACTTCTCTCGTCGATCTAGCCGGGCGGGTGCAGCTTTCGGTGCCGCAGACCGAGGCGCTGGCCACAGCGGGGGCGCTCGGATGTTTCGGGATCACCCGACGGGAGGGGTTGTGGGCGGCGGGTGCCGCTGCCTCGGAGCGTCCGGATCGGTTGCCCGGCGTCGGGTCCTCTTCGCACGTCCCGTCGCTACCAGGCATGACCGAGCTCGAGCTGGCCGCCGCCGACGTCTGGGCCACGGGCGTCTCACCCGACAGTCATCCCGTCCAGTTCCTGCGTGAACACCTGGATGACATAGGGGTCGTCCCCGCCAATCGGCTGCTGTCGGTGCCGGACGGCACGCGGGTGCTCGTCGCGGGCGCGGTGACCCACCGGCAGCGGCCTGCGACGGCTCAGGGGGTGACGTTCATGAACCTCGAGGACGAGACGGGGATGGTCAACGTGATGTGTTCCAGGGGCGTGTGGGCGCGACATCGCAGGCTGGCGCAGACGGCATCGGCGTTGGTGATCCGCGGCATCGTGCAGAACGCGACGGGGGCCGTCACCGTGACGGCCGATCGGATGAGCCCGATCGACCTGCGGGTGAGGTCCAAGTCGCGGGACTTCCAGTAGCTCGACCACGTCTCTAGCTCGACCACGTCTCGCGAGTTCTACTACAGCGTCGCTGGCGGCGCCGAATCGCGACGCTGGTGTAGAGCTCGCGAGCGATTCAACGTTCCCCCGATCGGTGGACACGGGTTTCCACCGGTCCATCCACCAGTCGCCCGACAGACGCGGGCTCCGAGCTGAGACATAGTTGTGTCATCGCCGGAACACACCGGCCAGCCAAGGCCAAAAGCCAACTCGGACAGAAGGACTCGAAATGAACACCATCACCCGCAGCCTCATCA